>CAYILI010000023.1:0-14895 GCA_964364105.1 uncultured Gammaproteobacteria bacterium | reverse complement strand
AGCAGCGCTTGGCGGAGAAGGAAGCGTAGTTACATTTCATCCAATGGGGCTTCATGGAACACCTGAAGAGGTTGAGGCTAGATTTAATGCTCACAGACGTACTTTGGATTTCATGACACAGTATGCAGGCGAAAAGGGAGTATTGATCGCTGTTGAAAATCTTCATTGGCCAGAATTTGAAAACCACGGAATGATACTGCGACTCCTTAGAGAATATGGGCCAGATGTTTTGGGAGTAAGCATTGACACAGGACACCTTAATTTGGGGCCGGATGCCATGGAATTTGCTGAAGCTGTAGCTGATAGAACGGTTGCTCTTCATTTGAACGATAATACTGGAGAGGTAGATAATTCTACTGTGGATGGGGCAAGGGAAGGCGACAGGCATTTAAATTTATATGATGGAACATTTGATTTTCATAGATTCGCAAGGCTGATTGCTCCAGCTCCATATTTCGGATTGAAATCAGGACAAGTAAGTATGGAAATCGGTATTAGAGCTGAAGAGGCTACGCCGGATCAAATTCAAGACTTTATTAAAGTCTCAGAAGGAAAAGGTAGAAGATTTCTTGAAGAAGTAGAACTTTATAGAGCCTCTGCTTAAGAGAAAAGCTGTTTAGCGCGATCGTAATCCTCGTGAGTGTCAATTTCCACCCATTTTAATCCTGTTATATTAACTGCTCCGAATTTAATTCCTTTATTGACTAGTGTAGTGTACGAATCATCATAATACTCAGTCCAATTAGCTTTATCTTTCATGAGTCTTTCTAATTCTTCAAAAAGTAATTTTCCAGCTTCTTTGCCTATTTTTTCAATTCCTATTGATTCACCCTTGCACAGTTTTGGATCCAGTTTTTTACCTACCTGAAGGACCATGCCTGAGGCATCTGTTATGACTTTTACCTCTTCTTTATCAAGATGAATATTTGTGTCGATGCAAAGTGCGGTTTCAAAATGCGAATTAATTAGTTTTCGGAGTACTTCTTCTTCAAAAATTACATCCGCGTCAAATTTCACAAAATCATCTCCGTTTACAAAACCCCGACTTAGAAGGAGAGAATAGCCGGTGTTGGTTTCGCTGTAGACGTCATTTCTCACAAATTTTACATTTAAGTCAGAAAATTTAGAAGTAACAAATGTTTTTAATTGCTCTTCAAGGTATCCGGATATTATTACTACGTCTTTTAATCCGACATTTCTTACATTTGTGAGCATCCGCTCTAGAATTGAAAATCCTGCAACGTCAAGTAGAGCCTTAGGTTTGTTGTCCGTAAGCGGTCTAATTCGTGAACCTATTCCTGCTGCTAATAAAACTACTTTCATGCCCCTTCGCTCCTGTTCTTTCTAATTAAACAATTGTTCATATTTTATTTTTCCGAAACTCACTTGGAGCTTCGGAGGCATGACCCTTCCGAAATTTTCTCGGCCTTCGTAGCCACTTCGGCGAAGTAGGCAATGAAGGAGGGTCATACTATTTTCTTAAAGGCCAAAATAATTTGCTTGAATTCGAATTAATTTGATTTCCTCTTTCATAAAATCTGAAAAATCCGATTGTTACCTGAGATATCGCAAAATACCAAAGAGCTAAATCTAGCCTATTAATGATCGCAAAAATTCCGGTAAAAACTGCAAATTCAGCTTCATCTGCTAATAAAATTGTTCTATTTCTAACTAAAACTGCCTGAACTTTACCCGGAATTGTTTGTTTAAGTTTACTTAAATACTCATAAAGCTCCGCTTCTTTCTCGTTTTGTCGTTGTGAAGATTTTTCTAAATATTTCTCGTCTTTAGTAATTCTTGAAAACATAGCTTCGAGCTTTATGTAATAACGGAACATAAAGAAAAATGCAGAAATAAATCCTAGGAAAATATAAAGAATATTTCCCGTTTGCAAATAAACCGCATATGCAAGGGAAGCGTTAATTGTAAATATTTTTAATATGTCTAGAGCTTTATCTAAAAAGTCACCGATGTTCGAAGATTTTCCCGTAGCTCTTGCGAGCTGGCCATCAATGTCGTCTCCGATATATCCAGAAACGATTAAAAATGCCGCAAGTATAAGATGATAGGGATAATTTAGAAATAAAGAAGCTGAACCAAAAACGAATAATCCGAAAGAAAAAAGTGTAACCATATTTGGGGTTATGAAGCTAATTTTTTTAAGCTGATTCATAATTATGAAGGCTAGGGGGTAACCGAAAATATCTGCCCAGTTGCTGTAATAAGTGGACTTAATTATTCTTGGAGTTTTATCGTTGGACATTTTATAGTCCTCCTATTGTTTGTGATTGTGCGGTAGACAGATTTTTAATAAATCTAATTTTCTGCATATTTCTAATATTCTTATTTTCATTTTTTGCCTGAAGAAGAATTTCTTTCAATTCATTCAGGAAAAAATCTACGTTATTTTTATCAATCGCGCCAATATTTCCAACTTGAAAAGCTTTATTCAGAAGAGGGCCTTTGCCGTTATAAATAATAATATTTCTTTCTCTTAGATTGTGTTTAAGTGTTTGAAAACTTATATATTTTGGAAGTTTTACTGTAGTTAGTACACATGACATATCTTTCTCGTCTATTACGAAGCTAAGGCCAAGTTCTTGCATGCCTTTTCTTAAAGTTTTTGTCATTAATGCAATATGCTTAAGTCTATATTCAATCCCTTCTTGTAGAATGTTGTCTAGCGCTTGTTCTAAGGCGAAGAAAAGCTGAACTGCTGGAGTATTTGGCGTTTGTAGGTGATTTATGGAGTATTCAAATAGCTTATAGAGATTAAGATACATGGTTTTAGGCTTAACATCTTTAAGTTTTTTAAATTCTTTTTTCTTTCCAATTATGAAACCGACTCCTGGTAAGGAGCCGATTGCTTTTCCTGAAGTACCTACTATAAATGAAATATTACACTTTTCAATATCGATTTTTTCAGCGCCAATACTACTAACTGAATCCACTATGTAGGTAAGTTCATATTTTTTTGCGATTGAACCCACTTTTTCTATAGGATTTAACATTCCAGTAGATGTTTCATGGTGAACCATGGCTATTATTTTAATCTTATTGTCTTTTACATATTTTTCAATCTTTTTCATGTCAAATTTCTGTGTCCAGTCAAATTTAAGAATATGGCTATTTTCGTTATGAAGCTTTGATATTTCAAAAAGTCTTTCCCCAAATTCACCATTAGATAAAATCAAAATATTTGAATCTCCGACTATTGAAGATAAAACAGATTCATTTGCAGCAGTTCCTGAGCCTGTTATCATTATAGGGTGATAAAGACGGGTATTTTCAATTTGATAAAGCTTTAAAATCTTCTTATTAATTGACGCGAGAAGAAGAGAGAATTCAATCTCCCTGTGCCCAATTTCATGTCTTACTGCCTCTTTAACATTTTGAGAAATGTTAACAGGACCCGGACAAAACAAATAATACTTCTTTGTATTCATAATACTTATAAAATATAAAATTACTTTATTTAATGATGTACTTTAGAAGTTAGCTAAAAATATCAATTTAGCCTTAAAATCTTCAATATTTACCTAATAATAAGATCAAATTATAGTGTATTTTGGCGAATTTGTCCAGTGTGTCTGTTTTTATAACGCTTTATGCATTATTGGATTTTTGGTATAACTTGTGCCGAAACTAAAACTAATTTGTTATAATTTCCTCATGTCAGAACCAGGCGGACAAGACTTAGAAGTAGAAAAGCCTCTTGATAGAGAAGAAATTGTTAGCACAAGCTGAAATAAAACAACTCTTGTCTAAGAATTTTAGATATGCACCACTAGCTGAGTTTTTTACTGAACCAATCCCCAAGTGCCGGTTCAAGATGTTACGTTTAGATCTCTTAAGCAGGATTTTATTGGGACTAGAATTGTAAACGGAGATATCTTACAGGGAGCTCAGGAAAGAGAGTTTCAGGTGATTAGGAAGGAGGCATAGATATAAGTTGTATAGATGGGAAAGTGCTCTCTTGATTTAGTTTATTGTCCGGATTGGCCTGAGGAGGTCTCTAAGTTTATAACAGCTGAAATTGTTTCTCTTAGAACAGACTGATTGTGTCCTGTTGTTGAGACTTGTGATTGGGGGAGGAAATTTATAAATGTTTCTTCTGCGTTAGTTTTATTAAAGCTAATTGTTGCAATTACTCCTTCTCCCTTAACCATTTTATCTCCTGGTTTTATAGCAATTGCATATCTTACTGTGCCTGTTTTTGTATCAATTGTTTTAATAAGAATTGCAGGGCTATTTATGAATGTGCCTGGTTTTATGTCTACATTTGTTAGGGCTTTTGGATCAAAAGATAATTCAATTTGAGCGCCGCTTATTTCGTCTTCAGAAGTATTTATAATTACATCAGTTTCAAACCCTCCGTCCGGAGCCTGTCTTACGTCCTCAGAAACTAAAAGTGAGGTATGAGCGAAATCAACCTTCACTTCTTTAGGTGTGGATCTAAGAGGGGAGAAATTTTTTGAAGTAAGACTTACGACTAAAAGAACTACTGTGAGAATTACAAGTCCAGCAACAAGAAGCCAAGTCTTGTTTAATTTATTTTTCTTAATTATATTGTTTGAATTATCTTCCATACATTACATTGTAGCTTATTCAGGTAAAATTACACCTTGTTGGTTTGCAAATTCTTTAAGGAAAAGTGTGTAATCGTCCTCATTAATAATTCCGTTATCATCTAGATCTGAATTCTCAGGATTATTTGGATCTTGTTCACAAGCTGATGTGTCCTGAGAATAAATAGAGCATGAGATGAAAACGTTGTAATCCATAAGATCTATTCTATTTTCAGAAAGATCAGAATTGTTTATATTTCCAGTGATCATATAGAAGTTTTGAGAATTAAGATTTACGGTTTGACCCTGATTTATAGCGACTGATCCTGGATATTGGCTATAAAGATATCTTGGACCCTGGACATAGAGGTTGTAATTTCCAGTTTGGCCTACGCCCAGAAGTTCTATTTGAGACTCATATTTTTCAGAAGATGGATTATATGTAAATGTGTGCTCGAAAAATTCTGCATATTTAGAATTGTCATTAGTGTTATAAAGCTTTATCGTCAGATTTCTATTAGTGTGATCAGGATTTTTATTTCCTCCGATTGGAATTCTAGGAGTTGTTCCGATTCCGTCAATTCCAAGTGTAAGATTCATAAATGTTCTCCCTGGTGTATTAGTGGGTGTTGGGGTAATGGTAAGCGTAGGAGTGATAGTAAACGTTGGTGTAGGAACGTCACCGACTAAATAATATATTTCTTTTACTCCTGCTGTTGTGCTGCCGCTCTTAAGAGTTAAGGTAATTTTATATGAATTTGTTGAAAGATTTGAAGGTCCTTTAACTCTAACATTTGTAATTAATTTTGCGCCTTTAGCTAATTCGAAAGGACTGTCCTTGCCGAAGAAAGCTGTCCATCCGCTTCCAGGAAAAGCTGCGCTTAAAGATAAGGTTCTGGGTTGGCATGAGCCGCTATCATTATTTACTATCTCAATTCCGTAATCTGCTTCTCCTCCATCGTTTGGATCAGGGCTTGCTGAGGTTGGGGAAACATTAAATGTTGGTGTGTTTTGTACGCAAGATGGAGACGGAGAGGAAGTAGGCTCATCAGCTAAAACATTATAGATAGTGTTGACTGATTTTTGTGCGCCGCCTGGTTTTACGACATTTACCGTAATTGTTTTTGGTCCATTTGGTGCATTAAGCGGGGAAGTAACGCGAAGTTTTGTGGACGAACTTTGACCCGAAGCAATCACAAGAGAAGTTTTGTCAAATTTATAAGTCCATGAATTGTTTGTGTTATTCAAGATTGATGCAGAGAGATTATATGTAACCTCAGAGCAATTAACATTATTATTTTTTACAGTAACCGTATAAACGACTTCCTCTCCAGGTTTTCCTACGCCATTTCCGTTATCCGGAGCGACAGTTATAGTTTCGGCATTTTCTGTGCAAGTAGGCCCGCTTGTGGGAGGAATTTGTGCATTACCAAAGTTTTTATTTGTTTGAGTATTTCCATTTGTTAGGCTGAAGGCATAGGAACCGTTATTTAGAGGAAGAGTTTGCTGCCAGCCTGATTTTACGGTTTGTTTAACAGAGTATGATCCGTCACAAAGACCAGTGAAGCTATAAGCGCCATTTACGTCAGATGTTAGGTTTTTCTTTGTTCCCCCTGGAACTGTTAATTCTACATTCCATCCGGATAAATTTGATTCTCCAGAATCGAGTGCGCCATTTTTATTTGCATCATTAAACACAACTCCGTTTACTGAACCTTTCGCAATGATTAGTGAAATTTTGTCATATATATTATTAAGATCATCGCTTGTAGGGCTTGCATAATATCTTCCGCCAGTCACGCTAGCCATTTTTCGTAAAAAGTCAGCATTTATTTGATCTCCAACTCCAATTGTGAAAATTATCGTTCCCTGAGTGTCATGAGTGTTTTTTGCTTCAGCAATGGCTTTATTCTCTGCAGTCGTAGTACTTACTCTATTTGGGCTTCCTTGAATGACATTTGCTTTTCCATCAGTAAGTAAAATGATAATTTTTTTAACATTTGTTCTTCCATTTTCAACTATGTTCCTATGTCCTTTAAAAACCCCGCACTCTGTACAAGTATCTCCTCCAGCTACAAGTGCGCCAATTTCAGTTTTCGCAGACTCCCAGTTATTCGTTAGAGTTCTATCTATTGTAGCTTCAGTTGCGAAGGAGGAAACCCCTACGCGATTTCTAGTGTCTTTTGCTAAGATATCTACAAATCTTCTTGCTGAAGATTTAGCTTTTGCCATTTTTGTTCCAGTAGTTCCTGAAATTGTTTCTTTCATGCTGCCCGATCGATCGAGTACCAACACCACGTCGCTTGGAGATGAGCCGCAAGTTAGAGATGGAGCGGTAGTGGGTGGTGGCGTAAGAGCAGATATAGGTTTAACTTGATGCTGATAGAAAATACCGGCGACTAAAAAGACGATAGAAAGAAGAAAAATTTTTATAACCCTAGATTTCATAAAAAGCGCCTATCTCAGATTATTATAGCATGGGTCTCCTGTCAATAGTTACGAGGATTTATGATTGACCCGCCTGCCTCGTTTCGTGAAACATGCGGGCAGGTGATTTATAATTTATGATATGTTAAACTTTTGACATGAAAGGTGCGACTTAAATGATTTTATCTGATGGGGATATTAAAAAAGCTTTAAAAGAGAGGAGAATTGAGATTAGTCCAGCTCCTGATTTTTCCACACAACTTGGTAGCTGTTCAATTGATTTGCGCCTTGGGGATACATTCAGAGTTTTTGAGCACAGTAAATATAGTCATATAGATCCTGCAAAAAAAGATTTTTCTAACGAAATAACGCGGGAAATTAAGATAAAAAAAGGCGATGTTTTTATGATGCAGCCGGGAGATTTTGTGCTCGCAGTAACTTTAGAAAAAGTAAAAATACCAGCGGATCTTATGGGACGACTTGAAGGAAGATCTTCTCTAGGCCGTCTTGGAATAGTAGTGCATAGCACTGCTTCTATTTTCGATCCGGGTTGGGATGGAAAACCAGTTCTTGAGCTTGGAAATTTAGGAAGAATGGCAGTTTCTCTTACAGTCGGAATGAGAATTTGCGCCATGACTTTTGAAGAATTAAGTAGTTCAGCCGATACTCCATATAATAGTAAGAAATTCGCTAAATATAAATTTCAAGATGCTCCAGTTGAAAGCCGAATCCACGAAGAAAAATAACTACGCAGCCTTCGTATACGAAGCGTAAGCTCCTCGTTCATCTTCAGGCAACTTGGAAGCAATTATTTCACCAATTAATTATTAATACCTGTTTTATTTCCTGCTCTGTAAAGTTCTCCTAATTCTCCCTGATCAAATCTTATCGGCTCATGCACGTATACGCCTGTAATATGTCTATTAAATAGATTATATCCGGAAGCAACTGCAGTTAGGGTAGGAAGCTTGTTTCTACTTTCAATTCTCTTACTTCCCGTTTTAGTTATAGGTATTATTAAAGCTTTTTTGCCAGCTTCTTCGACAGTTGAAATTGTTGTAAAAACTGAATTTAGCATAAATGGATTCATAGCTTCTCCAACGGTTGTACCTTCAGGATGAACTATTATTCCATGACCATTTTGTATAGCCTCAATTGCATCGGCTTTTTCTTGTCGTGGATCCCAATATGGTTTCATTCCGTATCTTTTGACGTCTTGGGGTCTTACTGTTAGAAGTGGCCTAATATCACCTTTATCAAAACTATCAGAAAGTCCATGGTAAATTCTTGTACGCATTGGTCCTTGTTGGCCATAATGAAGAGAAGCAGCGAGAATTAAAGCCCAGCCATCTAGTCTTTTTTCAGGTGGAAGATGATCATTTGCAGAATTCTTTAAAACCCTGGCTACATCCCTTATGAATAATGCGTCAATAATTGCTTTATGGTAGGGAATTAAGACAGGTGTTTCATAGCCTGCTTGTATGCCACGGATATATTGATCACCAAAGTCTGGTGCGTACTTAATATCTGTTTTAACTAAGATATTTTCTACTGCCGGTCTTACGAAAGTCGGATTTAATACACCCATTATTCCCGAAACCACTCTGCCTTTAGTGTCTGTTAACTTAGTAGAGTAGGGAATGTCTTGGTGTTGTTCAATTGTTCTCATGGCAAAGCAGTATTTTAACATAATCCATATTGTTAATTTGAAAAATGCGTTTTCTATGCTATATTTCAATTGCCATAAATAAAGAAAAATGAAATATAAAGTAGAATTTGATTTAGAATTAGTTAAAAATCCATATAAAGGGCTTTTTATAGCAATTGAAGGATTAGATGCCAGTGGTAAGTCGACTCAAGCGAAAATTCTTAGCCAAAGTCTAACTGAAAAAGGACAGACTGTTGTTGTGCATAATCCTTTTGAAGGAGAGATTGGGCAATTTGTCAGAAGTATTCTTTCTGGTGAAAAAAAGATAGATCCAATTGCGATGCAGTATCTGATCAATGCTAATCGCCAGGTTCAACAAGAAGATATTAAAAAACATCTTAAAGAAGGGCATGTGGTTATAATCGATAGATATATTTGGTCTGCTCCGGTCTATGCGCTAGTAGATACAGGATTGAATTTTAATAAAGCGGATGCACTGCTTTGTAGTCTGAATGTTTTATCTATGTATAACTCCTTTATTATGCCAGATACGACTTTTTTCTTAAAAATCTCAACTAAGACGGCAATCTCTCGATTAGATGGTCTTGATAAGAAAAAAGAAATTTATGAGAATGAAGAACTGCTTGAAAAAGTTTCTCTTTCATATGAATGGATAACTAAGAAGTTTAATGATGAATTCACTATTTTAGATGGCGAAGAGTCAGTCGAGGAAGTAACTAGCCAAATTATGAATAAGGTTGATTTGCTATTTCAAGAGAAGAAAAAATGATATTAAATCCGAAAATATTATTAGAGTTGGTTAAAAAGAATAAATTGGTTGAGAATTTGTCGGAGAGGGAGCTGACAAATCCTGAAGGAACAGGATTTGATCTGAGACTCGGTGAAGTATTTAAGATTTCCGGAAAAGCATTTTTGGGTGAAACTCATCGCCAAACTCCAGACATTGAAAGCGTTAAGGTTTGGGATCCAAAAAAACCAAGCAGTATTAAAATAAAACCTGGAGATTTTTTCTTAGTAAAAACAATTGAGAAAATAAATTTACCTCTCGATCTTTCAGCGGTAATTTTACCTAGAACTACGACATTTAGATCAGGATTGTTTATCCGTACCGGACCCATCCAGCCGGGATATTCTGGAGAGTTAACATTCGGTCTTAAAAATGAAGGACCCATCACAGTAGAAATAGAAATGGGAGCTCGTTTTACTCATCTAATTTTCCACGAGATAAAAGGGGAGGGTTCTAAATATAGAGGCCAATGGCAAGGTGGCCGCGTCTCAGCCACAAAAAAAGAGCGTCAAGTCTAACCCTCTTCGTTGTCATCCTGAACTTGTTTCAGGATCTCATCGTAATACAATAAGCATATGAGGCGAAAATATGTTTACTATGTTTACATAATGACTAATAAAACAAATACCTCTTTCTACATTGGGGTTACAAATAATATTGTTAAGCGCTCGTTTGAGCACAGAACAGGTTTGATTGATGGTTTTACTAAAAAATATAAACTAAAGAAGTTAGTTTATATTGAGGAATTTAATGATATTAAGGAAGCAATTGCTCGAGAAAAGCAATTGAAAAATTGGCACAGGGATTGGAAGGTTAACTTAATCAAAAAGGTAAACTCAGACTTTGAAGATTTATCGATTACTTTTTAGATGCTGAAACGAGTTCAGCATGACAATTAGAGGGATCCCGAAATAAATTCGGGATGACAATCTAGCTGAAGCAAGTTCAGCATAGCAAATGAATATTGATTCATTTTGATCTGGTTGAAAAAATCCAGAGAAAGGCTTATAAATTAACACATGGCAGCTCCTAAAATTCACCCTGAATATCAATACCTTGATTTGGCGAAAGAAATTCTTAAAGATGGAGTTGATATCGTAGACCGCGGGACCGATATAGGTTTGAAGAGCCTCTTTGGCCGCCAGATGAGGTTTGACCTCTCAAAAGATTTCCCACTTCTAACCACTAAAAGAGTTTATTGGAAAGGTGTAATTCATGAACTTTATTGGTTTATGTCAGGTCAAACCAACATTAAATATCTAGTGGACAATAATGTTCATATTTGGGATGACTATCCATATAAAATTTACTGCGGTAAATTTAAATCTCAAAAATCAAATCTAAAATCTAAAATCTTAACGAAGGAAGAGTTTATTGGAAATATAAAAACGGATAAGAAGTTCGCGGAGAAATGGGGAGATTTGCCAAGAATTTATGGAGAGCAGTGGAGGCATTGGCCAACACGTAAAAAGGGGAGAACCATAGATCAGCTCGCATGGGCACTTAAAGAAATGAAGGATGATCCAAATGCTAAAAATCTAATCATTAATTCCTGGAATCCTGAGTATCTTTATACAATGGCGACTTTTGAGGACGCGAGCAGATATCCAATTTGTCATAACATGTATCAGATGAGTAATCGCGATGGAAAACTTTCTTTGCAACTTTACCATCGCAGCGCAGATCTATTTTTAGGAGTTCCATTTAATATAGCTTCTTATGCTCTTTTAACTTCAGTTTTGGCTCAGGTCTCAGGACTGCAAGCTGGGGAATTTATTCATACTTTTGGCGATGTGCATATTTACGAGAATCACATCGCGCCTTTTAAAGAACAACTGAAGAGAACGCCCAAGAAATTTCCTAAAATTAAAATTGACTCTTCAGTGAAAAGTTTGGACGATTTCAGACCAGAACACGTGGAGCTAATTGGCTATGATCCGCATCCATCCATCCAAGCGGAATTAACAGTAGCTGGGGGATTATTTGATCCTAAAACTGGCCAAATGGCCGTCTAGCTTCCGCCTTTTTGCCAATTTGCTGCTGTTAAAAAGGGTGCGAAAACATCATCCTCCACACTAATCTTAAGTGCTTCAAGCTCTTTTTTGTTTGGATTCCTCTGTTGGAATTTTACAAATTTAGCATCTTCAATTATTGCAATAGGTTGTTGTTCATTTCCTTCGCCCATCTCAATAACCGCAGCAGTTGCTAGTGAATCAGGAACATTTGATTTTTCTACCAACAGAGGTCTACCATATATATCAGGTTTTCCAACATAGTCGATTAATGTTTCAAAACCGGAATGAGCAATTGATACGCCTGTTACGCCCCAACGAAGTGGGGAAAGATGACTATCAGTAAGAATTACTCCAAGATTCTTTACTCCATGCTTTTTTACTAGGTATTCTCTTATTTGATTAACGCTTTTTTGCGGATCTTTTGGCCAAAGTACCAGATTTCCATGACCGTTCGAGTGATCAATTCCTGCTCTTGCGACCAACACATTGTTGTTAATAGAAATCATAAAATTATATCTACTTAGCTTTGTCGGGATATAAAATTCTGCTTCTTTTATAGCTAATTCATCCCGGTGTTTATCGGATTCATCAGGATCAACTCGGCCTTCGCAGATTCCTACAATTTTTGATGAAACTGCAATTACAGTTTTGTCTTTTAATTTTGGCAAAAACTCATCGAAAATCTCGAAAAGTTTATCTCCTACTTCTATTTTTTTAGTTTTTATGGGTGTTACTTTCATGGATGAATTGCTAAAGGATGAAATCCAGCTCTAGCTAGGAATTGTACATCTGGTAATCCTGGTCTAGCAATAGGCCTCTTAATAGCTAAAATTCTTCCTTGATCTTCCGGTCTTGCTTGTTCTAGGGTAGCTCTACCGTTTTGAATAGAATTATGAGCAAGATAGAGTGTTCCACCTTCGACATGAGCTACTGTAGGATGTGAATATCTAGGGTCAGTTCTGCCGTCAAATGCTTGGTAAAGAATTATATCGTGAGGCTTTAGTTCTGCAAACGAATGAACAGTAGTGGTTGTAGTTTTATCATGAGCAAGCTCAAGAGATCTTAAATGTGAAGCCTGATAGCCTAATCGATCGAGAATTCCCGCAGTTGTAGTTTGACAATTAGCACCTCGCTCAGGGTGTCTTACAAAATCTTGGAGTTCTATAGTGTGAGGGTTTCTGTTTCCTCTATATGGGATTATTAATCGGTCTTTGATGAATTTAATTTACCTCTTTCGTTGTATAATATAATTGTTTAAACTCAGTTTGTAAATATGCTTCTGCAAAGCAGAATATGCAAGAGCAGAATTGTTTGGTTTTTAATTATGATTAGTATTATTGCCGCGATTGATAGTAAAAGAGGGCTTGGAAAAAATAATGACTTGCTTTTCAAAATTCCTGAGGATTTTAAAAGGATGCAAAAAATTACGATGGGTCACCCGATAATAATGGGGCGACGTACATTTGAATCAATCGGCCGGATATTACCTGGTAGAACAAATATCATAATAACTAGAGACCCAAAATTCAATTTAGCCTTCCAAGGCCTGGCCTTGGAAGGCTACGTGGTGGGGTCGTTGGAAGATGCGATTGAGATTGCAAAGAAAAGTCCGGGAAGCGAGGAGATAATTATTTTTGGTGGGGGACAGATTTTTACAGAAGCAGTTGAGAAAGATTTAGTGGACATTTTACATCTAACCGTTGTTGAAGGTGACTACAAAGCTGATACTTTTTTTCCGGATTATTCTAAATATAAAGAGATTAAGAGAGAGGAAATAAGTGATAAGAATTATAAATTTTCTTTCTTAACCCTCATGAAATAGCTAATTGACAAAATAAAGCACCCATAGTATTATTAATTATGGACCGGCAAATTGCTTCTTTTCCAACAAGCTTCACTTTTGACGACATTTTACTAATTCCCGGATATGCTGGATTTTCAAGATCCGATATCGATCTTTCGACAAAACTAACCAAAAATATTATCCTGAAATCTCCTTTTGTCTCAGCCCCCATGGACACAGTTACTGAATCTGCGCTCGCAATTGCGCTCGCAAAAGAGGGCGGAATTGGAATAATTCACAGAAATCTTACAATTTCAGATCAAGTTAAAGAAGTGGAAAAGGTCGTCAAAAAAGATTTGCTAGTCGGCGCTGCAGTTGGCGGAGGAAAAGGATTTGAAGATCGCATTGATGCGCTGGTTAAAGCAGGAGTAAACGTATTGGTGGTAGATAGTGCACACGGATATAGCAAGCAAATAATTGACGTCGTTAAATTTATAAGAAAGAAATATCCCAAGATGGAAATAATTGCAGGTAATATTGCGACAAGTGACGGCGCAAAAGCACTAATTACAGCTGGAGCAACGGGGCTTAGGGTAGGAATGGGGCCAGGCGCGATTTGCACAACGAGAATCATTTCTGGAATGGGAGTTCCCCAAGTTACGGCAATTATGGAAACAGTAAGAGTGGCTAAAAAGTTTGGAGTACCAGTTATTGCAGACGGAGGAATTAAATATTCAGGAGATATGGTAAAAGCCTTAGCGCTTGGTGCAAGTACAGTTATGATGGGGAGCTTTTTTGCTTCATCTGTGGAATCGCCTGGACTAAAAGTAAAGCTTTCTAAAGATCAAGTTCCTCATAGATTTCAAAGTATTTTTGAAAAAAACAAAAAAACTTATTGGTTTAAGTCTTACCGCGGAATGGGCTCAACTGGGGCTATGGAAAAAGGCGCAAAAATAAAATCTGAAGGAGAGTTTCATGGTAAAAGTTATAAAGAAAGAGTACTTGTGGCAGAAGGAGTTGAAGGACTGGTTCCGGTTAAAGGATCGCTCTCAGAAATAGTAGAACAAGCAATGGGAGGAATAAAATCCGGAATGTATTATGTGGGTGCAAAGAACTTTAAAGAACTCTGCGAAAAAGCTAAATTCACTCAAATTACCCAAGCTTCGCTTACCGAATCACATCCGCATAGCGTTTTAATTACAAATGCAGGACAGAACTATAATTAAACATCCGAATGTCATTCTGAGCCTAATGCGAAGAATCTTGTTTATGATTAATTAAATTAGATCCTTCACTTTGTTCAGGATGACATTATGAATAAAAAAATATTTGTTGTT
Organism: uncultured Gammaproteobacteria bacterium; assembly: GCA_964364105.1. GTDB lineage: Bacteria > Patescibacteriota > Microgenomatia > Levybacterales > UBA12049 > 2-01-FULL-39-10-A. Next base: position 309 of record CAYILI010000023.1, on the reverse strand, counting down.
GACTTCGGCGGGCAAACCGCTCACCTCATAACCCGCCGGTTAAAAGACCTTGGCGTTTCCTCGGAATTGATTGACCCAGACGACGCCCTTCGGCAGGCTCAGGGTAAACATTCTAAACCCGCAGGTTTGATTCTCTCAGGTGGGCCGGCATCGGTTTATGAAACCTCGGCGCCAAGTATTGATAAAAAAATATTTGATTTGGGAATTCCAATTTTAGGAATTTGTTATGGGTGGCAACTCATGGCGCATTTACTTGGTGGAGAAGTAGAATCAGGAAATAAAGAGTATGGTCCGACAATTTTAACTATT
>CAYILI010000022.1:0-15194 GCA_964364105.1 uncultured Gammaproteobacteria bacterium | reverse complement strand
CGCTAGAATTGTCTTGTCTGATGGCTTAACCTTTGGTGGTTTTGAAACATTCCAATAATCCTCATAAGTCTGTCCATTTAATGGGTCTATCCAAGCATATCCGGTTTGGAGTCCACCCTCATACTCACTAATTCTCTCATAGATAGGAAAGTCAACACTAATCGACAACATGTAGGCCATTGGCATAGGAACATCGAATATTCCAATAAGTCTACCTTTAAACTCATCTGCAATTCTAAAATAGTCCTGTATTGATAGAGATTGTTTGACATTAACAAAATACTTCTCCCATGGAGCGTTGGCTAGAAACGTTTCCACTTCAACTGGGGGCGCACAATCTACGTCCCCTTTAACGTCATGCTTGAGACGAAGTCTCCCATCATCACAGACCCAAACGTCCACCTCTGCAAAGCGGGCAGTTTGTTTCTGCTTATGGTCGTTTGCTCTGTGTTGAATAATCATCATGGACCTACTCCTTCCTCTTCTTCCTTCTTTTCTTCTTCCTCGTCTTGCGGCAGAGTAGAAAAATCATAGCAATATTGAATAACTTCTCTAACTCTTTCTACATTGCCTTCTTCAATTACCTGGAGTGGAGTTTTGTCCTGCAACATTTGGCGGCCTTCAATAAACCATCTTAGTGCCCTTCCATCGCTCAGAGCTTCTCTGAGTAGTTTTACGTGTGGCTTCCCTACTAATTTTAGGGCGTCTTTAACGCGTTTTGCGGTCGATGTCGAATCCATCATATCTCCTTGTTTAATTCTCTAATATACTCAATAACTTCTTTTATTGATTGTTTGAGAGGTATAAGAGCTTCAAAGCCCAGTATGTCGCGCGCCTTACTTACGTCTGGCACTCGCCTCTGAACGTCGTATTCAAATGGAGTATCACTAACGTAATTAAATTCCTTAGTAGGATTAATTTCTTCCCAAACCAACTTTGCAAGTTCCATTACTGTTGTTGCTACTGGCGTCGAAATATTAAAGTCCTGCATTAAGCCGCTACTTCTTTCCATAGCCTCTACTATGCCGCGAGCGATGTCTTTACCGTGCGTATAACACCTTACTTGACTTCCGTCTCCTAAGATGTGTAGCGGGTCTTGACCCAACAAACATTTGTTAATTAGGTCCGGTAGGACATGAGACATCATTAGTTTGACATTACCTGACATTACAGAGGCTTCGCCCTTCGCCTCGCCTTCACCAACTCCGACACAATTAAACGGACGGACAATAGTATAAGGCAACCCATACTGTTCATATGCGCCCTTGGCGAAATATTCAGTAGAGAGCTTTTGGAAACCATAAGTGGAGCGTGGCGGCGGAAGCTCTGTTATATGAGTCTCTTTGGATGGCCATACTTGCTTTTCTGGGTCTACACAGAAATTACCAGGACCACAGCAGTTCAAAGAAGCTAGTTCGTTTAGTTTTGAAAACTCCGCGTCTGCGCCCTCAAATACCATCGAGGAGCTTAACACTACGATTCTATTTAAATTAGAACTTGGCTGTTTTTTGGCTTCAATAGCTGCGTCAAATGTATTAGCAGTAATTCGCTCGTTAGTAGCCAGTAGGTCATAAGCGTATTTGTGGAAATAACTAATTCCACCAATCATTGCCGCGCCAGCAATAATATAATCCGGCGACCAGTTATGAAATCCGGGAAGGCCGCTAGCCAAATCCTTCTTTACAAAATGGAAGTTTGGGTGCGTATCAAACGGTCTTTTGACATAGCCATACTTAGAGTAGTTATCATATCCAACAACTCTATATCCTCTACCAAGAAGTTCTTGACACAAAAAGCTTCCGATGAAGCCTGCTGAACCTGTAACTATAACTGTTTTCATCCTTTTATTTCACCAGTCTCAAATATGGTTTCAAAATCTTCTTCATTGAAAGGTACCACCTGGTTGTTATCTACTAGCCTCATACCAGTTGGCACAGTGGGCTTGTATAGTTTATTGTCTTCTACTATTGTTTTAAAGATACGGGCTTTGACGCCCAAGTCCTCTACTAGCTTAGCGAATGCTGCCGTGTCTTTTGGGAGACACACACCAGCAAAGCCGCGCCAGTTCTCATTACAATCCAAGTAAAGGTCCTGTATAGTAGGACGTTTAACGAGCGCGTTTTTAATCTTAGAGTAGTCTGCGCCTAATGCCTTGGCTACATCATAGAAGCCATTTGCGAAGGTGACGCGCAGAGCATTGAACACATTGCTGAAATACTTTGCTAGCTCTGCCTCAGTTGGAGTTAGATGGGCGAAGCTCTTTGGATAATGTCCATGTGCCGCAAATACTATATTAGCTACTTTTTCTGAGCGCGTTCCAACAATACAAACGTCGTGCCCTTCTGTAAAGTCATGGAATGCACTCTTCTCTCTAAGGAATTCTGGAACGAATGCAAACTTAGCAACCCAATCGTATTTTGCTTCCATTGAGGCCATAAAACCAGGAGGAACAGTTGACTTAACTGCGACTATTTCTTTAAAGCCTGTTCTATGAACCCAATCACTTCCAAGTAATTGGTCTATCACTTCTTCTACTATTCCAGTATGCGCCGAGCCATCAGGAGTTTCTGGCGTAGGAACACAAATAAACACAATCTCTCTATCAAGCATTAGTGAGATAGAAGTATTGTATTTGATATCGTGAACCTTAACATCATGTCCTAGGCGTTCCATACCAGAAGCTACTGCACTTCCTACTACTCCATGTCCTACTACTCCAATGCGCATCGTAAGCTCCTATAACAAAACTGTAGTTAACAAAATCCTACCAATATGCTTAAAGCAAAATTTGAATAGGTTTGTGTCAACGTTGTATCCGTAAATTTGGCTATCGTAAGTATTTTGCTTAGCAACAGTTCCGTCTGGTCTCAAGAACTTGACGCGACCTTTAACAAAACAAATCGCATTCAGTTGAGGAATAAGTGCGTCGTTCTGCCAGTATTTAGTAGAGAAGCGCGCGCCGCAAGGAAGAAGGGCCAGTATTGGACGTGCCTTATCTCTAATAGCTTCGTCATGTATCTTTTTCATGAACTCTCTAATAGCCTTACCAAAAGGAGGATTGACGAATGTTGGAACATTCCATTGCTGTTTTAGGCCGTCGTCCTCGATAGTAAAGAATTGAAGTGCTTTAGTTGGATTAGTTTTCTCTGTCGCTGGGTCTAGCGGAATCGCCCCGCCGAAATATTCTCTAACCGGCTCCAAAATCTTCTCTGGAGTCAAATAGACAGTTTCGGCGCATTGCTTATCTACCCAATTGGTCAAACAGTCACTACTTCCTTCGGCGCAGTAGTTCCAATCTTATCCGTTTCAATTCCTTCTACTATTTCCTCTAGGGCATTTAGTAGGTCCTTAGCCGATATATTGTAATTCTTTAATACTGCGAATAGAGTAATGAGAACGTCTGCCGCCTCTTTAACTGGCTCTCCACCCTTACCCCTCAATGATTCGATAAATTCCAAAACCTCAAGGTGAATATAGCAACCGCCGCTGCTCCAATCCTTCTTCCAATTGCGGCGCTTACACACTTCGCCTATACGGTCCATTATGTTCTGAACGTAGTGTTCTTCTCTATATGCTACCATGTTAGCTCCTTGGGATTTATGTAGTGTATTTTTTTACCTTTAGACTGAGCGTATTTGACGGTTTTATACGTTCCGCCATCTTCTGCACCGTTCCAACAGGCAATAAGTTCGGTTCCTCGGTCAACCATCCACTCGTCCCGCTTAAACATTTTCCAAGCGGCGTATGGGCCCTCAGTGATGATTATAGGCTAACAAAGGCGGTTTTCAAGTATGTAGTTGTAGAGACGCGGGCTGGCCTCTGGCCAGCCTAACTCCTGTCCTTTGAAGGGCACAGCGGCCGTAAACTTTATTCCTGCACGTATGGAACACACGGCCAAAATCATGTCAAAGCCCAGCGCAACCCCTGTGACAATTTCATCAGGGCGAATAAGCTCGAAAATTTCATATACTCGCTGCGCGATAGCTTTAGTCATCCTGCCTTTTATATCATATTCGTTGTTTAATTTATTTGGCCGGTGTCCCGTTCCGCTCAACACTACATTTTTTCTCGCATTCGTATGGAGGATAGGGTTCTGTTGGGCCGCAACATTTTTCACATCTACCATATGGGTCAAACTCCGCATTTCCTGTACTAAAACAACTTAGACAGTCGGCCCTTCCGCCATACTCATCTATCTCCCAACCATCGCCATTACAGTTGGAACATTTATTCATTTAACTATCTCTAGTTCCCAACAAACGTCATGATTTTGATTTACATTAATGTATATTTTTCTAAACACACACAGGAGTCCATAGTCATTGAAGTATATTGGTGAATTTTCCAAGTATCCATCAAATGAGAATTCGTCAAATTCGCGTATATGAAATGGGTCACGCCGAAAATTCTTACTCATAAAATGAGGAACGGCGCCAATAAATCTACCGCCTGGCTTTGTAACTCTCCAAATTTCGTTTAGTATGTTAATGAACGCTTCTGGTGATTTAATATGCTCTAAGATGTGATAAGCAACAACTCTATCATACTCATTATCTGCGATTGGAAAGGGTTTAACGTCCTCTAAATTAAACACATACTTCTGGCCAAAGTCCTGATAGTCCAGTCCATCGCCATGCCAGTGTTCTTGGCGCTTTCCGCATCCTAGGTCTAAAATTTTCATTACTGTCCTCTACTTTCGCACTTGACAAATATTTTTCTTATATGATTCATAAATTCTACCTCAGTCATTGTATGTTTTATAAAATTACAAGTGAAGCAAGAGGTTACGCAATTAGTTAGAAAGTATCCCATTTGTGGATTTAACCTATCGACTCCATTATATGAAAAACTCCCATTGGCATACGGTCTATCAAATTTATTCGACGGACCACATCCGCAATAGTAGCAATTATCAGAAGCTAAAGTTACAAATTCTTCAAATGACAGATTGAAGTCAAGTCCTCGCTTCTTAGCGTCCTTCTTATATTGACCAAATACTGCTCTCTTAGAAGCCAGACTTTCTTCTAAGATAGTTGGTGGAGAGGGCCTGTCGCATCCACATGATTTTGACGTTCCAATTCTTAAACTATAACCCTCTACATATTCGCTTTTACCACAACTACAATTGCACAACCAATAGCGAACTGTTAGTCCACAAGGCTTTCGTTTACTAATACATATATCTGTCACAAACCATTTGCCAAACTGCTTACCTGATAAATCAATAGACCTCATTGGTCGCGACTCTCTCCTTTGACCATGTGGTAAGTTATAGCATTTCCCACTAGGAAGTTAGGTATTCCACTACGTTCGTAATTGTCATGGATTATTACGTCACCCGTCCAATTCCCTCTTATATATGGCATAGGTCCAAATCTCTTGAAGAGGTCTTTGGTTTGTAGCCAGCTACACCCGTCCGTTCTATTATGACCCTCCTTGATAGAGCTAGAAAAACTAGTTGGATGACCCCACCTTCCAAGTGCGGCCTCAATATCAAATAGGCCATCTTCAACTATAGTTTCACAGAACTCAATGAAAGCCTTTTCGCTGTAAGTATTGGCACTGATACCGAAGTCTCTTATGAAGTGCCTGCTCTGGCCAGCCAGTAGGCTTTCAACAGTCTGAGCCTGCAAGATAACATCCGGCCCATTGACGGCTTCGTATTCCTCAAAAGCTTTCCAGATATTCCTAAAGCTACCTGGATACCAAGTCTGGTCACTGCCAGCGCGCAAAGTTAATTCTCTCTCTCCTACTTTCTGTACTAAATTCCAGGCATCATACAGACGCATAATGAAAGGCTTGCGTGGGTCTTCGTATAGCATATGAGTTTGAATGTCATTTGCTTTACAAAACTCCACTATCTCTTCTGTTACTGAGCCAGGAATGCTTTCGTTATGGTATATTATGACGTTGAAATCCCAATGCTCACGGCTTAGGCCGGCATTACGCAGCACGTTGTCTGCGTGGAATTTAAATAACGCTGGGTCTCTACCAATAATGGTTGTATAATCAAAGCCCTTCTTCATTTATTCTCCTGTATGTAAATGTAATCCCTGTATTTATTCTATTTATCAATTTTTGTACACCATCTGATTTAATTACTGAATTACTACTACATCCTTGTGAGCCGCTTGGGTGGTCCTGATGACAAGTGGTGTGCGTTGTTATTAGAGTGAACTCACAAAAAATAATATGGAGCTTGTCCAATAATTCATCATCTTCTCCTGCTCCTGGACCATAGCCATCACTATAAAAATCTATTCTCTTTAATGCATCATATGATGTAGCTGCAACAAAAGGAAAATGCGTAGAGATTGTTGGATGAGCATAATGATTAACTGCATTAAAAAAATGCTCGTTCATTGGCACTTTTTCTATTAGATTCTCTTCAATTCTTGCCTGCATAAAGTAAACATATCTATTTAGGTCAATATATTTCCATAAAGCCTCTAGGCAATTGTCGTCCATATAAATCATATCTACGCCATGATGAACTACGTAGTTGTATTTAACTTTAGTAAATCCGAAGTTATAACTATATGCAGGACTACTCCATTTTGTTTTATTATCAATTCCAATTCGGTGAACTTCCAACTCTATATTATTTGGTGCCTTAATATCCCTTAAATATTCATTAGTTCCATCAGTAGAACCATCATCTATTATAATTAATTGAACTGGTGTTCGACTATACTTTTGATTAAATATAGAATAGAGGCACCGCTTAATATTTTTCAATCTATTAAACGTTGGCACTATTATACTTATGCCATTTGGTACTAATAGTCGTTTGCGTGGAATTGCGTCATTAATAACAGTAATTGGTAAAAAAATTGGTATTGAATCTTTTACAGATGTAGGTAATTCTTTAACTAAAGGAGTGGGTAATTCTTCATATCTATTTAAAACTTCTCTATAATGAGGAATATTACTTAAATATTTAGTCAATGATTCTTTAGAAATACCAATTGATGAATACTTCTTAACTGTAGCTTCTGAATCAACTAAAGCTAAGAATTTCTTCATTATTTCAATATCTTTAATAGTATTATCAAATACCTGAGATGGAAGAGGTTGTGGCAAACTATCTCCCTCTATTCTAAGTGGCGTTTCTACTTGAATTTTTGGTAATGGTGGAGTCTTGCCAACAATATGTCTATACTCGCCAACAAACTTCGTATGATACTTTACATCATTTTTTGTAAAACCTAATGCGCTACGAAAGTCCTGCGGCTTTGCTTCCGAATCTAATAGTGTAAGGAATTTGTTTATTTTATAAACATCCTTAAGCAAGATGGCTCATTACTTCATAATCTAGCGCAGGATTTAGGCGCATCTTTAAAAAGATATCTCCATTCAACCTTCTTACTAGGTCTTCAACAATACGCTCGGATGACCTTCCATCACCAAGAGAGAAGTCTTTATTTATCTCTCCTTTTATAGCCTTAGCGGCCGAAGTATAAACGTCATCTGGTTGTGAAGCCATGAGGTTATTTCCAACCTCTAAGCACTCGGGCCTCTCAGTGCAACTTCTCAATACTACGCATGGTATACCGAGTATAGCTGCTACCTCCTGATTTGTTCCACTGTCAGTAAATTCGATTTTAGCGTGCTCTTCTAACGCAACAAACTCAAAGAAGCCCAATGGTTCAATTACATTGAACTTTACTGTAGTTGGAAGCGTTAGATTAAGAGCCATTAGGCGTGGCATGGCCGGTAAAATAATCTTCTTTATTTTTAATAATTCACAAGTTTTAGCAACGGCATTGATGTATTTCTGGGCTAGCTCTTTATTTCCAACGTTCTCACTTCTATGCATAGTAAGAAGGGAATATTCCATATCATCTACATTATGCTCGATACTAACGTTTGGCCAGCCAATAAATCTCTCATAGCTATAGTCCTGTAGAACGTCCACTATGACATTACCGACAACTTCAACTCTAGAGGGATTAATTCCTTCCCTAACTAAGTTGCACTTGTAGTTGTTGTGATAAACATAGAGCACGTCGCTTACGCGGTCGATAATAACTCTATTTCTCTCCTCTGGCATTCTCCAGTCATAGCTTCTCATTCCAGCTTCTATATGGGCAATTGGTATGCCCATTTTGAGCGGCGCTATGCAACCAATGACGGCGTTGGCGTCTCCCAAAAATAAACAAACATCAGGCTTGGTTTTTAGTAGAGCTTTCTCTAATTGCTCAATTAACTTGCTATGTTGTTGACAGTGAGTGTTGCCCTTGGTGTCAAGCGTAATATCTGGTTCTGGCAATCCAAGTTGGTCCAAAAATACGCCCTTCAAACTATGGTCATAGTGCTGACCAGTGGAGATAAAGGTAGCATTAATTTGTGGGTGAGCTTTTAAAAGCTTTAGGACCTTACTAGTGCGAATATAGTCTGGCCTGATGCCCAACACTACTGATACATTAAACTTTATCAAGTGACGCTAACTCCTGAAATTGTTCAGTAATACTCTTTGTGCAGCCAGTCTGAGACTTCAAATCCTTGATGGACCTCAGTCTTCTATCGCAAGCTACGGGCGCATTAATCGGATTGACCTTTATGTTCAACTTATAGGCTTCGATTATTTCACCTAACAAGTCTCTCTTAGTAATGTCAGTAGAGTAGATATGAAAGGTGCCCTTTTCCCATCTACCATTATTTAGAATGGTTGCTATGCGGCGTCCAAGTTCTAGAGTTGTGACTCCGTTCCATAGATGATTCTCAAAGCCGTTTATTTCTTTTCCGTCTTGGCTTCTAACCCATTCGAGGAGAGACCTTTTTCTTCCTCCAACTTCTGGTCCGATAATACTCGTGCGTAGGACAAGACAGTTTGACGGCTCGCCCAAGCTCTTGCTTTTGCCATAGTCATCAGTAGCGTTGTGTTGTCTAGTCTCGTCATATGGACCTCCAATGCCGTCAAACACACAATCAGAAGTAATGTGAATTAACTTAATATTTCTACGAGCACAAACACTAGCTAATTGGTGAGGAAATATGGCATTGGTATATAGGCAATTTACCAAGTTGTCCTTAAACATAGGCTTGATTGCACCAATACAATTAATGACATATCCAGTATCTTCGTCTACAACCCTGTTTAGTTTAATACCAACTGTTTGCTCAGAAGTAGGCTCAACATTAAACATGTCGCGACAATATCCTCTTGCTTGCCGCCCACCTCTTGTAAGGACTTTTACTACCATATGACCTAGCATTCCGCCTGCGCCCAAAACTACAGTTTTATAACTCATCTTGACTTTACTCCCCAAATCACATCGCCATTAAAATGATGGGCCGGCGCTCGATAGTCGTCACTTTTAACATCTTCCAATAGAAGTGTTGAATAAACCAATATGCGCGTATCATCCTCAAGTGTCATGCTTCCATTGTAGTATCCAGCAGGAATAAATAAAATTCCGGGCGTATGTTCTGTTAACACTACTACTAATGGATTTCCTTCTGCTTGCGGCTCCGTGTCCATTGAGATGGCTACTAATTTTGCTGCACCCTTAATAACATGCATATAAGTGTCAGCTTTACGATGGCCGTGGTATGCCCTTACCATTCCCTTGCTCCAGTTCCTTACTACGTAGGTTCTTTTAATTCCTCTTTGATGTAAGTCTGTTAGAGCACCATAGACCATACCTCGGTCATCTGCATGTAACTTAAGTTCTATTACTTGTGGCTTGTTCACTTTACGCCCTTTAAATATTCTGCATTGTGAAATGCTGGACTCCAAACATCAGCAACGCGTCCACTTACTACCACGTCTCTCATTTCTTGTATACCGTCGATTAAACTCATTTGAGTAGTGAAACCTGCGGCTTCTGCTTTAGCTCCACTGACTTTATAATTTCTCTGGTCTTCAAATTTCATATCGGTGATGTTTACTTTTACTTCTGGCGCCACTATCCTTTTAATTAAAAGGGCTACATCTCTAATAGTAAAGTTTCCACTTGATAGTATGTAAGTGCCAGGAGGTTTATCTTCCAACGCCGCCATTGCAAAGACCCTTCCTACGTCTCTAACATGAATTAGTGGTCTCCATTGCTCTCCACCGAACACAGTCAAAGCTTCGCCCCTTACAGCTTTATAAGTAAGAACATTTGCCACGAGGTCACAGCGTAGCCGTGCAAATTCAGTACTTACGCCGAATACTGTGCCAAGGCGGAATATTAAGTGATTGGGAACTAGTTTAACAAACTGCTCGGCGGCCAATTTGGTGCCAGCATAAAGACTAAGTGGATTTGTCGGACTCTGTTCATCCAACATTTCATTATTAGCGCCATATACTGATGCAGTTGAGGCGAATATTAGCTTGATGTTTTTGCGCGCGCAAATCTCGGCAATATCCTTTGTTGCCACTTCATTTACGGCGAGTGTAAGTTCGGGTTTACTGGCGCACGCTCCGTCACCAACAATTGCGGCTAGGTGAATAACTGCGTCCCATTTAAAATCAGAAATTAAATCTCTTACAGTCTTTGTAGTAATGTCAGCGCCGACAAATGTTAATGTGCCTGCGCCTTTGGATTCGTTAAGCATCTTTCTACTTGAACTTTTAGGAATGTGGCGGCGCATATAAGTTCCACCATACATTAAATTATCTACAACAGTAACATTACATCCTGCGTCTAATAAGTTCTCAGTAACACAATCTCCAATATATCCACACCCACCTAGAACGACGACATTTTTCATATTATATTAGCTCTTCTCATTAAGCCTATGAAACCACAAGTACAAAAGGCGCCAGTATCTTCATCTATCATCATTCTGCATATTGGAAGGTGTTTACCATACTGAACAAACTTCTTCCTCCATTCATCTCCAATAGCCTCAAAGCGTCTGCGGCGCACCTCTCGTGCCAACTTAACAAAATCAATGGCTTTATCTGCAGGAGGCTTGGTGTCCATTAGATATGACTCCAAGTTAACTATCGACTGGTCAGGTATGTCGTCTTGCATCTTTTTCCCTCTGTCTTTGCACGGCAAGCCACTTCCTGCTGTAGTAATAGGACGTGGAGAGTTTTTCTTCAAGTGGCAATTTAATTAAACTAACTGGGCCGCCGCAATAACACATAGTTTCGCCTGATGGCATTTTTTCTTGGCACATCCCGCACTGTTTAGCGAAGAATGTTGGGCCAGAATTCATTTAAAGCCCTTCCAAGTGCGACCAGCAGGATTAAATTAAATAGTATGGCAAAATAAAGATGCAGAGGCTTAATTCTCTTCATTGGTCTAATAACGTAATCGAGTCCGTTATCTAATAGTAAGTTATTTATTTGTGTTGCAGAAACAAACAAGGACCAGTTTGGGGCATAGTGAAGTTGAATCATGCTTCCAGTACCCATGGACATAGCCATTCCACCTTCTGTTGGAATAGGAACCATTATCATTAATTGCTCAGATGTATAAAATGCAAAGTTCTGAGTTATAATACCTATTAATTGGCCGCCATTTGTGTAAACCCCGCCACCGCTACTTCCCATAATAGAAGTAAATGAGCCTCTAGCAAGAACACTTTCACTGTCTTGGTATTCAAATAGGCCCGAAAATATCTTTGGACTTTTGCCTCTTGGACAGCCCAATGTGAAAATTTCGTCTCCATAGTTTATTGCAGCAAATGTTTCACTACTAACAAGCGAGATAGACCCACGTGGCGAGCCGGATGGCAACGCCATAATAGCAACATCGTGCGATGGATTATTTAAATAATCTCCTACAAATAAAACAGTTCCAGTAAATACCTGTGCTATTCCAGGTTTAAAGAACTCCACCTTACAAGTAAGTTCATCGTAATCAATTTTGCCATTTTCATTTGAATCAACAACATGTGCGGCCGTTAAAACAAATCCAGTATCTAATAAAACTCCGCTACCATCGGCGCTTATAGAAGATATCTTACAAACAGAATCATAGGCATTTTTTGCATCAACGCCCAATTTGCTTGTAACACCCGCACCACATCCAACCAATAAGCACAGTAATACAATTAGTTTGTTCATTTGGTTAACTTCTCTCTAATAGGTTCACGGAAAACGAACGAGGCGTCTATATTTAAAACGTCCACATTAGTAAACCACTCCGGTTTAGACCTTCTTACTACCAAGCCTCTTTCATCTATTAGTCTATCTAAAGCGGCACCAGTTTGTCCATGAGAAAGATACATACGGTATTTATCCAATATGGCTTTGTCGGAAGCAAATCCGTAGTGAATTATTTCCAAATTACTGAAACCTTCGTTATCTGTAGCTCCTACTGGATAGTTGGTGAGATGTAGTCCGCGCTGAACATTAAACTTTAAATCTGGATGTGCGCGCCACAGACGATTAAATATAACGTCATTGTAGCCATTATCGACACGATAGAATGCTTCGGAGCGCCACAAGTTTGTCATATGGAAGGCCCAGCCGGTTTTGTCGCTGTCAGAAATTAGTGCTCGTATTTCTGACTCCCCACGTGGTTCAATAACTTCATCTGCGTCCATTCGCAGAATCCAGTCTGCGCCGATACTTTTGGCTGTATCTACTAGCTTTTGCTTATGATGTAGTTCATTTTCAAAATCATTTTTCATTCCACCCAAGAAGTGGCAATGATATTTTTTATCATAAATCTTCCATGATTCGTCAGTACTACCATCATCCCAAACAACAACTTCGTCACAATACTTAGTTAGAGAATTTAAACATCTCTCCAGGTTACCATTAGAGGCTTCGTTATAAGTTTGGATAATTCCCACTAACTTCATACTTTATCTGCAACCTTCGTGTTAAATGTCTCCAGGTCTCCTCCGACCAACTGTCCTCGCATCCATTCTGGCTTTATTCTACGAACCGTCAGAGTGCTCTCGTCAACAAGTCTGGAAAGAGCCCACCCCTCTTGTCCATGAGCTTTGTAGGTATGATATTTTTTGATAATGGCTTCGTCTGTCGCAAACCCGTAGTGAATAATCTGAATATCGCTATCTGCTACTCTCTCAACACCCAAAGGGTAAGGCCGTTGGTGTAAGCCTGGCTGCGGATTAAAGTGCAGCCGGCCATTATTTCTCCATAGGCGTACAAATATGCCGTCGTTGTATTGATTGTCGACACGGTAGAATTTATCGGTTCTCCATAGATTAATCTGGTGGAATGCATAGCCGTCCAATTCTGTATTGTTTAAAAGCTCTCTAATGTCTTTGTGACCGCGCGGCTCTAATATTTCATCGCAATCTAACCAAAGAATCCAGTCTGTTTCCATAATATCAATAGCCCATTTCAACATTTGTTGCTTATGGACCATTTCGCTCTTAAAGTCATTTTGAGTGCCGGCGATAATATGTAAATTCCCCCGATAGTTTTTATTTAAATACTCATAGGTTCCATCAGTGCTTCCGTCATCATAGACTACTAGACCATCGGCCAGATTATCAATACCTTTCAAGAAGCGTTGTAAGTTGCCAGTTTGAAGTTCGTTATATACTTGACATACAATTGTTAATCTAGATTTTGACATCAGTTTCATTAATGAGGCTCCCAATTTCTATCATAGTATTCATGAAATACTTCAGGATGGTCATTGAATGGAAAAACTACGTTGTGCGGCCAGCATTGATTACCATAAGTTATTTTGTCCATATTTGGAATATTAACAAACTTCCACTTCTCGTGAATAGTATCTACGCGTGGGTCCTGGCGCTCTTTACCTTCGCCCTCCCAAGTGGACATCTTATTAAGCTTCTTATCCATTGGACGAGCCCAGCCATAATGAACAATCCATTCCTCGCCATTATTTCCTATACAGACCTTTTTCATTCCAGGATGAGCAATATCCTCGCCAGGACCAACGCCCCAAGCTTCATCGGTCCACTTACCAATACTAACTGCGCCTTGAGTCTTATAGATGCGGGCATGGCCATATGAGCCCTCAAATCTCTTTGGGAACATATGTGGACGAGGGTCACCGCCTGGTGGAATACGAAGACACATAAACTGGCCTCCGTTATAATCTGTATCCATCCCACTAACATCAGACTCTATTGCATCTAGCCATTCTGATGTATTTTGCAACTTATATTGGTATAGTTCCCAATGATTGATACAAAACATAGTAACGGAAGGGTCTAGGTTGCGCGCTATCTCTACTGCCTTCTGGGCACCCTCGCGATAAAACACGTCGTCCGCATCTAGTCGAATAAAATAGTCGCATCCAGTCTCTTTTAGAGCGGCAATGCCAATATTTTTTGGCTTACTTATATCGTAATCTGGTAGCGCGCCATATTCTATTAATCTAAGCTTACCTTCTTTTAAATCCTTCGCAAACATCTTTTTGATTAAAAAAAGAGTTTTATCAGTACTTCCACTATCTACAACGACATAATGGTCCACATAGTCAATTAATGAGGCAATACAAAAAACTATGCAAGCTTCTTCATCTTTACAAACAGTTAGCGAGCCAACTTTATTCATTTTGAATGGTCTCCAGGACAGTCATTTGGGGCGTGTGTCCCATCTACACAATGTTGATGACTTAAAAGTAAACACAAGGAGCACTTTGAACCATATCCAATTTCTTTTGATTCAAATTCATGTGGAATATCTCTTAATCTTCTAACTGCATAGGTTTCTTCGTTATACATGCATTTCTTCTCTCTACTTCTTTAAAACAATCTACTACATGTTGAGCATACTTAGCATAACTTAGGTCTTTTACTTTATCATAAGCCCTCTTTTGGTTGGCCCCAATATCATGAAGTATTTTGGCCAAACCAGGCTTATCTCCAGGATGAAATGATTGATAGACTGGAATTTCCATATCCACCCAACCAACCATAGCACCTATAACTGGAACGCCAGAAGCAGCAGCCTCCAAGAGTCCCATTGGGCCACCCTCCCATTTAGATGGTATTAGAAGATAGTCTATCTCGGAATAGAAGCGATTGTAAGTAGAAGGCCAAATTGCTTCGCTGTCATTTATTACGTCAACGCTTGTAAGATTCTTAAGTCCTTCTACTACTTCTTCCCAATCATTACCAATGAAAATCCAGTCAAATAACGCAACTGTTTCTGGATAATCATTTATGAGTTTAAGCATGAAGTGAAAGCCCTTACCTTCATACTTGCCGCGTTGAGCAATTCCAATGCGACGCTTCTTAAACTCAAAGCCGGGCGGCATTTCTCCTGGAATCATGCAACTCATAGATTGAGTGAGAGG
>CAYILI010000021.1:0-15842 GCA_964364105.1 uncultured Gammaproteobacteria bacterium | reverse complement strand
AGCAGGAAAAGATATCTTGAGATTAGTAGAAGATTAGCGGAAGCAGGAATAATGGCACTTGCTTTCGATTTTCGGGGATGTGGAGAGAGTGACGGAAAGTTTCCAGATCAAACTCAAAGAATGGGAATTGATGACGCCCGCGCCGGCTTAGAATTTTTATTAAAACAAAACGTAGATAAGGATCGAATTGGAGTTATGGGTACTAGTTTTGGGGGATTTGTAGCTGCAATTATTGTTCCTGAATTTGAATTCATTAAATCGATAGTTTTAAGAGTTCCAGCTGTTTATCCAAATGAGGCATTGGATATGCACGTAAAATTAATTTCAGATCTATCAAAAATTGAAAAGGAAAAATGGCTTGCATCAATCGCATACGATGGAATTTCAAAATTTAAAGGTAATTTATTAGTAATTCAGTCAGAAAAAGATGAAGTGGTTAAGGATTGGATTGTTAAAAATTATTACGATAAAGCAATTAGTTCGCGAAATAAAAAACTTGTAATTCAAAAAGGAGCAGGACACGATCTCCGAGAAAACCCTAGTGCTTTAAATGAATTTTATGAGCTTACGTTTAGTTGGTTTTTAAAAACACTTTAATGAAAACTACTAAAGAAAGTCTTTTTGGCGCTGTTATTAAATCCCCGATTCTTGAAGAAATTGCGTTTAGATTTATTCCATTTCTTATCTACGAAAGAGTAGGGGAGTTTTTTTAATAGGCTTAGTGAGCTCTGCTATTTATGCTTTGACTCATCAGAAACACGGAAGATATTTTATTGCTTATGCATTCTTTTTTGGTTTATTAGCCTGGTTTTTAATGGTAAAGTTCGGATTAATATTTGCCATAATCGCCCATTCATTATTAAATATCATTGATTGGAAAATCGGAACCAGAAGGATTCTTACAAAAGGAAAATATAGCTTATAATTAATTGATTTACTCAAGATATATTGGTATATTTGTAGTGATATGGGTAGGGTTTCCAAACAGGTAATTAATAAAGAATTAATTGAAGACTTGGAAGAACAATTGTCTTTTATTATTGTTTCTTTTAAGACTGACCAAGAGACTAGCTCATTCCTTAATGAATTTTTAACTAAAGAGGAAAAAATGATGCTTGGTAAAAGACTTGCCTTGTATATGATGCTTTATAAGGGAATGACAAGTAAGCAAATACATAGCTCTTTATCTATGAGTTTTGAGACAATCCGATGGTATAAGCAGGTTTATGAAAACAAACCCGACGCTTTTAAGAAAGAGATTGAGAAACTTATTAATAGAAAGAAGAGCAAAGAGTTATGGAAGAAAATAGAGAAAATTCTAAAACCTATCGATTTAGCTATGAAAGCAAGGAGTGATATGAGGGCAAGAGCAAAATTCGCAAGCGGAGAATTTTCTTAAATGTTTACTACAAATATATTGGTATATCTGCACCAACTGATGTATGGATGAGTTTAATCCTATTGATCTGAAAAAATTATATATCCCGGCGGCGGATTCTCATAAGGGACAGAATGGGAAAGTTTTGGTTATCGGCGGGTCACATTTGTTTCACTCTTCGGCTTTTTGGGCACTTGAAATGGCCTCAAAAATAGTAGATATGGTGTATTTTTCTTCAACTCCTATGAATAATGAGATTGTAAAAAAGCTTAAAGCCAAGTTTATAAACGGCATAATTGTGCCGCGCGAAAAACTGGAAGATTACATCGCTGAAGCAGATTCGATTTTAATCGGCCCCGGATTGCCTCGTCCTGACGGACAGGAATTAGGGGATGATGATACAAAAGTTCTGACTGAAAAATTTCTCATGAAATACCCGAATAAAAAATGGGTGATAGATGGTGGCAGCTTGCAGGTAATTCCACCTGAGATTATCCCTAAAACAGCCATAATTACACCAAATAAGAAAGAGTTCGAGCTTCTTTTTCGCAATGTCATTCTGAGTGAAACGAAGAATCTTAAAGATCCTTCGGCTTTGCCTCAGGATGACATTGTACATATGGCGAGAAAGTACGAAATTACGATACTTTTGAAAGGGCAAGTCGATTTTGTTGCTGATTCAAATTCAGTGGTTAAAATAACAGGCGGAAATGCAGGGATGACTAAAGGAGGAACGGGAGATGTTCTGGCAGGTTTAGTAGCGGCGCTTTATTCGAAAAATAATGCTTTTTTAAGCGCATCTGCAGGGAGTTTTATAAATAAAAAAGCCGGAGAATCGCTGTTTGAACGAATGGGACTTTATTATAACGCAAGTGATTTGGTGTTAGAAATTCCAATGGTAATGAAGAAATTTATTTGACAAATATAAAAAAAGGCCTATAATTCTCAAAACTTATAAATTATGGTAACTATTTTAGGAAGAGGAGCGTGGGGAAGCGCACTCGCATCAGTTTTAGAGACAAACAATCAAGATTACGTTTTGTGGGATCGAAAATCTGAGATCGATCCTACTAGCATTGTGGTGTTGGCTATTCCGACACGGGCAATTAGGGAAGTTCTATATAATAATAAGGTAAATCTTAAGAACTCTATTATCGTAAACACTTCTAAGGGGATTGAGAAAGATACTCACAAACTTCCATTCGAGATTGCTAGGGAAGTATTAGGAGCGAATATTAAGTATTTTTCATTATTTGGACCAAGCTTTGCAGTTGAAGTTGAGGAAAAATTACCAACTTTACTTAATTTAGCCTCAATTGATAATGATAAGAAACTAGCTAATGGGATAAGAGAAATCTTTGAAACTGATTATTTTAGACTTAGAATTGCCGGATCTTCTCAAGCGCTAGAATTATCTGGAGCTATGAAAAATATTTACGCGATATTATGTGGGATATCGGAAGGATTAGGATTCTTTTTTAATACCCGGTCTCAGCTTATAGGACATGCCTACAAAGAAACAATTAAATTATGTGAGGGTTTTGGTTATAAAGTAGATTCTGATGCTATGGAATGCATTATGGGCGATTTAGTTCTTACGTGTTCAAGTCTTGAGAGCAGAAATTTCAGATTTGGTAAATATTTAACTAAATTAAGCGTAGATGATGCTCTCCAGCAGGTAGCAAGTACAGTAGAGGGAAGAAATAATATTCTTTCTGTACCGTATTTAATTGAAAAAACGGGCGTAGACTTGCCTTTTGCGAAATTTGTTTACGATACTATTATAAGCGATTCACCGAAGACAATTGAGGCCAGGTTTAGAGAAGTAATAAAAAGCGTTTAATTATTTATTTTCGAGTTTTTTAATAATTCTACTTAATTGATAGGTCACAAATACCGCTAGAACAGTCACGATTGTTGCATAGATCCCCATTGAGACCAGAGCTCCTCCAACTGAAAGGTATTTTTTTACGTAACTACTTACAAGTTCCTGAATAAGTGCATTCCAAGCCAGAGCTGCTGCTAATCCAAATGCAGCGGTAGATAGGGTTAGCATTTGTTTTGCTAGTTCTATGTGGGATTTTTGCTCTGATTCTTTTGGAGTTCGGGAATTACTCGGCATATATCTGATACAATTGTATCAGATAATTTTCAATTTTAAATTCTCAATTTTCAATGAATGTTTCAATTTATTAATTTTCAAACATTTAGATTTCATTTTAAATTTATAGTTTCAAATTAAAAATTATGTTTCAGCCACGATTTTCAATTACTAACACAATCCTCAAGAGTATAGGAATAATTGAAGCCTGTAGGGAGGTAATTGATCATGCGCCTCTTCTTCCGTATTACGAAAGAGAATTCCAAAAGGATGCGCTTGTCCGCTCTGTTCATTATGGAACCCACATTGAGGGAAATGAACTTAATTTAGATCAAGCTGAAAAAGTAATGGAGGGGAAGGAAGTATTAGCTCGCGATCGAGATATTCAGGAGGTAATGAATTACAGGAAGGTGATGGAATACATTGGTCATTTAAGTTCTAAGGAGGATGTAGAAATTGACGAAAATCTAATAAAAGAACTTCATAAAATTACAACTGATCGAATTTTAACACCAGAAAGAGTGGGGGATTTTAGAAAAACCCAAGTCGTAGTTAAAAATAGCACTACAGGAGAGGTAACTTTTAGGCCACCTCCTTCTACCGCAATTTATCATCAAATCGAGGATTTAATGCAATTTATAAATGATAAAGAAAGTATGGATATTCATCCAGTTTTGAGATCAGGAATTGTTCATTATGAACTTGTAAGAATCCATCCTTTTGTAGACGGAAATGGTAGGGTAGCGCGTGCTTTATCGACTCTTTTATTATTTTTAGAAGGTTATGACATTAGACGATTCTTTTCTCTAGAAGAATATTTTGATAGTGACGCTTTGGATTACTATAAAGCGCTTCAAAGTGTTGCAAATAATCAGGGGGATCTTTCTGTTTGGCTAGAATATTTTACAAAAGGACTTTCGATTGAGCTAAATAAGATTAAGGAAAAAGTTGAAAATATTTCTATTGATGCACACTTAAAAGAAAAGCTTGGAGGAAAGCCTGTGATGTTAACAGAGCGACAAATTAAGATTATTGAATATATTCAGAAGATAGGGTATCTTCAAAACAAAGCTTTTGGTAACTTATTTCCTATGGTCTCAGAAGATACAATTCTAAATGAGTTAAAAGGTTTAGTAAAAGACGGAATAATTAAAAAAACAGGAAGTACCAAGGGCGCAAAATACGTAATGAGTTAAGCTACTTGAGGAATTTGCTCCTCAAATTCTAGTTGGTGGGTGGGTGGATTATTAGCTCCGCCTTCAAGTTGTTGTCTAAGCTGAGGAATTAGGTCAGCTCCTATTAAATGCAAATGTGCATCAGCACCTGGCCTAAGTGATAGTACCAAGTCATCAAATCTTTCTATGGCTTCTGCTAATTGCTCTCCTTCTGTAGTAGATTTTTCAACCTTTTCTGCTAAATAGACATCTAAAGTAGGTATGCCCATATAGGGCTCTTGGTGTCTGTATACACCTATCCAAGAAAAAGCACCTGGTTTTTCAATTACAGCTTGAAATTCTGCGGCTAATTCTCCTGTGGTTTTTCCCCTAGCTTCTAGATCTCTCATTGCTAGATGTGTAATAGGATCAAATGATTCAGCTGGGGTGGGTTGTGGGGCGCCGGTTCTTGATCTCTCTGTCATATTTTGAATATTAGATAAAGTACTTTGAATTGTCAAATTAAAACTTTCAGTTTGAAAGTTAAAGTTTTATAATGCTCGTATGAAGTTTAGTGAGTTTTCAGAATATTTAGAAAAATTAGAAGCTACATCATCGCGTTTGTCTCTGATTGAAATACTTTCAGAGCTATTTAAAAAGACTCCAGATAAAGAAATTGAAGAAATTGTTTATTTAATTCAAGGCAGAATTGCGCCTTTTTTTGCTCCACTTGAGATTGGGATGGCAGAAAAAAATGTGGCTTCATCCATTGGGATTGCATATGGAAGTGATAAAGAAAAAGTTTTGAAACTGAATAGTAAGCTAGGGGATATGGGAAAAGCAGCGCAAGAATTGTCAAATTCTAAAAGTTCAAATATCACGGTCAGTGAGGTATTTGAAGTTTTGACTCAGATTTCCAAAATATCTGGGGAGGGAACTGTAGAGAAAAGACAAACACTTCTTTCAGGTTTGCTAAGTAAAGTAGACGCTCCTTCCGCAAAGCATTTAGTTAGAATTCCACTTGGCAATACGAGGCTTGGAATTGGAGATCCAACAGTTCTAGATGCACTTGCCACCGCAAAGCTTGGTGACAAATCTAAGAGAAAAGCACTTGAGGGAGCATATAACAGGACTTCTGACTTAGGTTTAATCGCGAAAACTCTTTGGGAAAAAGGTTTGTCTTCAGTTGAAAAACTTGAAGTCCGTGTAGGTTCACCGATTCGATCAGAACTTTGCGAAAGACTTCCAAATCCAGAAAAAGTAATTGAGAAAATGATTGAAGTCGATGTTCAGTATAAATATGATGGATTTAGGGTTCAGATTCATAAAGATGGAGATAAAGTCCGCATGTTCTCCAGAAATCTTGAAGAGATGACACATATGTTTCCAGAGTTAATTAAAGCGACTCTTGATCAAATTAAAGCTAAAACTGTGATTCTTGACTCAGAAGCTTTGGCTTACAACCCTGCTTCTGAAGAATTTTTACCTTTCCAGGAAACAACTAAGAGAAGAAGAAAACATGGAATTGAAGAAGCTGCAAAAGCGTTGCCACTTAAAGCATTTGTCTTCGATATTCTTTACAAAGATGGAGAACAGTTGCTCGATAAACCTCTCACTGAGCGCATGAAAATTCTAGATAAAGTTTTGCCAATTGACGATGTATTGATCCGTACAAAAAACCAAACAGTAACTGACCCTAAGATTCTTCAGGGATTACTTGATGATGCGATTAGTAAAGGACTTGAAGGATTGGTAATTAAAAAATTCCAAAGTCCTTATGAAGCAGGGGGACGAAATTTTAATTGGGTAAAACTTAAAAGACACTCTGATGGTGAATTAAGCGATACGATTGACTGCGTTTTAATTGGCTACATTACAGGGCGAGGGAAGAGGGTGGAGTTTGGCGCAGGTGCATTACTAGTTGGTGTGTATGACAGAGATAAGGACGAGTTTGTTTCAATTTCTAGAATCGGAACCGGTTTGTCTGATGAGGAATGGCGTGAGATTCATAAAAGAGCAGATAAAATAAAGGTTGACCACAAACCAGCGAGAGTAAACTCTACTATTGAGCCAAGTGTTTGGATAAAGCCTGAGATAGTTATAGAAGTTTTAGCTGATGAAATAACTCGTTCTCCGATGCATACAGCTGGAAAAACTGAAACAGAAAACGGATTCGCACTTCGTTTTCCTCGTTTGGTAAGTTTTAGAGATAAAGATAAGAAACCAGAAGATGCGACAGATGTTAAAGAAATAAAACGCCTCTTTGAAATTCAGTATAAGAAGAGTTAACTTCCTTGGGTTGGAGTGCCTGGTGTAGGTGGAGTAGGCTGTGTTGAAGCTACCGAATCTTGAGCTCTCGCTAAACCTTCAGCAGTAGGTGGAGTAGTTCTTGGAGCTCCTGTATATGTGGCTCCAAATGTTCGCGAAGCCTCATCTAAGACATTTGCTCTTCCAAGAGTCGGATCTTGTGGAGCTGTTGTTTGATCAGGAGTTGTAGTTCCTGGTAAAGAGGTAGGTGTGACTTCATGAGAGGCCCTTCCCCCAAATCTGTGTAAAACTCTACTTATAAATCCTTCACCTTCAGCCATTTACACATTTAAACATCTTATGTTTAAGTTGTCAAATCTGTATAATTGGCCTGTGGAAATAATTGCAGATTTACATTTGCATTCTAAGTATTCAAGAGCGGTTTCTCAGAGCATGACTCTTCCCATAATGACTCAGTTTGCAAGGCAAAAAGGAATGAGACTTTTAACAACCGGTGACTGGACACATCCTTTATGGATGAGAGAAATAAAGCAAAACCTAGAAGAGTCAGGAGATGGAGTTTATTCACTCAAAAATTCTATAGATGAATTAGATCCCAAATTTATTCTCTCAGTTGAAGTTTCAAGCATTTATTCACAGGGAGGAAAAGCACGCCGTATCCACTGTTTGTTATTTGCTCCAAGCATAGAAGTCGCAGAAAAAATGAATGCCGCGCTAGTCAAAAGGGGAGCGAATTTAAGCTCAGATGGAAGACCGATTGTTGGAATAAAACCTCCTGAGATTTTAGAAATGCTTATGGAAATAGATGACAGGTCTTTTCTAATTCCATGTCATGTATGGACTCCATGGTTTTCTTTATATGGATCTATGTCAGGGTTTGATTCGATAGAAGAATGTTTTGGAAATTACGCCAAATATATTTATGGAATTGAAACAGGTTTGTCTTCAGATCCAGCTATGAATTGGAGAATCCCGGAGCTAAAAGGGAGATCTATTTTATCTTTTTCTGACTCTCATTCGCCAATAAAAATGGGCAGAGAAAGTACGGTCTTTGAGCTTACAGGCCTTACATTTTCTAACATTAAAAAAGCAATTATGAGAAAAGGCGGAGAGAATCGAATTTCTTATACGATTGAATTTTATCCAGAAGAGGGAAAGTATCACTATACGGGACACAGAAATTGTAAAGTTGTTTATTCTCCAAAAGAAACGCGCGAAAAAGGTACGAAGTGTCCAGTTTGCGGTAGAGGTTTAACAGTTGGAGTGATGGAGAGAGTTGAGGATTTGG
The DNA here is from genome assembly GCA_964364105.1 of uncultured Gammaproteobacteria bacterium. Lineage (GTDB taxonomy): Bacteria > Patescibacteriota > Microgenomatia > Levybacterales > UBA12049 > 2-01-FULL-39-10-A. Next base: position 7,653 of record CAYILI010000021.1, on the reverse strand, counting down.
CAAAATCTGAGGAGTCAGTAAAAGAACAAATAGGAAAAAGCGGAGTTAAGTGGATCTCAGATCCAGAGAAGAATCATCCTCCTTTTGCAAAACTAGTGCCATTAAATGAGATAATCGCTGAGGTGATTGGAAGTCCAGCGACTAGTCCAAAAGTAAAAGCTGTTTTCGATCAAATAACAGATAGGTTTGGTTCTGAATTTGATGCATTATTGAAAGTTCCAATACTTGATATTAAAAAATCAAACGGAGAAAAACTGGCGCAAGCGATTGGAAAAGTTAGAAGCGGAAATATTTTAATTGATCCAGGCTATGACGGGGAATTTGGGGTAGTAAAAATTGATTCTGCGAAGCAGAACTTGGAAGAAGTTGAACAGGAGGTTTTGTTTTAGTTAATTGAAAAAAAGAAAATTCTTCTATAGAATTAAATTACAGTGAAGATAGATATAATTGGTTGGTTTGAAAAGATTTATTCGAAATTGCCCTCATTAAGCTCAGAACTTAAAACTTTTGTCATAAGAATAATTCCCTTCTTCACAATTGTCTTCGGAGTTCTTATAACGTTAGCCTCAGTTATGGACTTTCTAGGCTCAGCAGTAATAAGTTCATTTACTTTAGGTGGACCTCAAATACTCCAGCAGCTTTTAGTTAGAAGTGTTTTGGGAATCGCACAAGGAATAATAATGATCTTTGCTTACCCGCCGTTAAAAGCAGGGCAACAGAGAGGCTGGAGATTTCTTTTCTGGAGCCAAATTCTTTGGATAATAGCAGCTGTAATTTCATTTAATCCAGCAGTAATACTTGGATTTCTTATTCTTTATCCGCTTTTCCAGGTAAAGGGTCACTATAGATAACTCGTGGTATAATTATATTTAGTTGATGAAATTAATTGTAGGCTTCGTCCATCCTCATCTTGCCGTTCGCCTTTTCAGTTCTGTTCGAACACGGCTCACGGAGCGATTTAAGGAGGATCTCGAATTATTATGAAACTTATAGTGGGGCTCGGCAACCCAGGCAGTAAATATGAATCGACCCGCCACAATGTAGGTTTTATGGTTTTAGACCACCTCCTTAAAGATTTAGAGCCTGTAAATAAATCAAATTGGACTACCCAAGATAAATTAAAGAGCGATATTTATAGCTTGGAATACCAGCCTAAGTCCGGAGAAGTTGAAAAAATAATTCTGGCCAAACCTCTCACTTATATGAATAATTCGGGAATGGCGGTAGGATTAATTACTAAATATTACAAGATTAAACCGATCGATATTTGGGTAGTTCATGATGAATTGGATTTGCCACTAGGGTTTTTAAAAATAAGATTTGGCGGAGGAACCGCAGGTCATCATGGACTCGATTCAATTCTAGAAAATATAAAAAATGATAAGTTTTGGAGATTTAGGATGGGAATTGGGCTTGCTAAAAATAAAGACGGAATGGATAAGCAGCATATAAACGGACCAGAATATGTGCTTGATGGGTTTCGTGGAGGAGAAGCATCTAAGGCTAGAACTATGATTAAAAAAGGCTCCAAAGCGCTAATCACAGCCCTAGAAAAGGGAATGGAATCCGCCCAAAACCAATTTAACACAAAGTAAGATTAAAGATAAAAAATAAAATCTCAAATCTTGACAATTTACTACTACTACTACTAAACTTTAACTAATGAGTGAAAATGCAGATTTACAACAACACGCTGTGCTAGGTGTTTCTACAAGTTTAGATGTACCTAATCAAGCAGTGCAAGCTGAATTTACAACTGGCTGGAAAGGCCGCTCTCCGGATTTTGATAGGGCAGTTAACGAAGTTTATGCACAGATTGAAGGAAAACCCATGGGTTCAGTGGATTCTAAAGCATTCTGTGATTTTGCGGATTCTATTGATGCAGAACATTGGGCTAGTTTTTATCCAAAAGAGCAGAGAGATTATTGGGAAATGAGGAAAGCACTAGTAGATGAAACAATAAGACAGAGAAGGAATGAACTATCTGGATATAATCAGCAATACCAAAAAATAAGCGAGGGTTTTTCTAGAATGACCGAATCACATCCTGTTAAAAAAGGTGAATACAGAGGAAAAGAAATGTCTTTTCTTTATTCAAGAGATGAGCTTATGGCCATGAAATATAAGCATCTAGCGTTATCTAGCGGGAGTCAGCCCATATCATCTCTTCCGCCTCAGCCAGCGCCCTCCGTTTAACTGATATAATGTCTTCAGATAGTCCCTTGATAAATATATCAAATTTGATATAATTATATGGAATTTGAAATTATCTTTTATAAAGATAGTAAAGGGGATAATCCGATTGAAGAGTTTTTACTTGAATTAGGTAAGAATAATAGGGTATTAGTAGTAAAAACTCGGCAAGGTATTGATAAACTCAGAAACCGAACATATCACAAAGAGCCTTTGTCAAAACATTTAGGATCAGATTTATGGGAACTTAGAATCAGAGCAGGAAGCGATATTTTAAGAATTATTTATACTTTTAGCAAAGGTAGAATAATAATTCTATTATATGTATTCATAAAAAAGAAACAAAAAACGCCAATTAGTGAACTTGAGATTGCACGAAAAAGATTAAATGAAATGAAAATAAAGGAGGCGAATTAATATGAAAAGAAAAAAAGATGATTTAGATAGATTAACGGAAAAGTTATTGAAACAAGATCCGTCTATGGCTGAGGAGTTTGAGAAAGCAGATCAGGCATGGGACATAGCATTTCAAATCTATGACTTGCGAAAAAAAGCTGGATTGACCCAGACACAGCTTGCTAAACTTGTTGGGACTAGGCAGGCCAATATTGCCAGAATTGAATCAGCGGATTATACAGGTTACACTTTGAAAACACTTGAAAAAGTTACGAAAGCTTTAAAAGCAAGGCTTGAAGTTAGAATTGTTTCTGAAGATAAAACTCCTGCTCGAATTTAAATTAATAGTATGAAGACGATTGGGAATATACTCAAAAACTATGATCCGAAGGTGGATAAGCATATTTCGCGCGAGTTCCAATCTTATGGAATGCATCTGGCAGAGGAGTTAGATGATTATAAGCATAGAGGTTTGTATATAAAACTTGCTAAAACTCATCCCCGTCCGCTTTTAGAAAAAGCATTCACGTTTGCGGTGGACAGTAATGCTAAAAACAGGGGGGCATTATTTATGTGGAAGTTAAAAGAGTTAAAAGAAGCTGTTAAAAAATCCGCCGAAAACGTGAAAGTTTGATAAATTAAAATAAAATCCACTACAATAATTTTAGTGGCAAAAAACAAAGGTCTCCAACATTTAAAATTAGATTATCTATTAATGCTTTTTGTGTCGTTAGCCTTAATAGGGGTATCTTATTATTTCCGCGATGAACTTTCACATTTTTCTTCACTTGGATTATTGGGAATTTTTTTAGTAAATATCATAGGTTCTGCTACGCTTTTCCTTCCAGCTCCCGCTATTGCTTCAGTTGTAGCCGGAGGATTTTTATATAACCCGCTTTTTGTAGCAATTATTGCTGCGCTTGGATCTGCTATAGGGGACATGGTGGGTTTTCTACTGGGGCATTCTGGAAAAGAAATATTCTTAAAGAAGTCTTCCATTTGGTATAAGTTCTTCAAGCAAATGTTTCACAGGTTTGGAGCCTTGTTTATAATCATTTTTTCTTTTATCCCAAATCCGTTGTTTGATGCTGTAGGAATATTTGCAGGAATATTTTCCTATTCTCCAATTAAGTTTTTTATCTATGTTTTAATAGGAAGACTTCTTAGGAATCTTCTTCTTGCTTACGCTGGTTCATTTTTTTAGAATAACTTCGATGATTCATGTTTTAATTGAGGGTTCTGTTCAGGGAGTAGGATTTAGGCAGTTTGTTAGATCCCAGGCAAACAAGCTAGATATTAAAGGTTGGGTAAAAAACTTACCTGCCTCGCCGGCAGGCGGGCCTGATAGGAGAGTGGAGGCAATGTTTGCTGGAAACAGAGAAAGCCTTGAATTAATGATAAATTACTGCAGAGAAGGTCCATTTTTAGCTCAGGTTAAAGACTTAGAAATACGCGAACTACCAGATGAAGTATTTGAGAGTTTTGAAATAGTGAGATAGTAGCCCTGAGATTGCGTTTGTTGTCATGCTGAATTTATTTCAGCATCTAGATTCCGAAACAAGTTCGGAATGACACCGGTTAAGTAGACCTTTTTGCAATATAAGAGGCAATAATTGTAGTAATTGGAACGGCTAGTATTAATCCTGTGCTTCCTGCTACAGCCCTAACAATTTCTTCAGCAATCATGTCAGTATTTAGCATTACCCAGACAGGAGTATTTGTAGGATTAAATACGAACATTACAAATAACCCAAGCGACGCACCAGCATAAGCTAATATAAGTGTATTAACGACCGAAGCTATATGTTCTCGGCCAATGTTGTAGCCTTTGGAAAATAGATCGGTAATAGAGAGTTTTTTGTCTAATTTGTGAAGTTCAAAAATCGCTGCTGATTGGGCTGTAGTGACATCGTCCAGTACTCCTAAGGCTCCGATTATTATTCCTCCAAGAAGAAGTCCCTGAGAGTTTATCTGAAGATTTCCAATTTGAAGAAAAACATTATTTTCGTCACCAAGTCCAGTTAGATGAAATCCTTTTACAAATAAAAAGCCTAGAATTCCAGTTATTGTTAGCGAGATGAGAGTAGAGAGGACAGCGCTTCCGGTTTTTTTGCTTACTCCATGGGCCAGGAATATAGTAGTCAGCATAATTACAATACTTCCAATGACACTTATTAGGAGTGGATCATGCCCTTTTAAGATTTGCGGAACTATAAAGCCTAAAAGAACAGTAAAGCTGATAATCATACCCAGAATTGAACCCAAACCTTTTATTCCTGAAAAAAGTAAAATTATCGCAAAGAAGCCAATTATTACAAAATAAATATAATTTAGTCTGTATTTGTCCCATACAGAGTATGAAATGTTGCCTTGATTTGTGACTTTTAAGACTACAATTTTATCCCCTTTTTCTAAAGATTTTTGCTCAGCAGTCTTAATTGATCCGCTGTTTTCCAGGCTTACTATTTTCCCTTTTTCTTTTCCTTCAAGAATTTTGACATCAACAAACTGAAAAAAATTTTTATAATTCTGGATATCCCTAGTCCCGCTTTTTATTATTTTTACGACCTCAGCTTTGTAATATTCCTGCTTTGGAGGAACAAATTCGGGGGAGGGGGTTTGGGCAAGGACTGGCGTATTAACTATGGCGAATAGCGAATAGAAGAAAACGACGAATAAAAAGAGCTTTTTCACTGAGAGTTATATTATAGCAAAAGAATGCTGAGCCGTCGGGTATCCGCATTTGCTCAGCCCGCTCGCAAGTCTTTGTTAGCAAGTACAATATTTAATTCCGCATCGCTAATTGAAAATCTACGCCAGAAAATGTTTGAAAAAAGGTAAAATAAAGAGGCAGATTTTCAGTTGCTTTACAAATGGGACACCCGTCGTCTTCTTTAAGTTCATCCTGGGTCCCTCGAAGCTTTAACGAAGTGGGGCTTGACAAATGCGAATGGGTCGCATATACTAATGCAAGTAATTCGCAATATGAAGCAAAAAAATTTATTACAAGAGTCGGGATTAAAAAGTACGGAGGCGAGAATTGCCCTTCTAAATTTATTGGATAAAGAAGATAATCCCTTGGATGTTTATTCTATAGCTGAGAGTTTAAGAGCGCGTGGTGTAGTAATGGATCAAGCTACAATTTATAGAATCCTGGATGTTTTAACCGAAAAAGGTTTGATATCTCGTTTGGAGTTCGGGGAAGGGAAATATAGATATGAGCTTCAAAAAAGTCATCATCATCATCTTGTTTGCCAAAATTGCGGAAAAATAGAGGATACAGAAGGAAATTTTATTGATCAAATTGAAAATGAAATAAGGACTGAAAAAGGATTTTTAGTTAAGTCTCATTCTCTTGAGTTTTTTGGAATATGCAAGAATTGCCAATATTAATTTATATTATTTTCTTTACCTTAATAGGTAGTGTTTTTTCTCTAATTGGAGGAATTCTTCTTTTGTTTAAAGAGAAAAAAACTCTTAAATACTCACATTTCCTGGCTGCTTTTGCTGCAGGAACACTTCTTGGAACAGTTTTTTTTGACTTGCTTCCTGAAGCAGTTCATGAAGGGGAGGAGCTTGGGACAGGGGTAAATATATTTCTTTGGACTTTGGTTGGGATATTAGGATTTTTTCTTCTGGAACGGTTTATTCATTGGTTTCATCATCATCAAATCGATTTTCATGATGACGAAGTAAAACCCACAGTGCCATTGGTTATAATTGGAGATTCAGTTCATAATTTCATAGATGGAGTGGTAATAGCAGCCACATTTTTAGTAAGTATTCCGCTTGGAGTTATAACAACTCTTGCTGTTGCTGCGCATGAAATTCCTCAAGAGATTGGGGATTTTGGAATACTTCTTCATAAAGGTTTAAAAAAGAAAAAAATTATTCTAGTAAATATAGGCAGTGCATTAGCTGCAGTAATTGGAGCATTAATTTCTCTTTGGGTAGGAGAGAGAATTGAAAATGCATTGCCAATTCTTTTAGCAGTTACAGCTGGATTCTTTATTTATATAGCTTCGTCTGATCTTATTCCTGAAATTCACCACGAAAATAGGAAGGGATTTGCTGTAATTGAAACTGCACTTATGTTTTTAGGAGTTGGAACTGTGTGGATTTTTATAACAATTCTTGAGAGGTTCGTAGGCCACTAAGTTTTCACAGATTAATTATTATTGAGGGCTTTTTCAATTTCCGCTTTAAATTCTTCGTAGGGAACTGCACCTGAAATTCTTATCCCGTTAATAAATGTAGCCGGAGTTCCGTCTACTCCTACATCTGTTCCTGCTTTTAAATCCTCGGAGACTTTATCGGCAAATTTTCCTGATGTGACGCAACTTGAAAGCGTAGTTCCATCTATTCCGACTGCTGTTGCATATTCGCTAAGTTTTGCTGTAAAAGCGTCACCTGTTAACGATTCCCAGTCCGCTTGGTATGTAAATAATTGGTCATGATATTCCCAGAATTTTCCCTGTTCATTTGCGCATTCTGAAGCCTCAGCAGCTTTTTGCGCATTTGGATGAATTGAGGTTAGGGGGTAATGGCGGTATGCAAATTTAGCTTTTCCTGTATCTATGAAATCTTTTTTGATTTGCGCAAGTGATTCATCAAAAAGTGTCTTACAGAATGGGCACTGAAAATCTGAGAATTCTATAATAGTTACTTTGGCATCTTTATTTCCGAGAACTGGAAGATGACCTTCTTCGACATCCACAGGACCTGTAATTTCTACTGCTCCAGTTTCGTCTGTCGGCTGAGTTACAGCCGTTTCTCCATTTCCCTCCAGGTAAGAAACTTTTGTTATAAGAACTCCGATTAAAAATGATGCAACTAAAAGCAAGAAACCAAGAATATAAACAATATTTATTTTTAAGATTCTATTTGTAAATGATTTTAGAGGGTTAAATTTTTTTGATTCTGTTGATATAGCTTTACTGCGTGGCATTTGTCCATTCTAATAAAGATTAGCTTAGTGTGTCAAGATGATTTTTAACTATTAAGATATCGTGCAGAAGATGAGATACATCGGTAACACTTTTGAACTAGAATAGTAAGTTCAAG
>CAYILI010000020.1:12115-16477 GCA_964364105.1 uncultured Gammaproteobacteria bacterium | reverse complement strand
GCTCCCATAATGTCAGCCCGGGCTGCTTCAGTTACGCGGTCAAGTTCATCAAGAAGAATTACACTATTTTTAGATTTTGCGTGCATTAATTTTTTTATAATTTGTCCTGGTTCTGCATCTGGAAAAAGTCTGGATTGCCCTCTTAAGTCCCTAACGTCTCCCATTCCACCCAGCGGGATTCTTTCAAAATTTCTCCCCATACTTTGTGCAATTGATGAAGCAAGTGTTGTTTTTCCAGTTCCAACCAGACCGACTAAACAAAGAATTGGTGCCCGATTCGCTTTTTGACCGCTTTTAAGATTTAAAATAAGAGAGGCCAAGTACTCTAGAATCGTATCTTTTACACCATCTAAACCATAATGATTCTTATCTAATATCTGTTTTGCAAAGCCTAAGTCTAAATTATCTTTTGTTTCAGCTGCAAATGGGATTTGAGAAATAACATTTAAATAATTAGAAACACTTTCTAAATTAGAATAATTTCCGGCTTGCCTGAGAGAAATTTTTAAAATATCTATCATTCCGCGTGCTTTTTCTAAAAGATCCGGTGGAAGAGAAGCTTCGGTAATCTTCTTTTCTAAAATTTGAAGTTGGGCATCATAACCCTGGGCAGAATTATCCATAATCTAAGTATATTGTATATTGTAGTTAGTATCTAGTATTTGAAGTTATATTAAATGTCCCTTGTCATCCTGAACTTGTTTCAGGATCTAATCTTTAAACATTTTATTTATGATTTTATTAGATTCTTTCCATTCAAGATGCTGTTTGATAATTCCGAGAAGACCTAAATGGTGCGAATGAGTTACTCTAAACCTAGGATCATTAATTATTTCATATCCTTTGCGTTTAAAATACATCGACCATTCGAGATCTTCTGAGACTATCAAACCTTCATCAAACCTATGCTTCTCCCATAAATCTCTTCTAATTATTGAATTTGTATTCCCTAAATCCCCGCCCCTTTTTATCTTATTAGGAAAACCCAAGATTCTTTCAGTAAAAGTGGAATCTTTTCCTGGTACTGGAAAAGCAAATATCCCTGCTACTTTTTCACTGTCGAAATTAGACAAACCGTCTGCGAGCCATGTTTTACCAATTGGATAAGAGTGAGCACTTAAATATACTAAATATTTTCCTTTAGCTTTTTCCGCCCCCAAATTACAGGCTTTCGGATAAGAAAAGTTCGAAATTTCAACGACAAAAATTCTGTTTCTAGGAAAATAATCAAATACAATCTTATCTGAGCCATCCGTAGAATTGTTGTCAACAATAATTAATTCAAACTCTTGATCTGTTTGATTTTTCAAGATTGTAAACAATTTCTTAAGATTTTCCCTTTCGTTCCTTACGCGAATTATTACTGATGTCTCCATGAAGTAATTATAAACTAAACGCTAGAAGCTAGTGGCTAATAGCTAAATCTGCTTTGCAGATTAATAGTGGGTTTTTTTATAGGGTCTTCTTGGTCCACCTGTTCTTGGATTATTTTTTCTAAAATTCTCTTCTCGTTCTCTTCTGAATTGCAAAGCTAACGGATGCGCTGCTGGTCCTGCATTTGGATCATCATGACGTGGTCCTTTTAAGGGTACAATCGGCTCAAAATTCGTCGGCCTATCATTTCTTGGTGCGAAATCATTACGCGGTGCAAAATCTCTTCGTGGTCCACGATCATTTCTAGGGCCTCCCCTAAATCCACCACCGTCTCTTCGTGGTCCTCTATCTTCAAAGCCTCCGCGGTCTCCACCCCTATCTCCTCCACCGCTCGATGGCTTATCTGCGTCAGCTCCAAATTTCATAGAAAGGTTTATTCTTCCCTGATCATCAATTTCCATTACTCTAACTTTTACTTTATCTCCGATAGCGACGATGTCAGCTGGATTTTTTACATATTCTGCTGCCATTTGTGATACATGAACCATACCTTCTTTTCCTGGTAAGAATTCTACAAATGCTCCAAAAGGAAGCATTCTTTTAACTTCAGAATTTTCAAAAACTTCCCCTACCGTTACTTCTCTCATCATGTTTTTTATCCAATCAGTTCCAGCTTTAACAGCATCTGCGTCAACTCCTGAAATCGTTACTGTTCCGTCATCCTCTACGTCTACTTGCGCACCAGTGGTAGCAATAATATGTTTGATATTTTTTCCACCGGGTCCGATCAACTCACCAATCTTATCGACTGGAATCTTAACTGTCTCAATTTTTGGAGCAAAGTCAGAAAGGTTTTTTCTTGGAGATGAAAGAACGGACGCAATAACTTTAAGAATTTCAAGTCTTGCTGTTTTTGCTCTGTCTAAAATAGCTTTTATTTGTTCATCGGTTAATCCAGGAATCTTAACATCTAATTGAATTGCCGTAACGCCTGTGTCAGTTCCTGCTACTTTAAAATCCATATCTCCGGAAAAATCCTCAAGACCGATGATGTCAGTTAAGAGCTCATAGCGATCGCCATCTGACATCATTCCTATTGAGATTCCAGCAACTGGTTTTTTAATTGGCACTCCTGCATCCATAAGAGCTAGCGTTGAACCGCAAGTTGAGGCCATTGAACTTGATCCATTCTGTGATAAAACTTCTGATACGACCTGAATTGTGTATGGAAAATCCTGTTGCGAAGGAATAACTGCTTCAAGTGCGCGTTCTGCCAATGCACCATGTCCGATTTCACGTCTACTTGGAGTTCCTACACGTCCAGTTTGACCAAATGAATATGGAAGACCTGAATAATGATGAATGTATCTCTTTTCTTCCTCGCCTTCGGCTGATTCAATTAATTGACCCATTCTCGGAGAACCTAGGGTAGCGATCGATAGCGCTTGAGTTATACCTCTTTGGAAAAGCGCTGATCCATGAGTTCTTGGAAGAAGTCCAACTTTTGCCTGAAGCTGTCTAATTTCATCCATTTTCCTTCCGTCTGCTCTTTTTCCTCTTGTCAGAACGTTTGATCGGATTAATTTAAACATTACTTTTTCTACAGCTCCGGCAATAGTTTTTTTGTCAATTTCAGATACACCATCCTTAACCTTCATGTCTTCAAAAATCTTATCTATTAACGCTCCCGTTTCATTTCCGCCGCCTTCTTTATTTACCCTCGTATCAATAAGGCTTTGTACATCTTCTTTATAAGATTTATCAATAAGAGCTACAACTTCATTAAGATCACCCTCCGATGAGGTTTCCAATTTATCTTGTCCAGCCTTTTTAACCAGCTCTTCAATTCCTTTAATAACTGCCTGAGTTTCTGCATGCGCCTTTTCAATTGCCTCAAAAAGTGTATCTTCGGGAATCTGATTAGCTCCAGCCTCAATCATTACAGTCTTATCTTTTGATTGGGAAACTACCAAGTCTAAATCTGAGAACTGTTGCTCAGCACCTGGATTAATAATGCAAGCAGAGGACCCACCCTCTATATTTTCCTTAACGCATCCTATTCTTACAGCTCCAATAGGTCCATTCCATGGAATTCTGGAAATAGCTATTGCAGCAGAAACTGCATTCAAAGCTACTATATCAGCATCATTTTCCCCATCTACTGAAAGCACAGTAACAATGACTTGAACTTCATTCTTAAATGCTTTTGGGAAAAGAGGACGCACTGAGCGATCAATAAGTCGTCCTGCAAGAATTGATTCGTCAGAAGGTCTTCCGCCTCTTTTTACCCAACGAGAACCTTTAATTTTTCCTCCAGCATAAAGACGCTCCTGGTATTCAATTGAAAGCGGGAAATAATCTAGTTCCGTTTTTCCGCCTTCTACAACTGTTACTAGAAAAACTGTATCTCCAAGGCGGGCTAAAATTGATGATGTTGATTGCACTGCAAGTTCACCTGTTTCAAAGGTTAGCTTTTTTCCTGCTAGTTCTATCTCTACTGAGGCGTTTTTCATTTATTTTTTTACTCTTTTCCCACACACTACTAAATCGAGGAATATGAATGTATTCTATATGTTTCTACTTAATCTTTCAATCCTACTTTTTTAGCGATGTCTGCTGATCTTACTTTATCGACTTTTGTTAAAAAGTTAATAAGCCTTCTTCTCTTTGCGATCATTGATAATAATCCACGTCTTGAATGTACGTCATGGTTATGTGCTTTTAAGTGTTCTGTTAATTTTTCAATTCTGGTAGTAAGAAGTGCAATTTGAACTTCAGGACTTCCTGTGTCACCTTTTACTGTTGCAAATTTGTTTATAATTTCTTGTTTCTGTGTTGTACTTAGCGGCATATAGAGAGGTATTATATCAAAGATTCACTATTTACTCAACATTAGTAGAGCCTTTATAGATTTTTGGTGCTAACCAATCGTCCGGAGCTTCGAGTGAGCTTTGCTGATCCAAAGATACATTTTGCTCTAAGCTTGAT
>CAYILI010000020.1:6302-12105 GCA_964364105.1 uncultured Gammaproteobacteria bacterium | reverse complement strand
CCGGCAGGCAGGTCATCTTTTTTCTGTTCACTTGGGAATTCAGATTGAGCTGATGCATTCGCAAATGATGAAGTGTTAACTCTTGGTTGTCTTGAAGTTGAAGCTCTAGCTTGTCTTTGTGAAACAACACTTTGAAGAAATGGGTTTGGCATAACATCATCTACGAAATTATTTACGGGCTGTGTTGGTGCTTGAGAGATAGGTGCAATTGGTGCAACTGGTCTTCTAACCTGTCTTGAAACTGGTGCCACTCCTTCCCTAACTGCTCCGCTTCTAAGTAAGATTCCAGCCATTTCAAATGCTAGAGAACTCGTCATAGAACTTTGGAAATCCGAAGTTGCATAAACTATTCCACTAAGTAAGTTTTGTGCAACATCAGGATCCATCGAGTATGCAAGAGTAAGCATTACGTTGGTAACTTGCTCAGAAACACTTGAAGCAGACTGACCAATCATAACTATATCTCCAAATCCTTCATTTGCCGAAGCCTTATCAATATTAATAATAGTTGTATCCTTAAGAGCTTCTATATTAAATATAGAGGATAACTCTGAAAGTCTTTTAACTCCAACTGCTATTAATACTTTTGGTGCTACCTCTCCGCTTCTTTTAAACAAAACATCTTGCTCTCCAAATGAAAGTGCATTTTCCTTAGGCTTTACGATTATGTTTAAAAATCCAGCTTCAAGAGTGTATGAAACTTTTCCAATTTCATCTCCTTGATATGGGAAAGAAACTACCAAATCTCCATTTTTTGATTCATATCCAGACTTAACTCTATCAATCCCTACAAGATTTGAAACTTCTACAATTGGTTGTTTTGTAGAAATAACAGATACATCTTTTCCAAGTGAGGAAAGTGTTAAATAAAGCGCTAGAGAAGCTCCCATTTCATCAATTGTGTAATCATGACCAACAACAATCGCAAAACTGCTTTCTCTGTCAAAAATTTCTCTTAGTCTTTGAATATCCATAAAATTTGCTATCAGCTAGTATTATAGGCTTAATTAGCTATGGCATATTACCATATCACCTATAGTAAAGTCAAGCGCAGGACCCACGATTATGCCTGCTTCCAGGCCTGCTTCGACTTTAGAGGTTTGATCTTTTCCAATTCTCACTGAATTAATATAACCTTCTCCTATAATTTCGTCCCCTCTTTCAATTCTTACCTTATCTCCTTTAGCAACCCTGCCTTCAAGCACCTTTATACCCATAACTATCTGCTTTTCATATGGGAAACTCGCTAAAACCTTTGCTGTTCCATAGACTTCTTCAAGAAGCGATAGTGCTTTCCCCTCAACTATGTCCTCAATTTCATCAAGCATTTCATAAATAATGCCATAACTTCTAACCAAAACCTTTTCTGTTGAGGCCAATTTAGCCACATCAGGTTTAATTTTTATATTAAAGCCTAAAACTAAAGCCCCAATTGACTTAGCTAGTAAAACATCAGCCGTAGTTATATCTCCGGTTTTTTTAGAAATAATATTCATTTTTTCAGGAAGTGAAGCTATTATTGCTTCAAGTGAACCTAGTGTATCAGCTACTAAAATCAAAGAAATATAGTCATCGTTGTTCTTTTTCCTAATTTCTTTTTCTGACTCTTCTAAAAGCTTTATTTCTGAACCTTTATATATAACATTTCCTACCTTTGGAGCCGTTTCAAAACCTAATACCTCAACTGCATCTCCAACTTTCGCAGATTGTGTGGTTTCTCCTGAGTCCAATATTAAACTTCTAACTCTCCCGCTTACTTCTCCAGTAGTAACATCATCCCTGACAGAAATCATACCGTTTTTAATCACCACTGTAGCCTTAGGTCCAGCCTTAGGATCTTGCTTAGATTCAATTACAATCGCTTTAAGCGGTCCATTTTCAGAAATTTCATCAGATTTTGGATGAAGATCATTAACAAGTAGGATTAGATCTAGTAATTCTTTAATGTTTGCTCCAGTTTTTGAAGAAACCTCAATCACAGGCACGTCTCCCCCTAATCCTTCAAAAAGAATTTCTTCATTCATAAGATCTCTTTTTGCTTTTTCTGGGTTTTTCTGAGGATCATCTGATTTAGTAAGTACTACTATATATGGAACTCCTGAAGCCTTAAGAAGCCCGATGCTTTCTTTTGTTTGAGGCATAACTCCATCAACAGAAGAGACGATTAGAAGTCCAATATCTGCAGCTTGTGCTCCCCGGCCACGCATCTTAGCAAAAGCTTCATGTCCTGGAGTGTCTATAAACGTAATTCTGCGCTTTTCACCTTCATGATCGATTTCGACCATTGACGCTCCAATTTTTTGGGTAATTCCGCCGTGCTCACGACTCGCAATTGAGGTTTTTCGGATTGTATCTAAAAGTGTGGTTTTACCATGGTCAACATGACCTAAAACGGCTACGACCGGAGGAAAATTCTGGTTAGTATTTTTTGAATCCATATATTTTTTTGAAGAAAATTAATACTTCTCATACTAGGAATCTTGAGATTTATTTTCTTCTGGTGTTTCCGTTTGAACAGGAGCAATAACTGATGCCTCTTCCAAAACCTCAACAGGGGCAGTTTCCAAAACTTCAGGCCTTACAGCTATTTCCAATTCCTTAACAGTCTCCACTGTTGCCAAATCAGCTTCAATTGCACTTGAATCCTCAACTTTTTTCGTTTTTTTGGTAGATTTTGTCTTTTTAGCCTTACTTTCCGGCTCAGGCTCTACAGTTTCTGGCTGTGCAGCTGATTCTTTTGCCGCTACTTCTTCTGCAACCTGTGCAGCTGAAGCCTCGCCCTCAATTTCAATTCTGTATCCAGTTAATTTTGAAGCTAATCTTACATTTTGACCGTCTTTTCCGATTGCTAATGATAACTCATCTTGTGGAACTTTTACTTTGGCAGTTTTTTCTTTCTCCGAAATTTCTACTGTGATATTTTTTGCAGGTGAAAGAGCCTGAATTACGTAGTCTCGTATATTTTCTTGCCACTGAATAATATCTATTTTTTCTATTCCATTAAATTCAGCAATTATAGCCTGAACCCTAACTCCTTTTTGACCAACACAGCTTCCAACTGGATCAATTCCAGCCTGGTTTGAATAAACGGCAATTTTTGCTCTATTTCCTGGCTCTCTTTCGATAGACTTAATCTCAACTGAACCTTGTGCTACCTCTGGAACTTCACGTTTTAATAAACCTTCAAGTAATCCATTATCCGCACGAGAAACTACTACCTCTTCACCTTTTGGTCCTTCATGGATTTCTTTTAAGAAAACCGCCATTCTCTGATTTAGGTGATACTTTTCATTTGCGATTTGCTCCCCAGGAGGCATAATTCCTTCAGCTTTTCCAACATCGATTATGATATTTGGACCTGCAAATCTAAGAACCATACCATTAACGATGGTTCCGATTCTAACCTTATAGTCAGTAATTATTGCTTCTTTTTCTTTTTCGCGGATTTTCTGAAGTATTACCTGCTTTGCGGTTTGAGCTGCGATTCTTCCGAATCCTGGTGGTGTCACATCTAGTTTTTCGTGGAAAATTTTAGCTTCTCCTGAATTTGGGTCCAGTGTAGCTGAATATTCTTCGACTTCAATCTCCGGGTGATCTTTTCTGTAAGCCGCGAGGATAGCGTTTTGGACTGTATCCAAAACTATTTCGGGGTCAATTCCCCTCTCATTTGCTACCTGATTTAGTGCTAGCGAAAATTCGCTTCGTTGTACTGCTGGCATAATATTAAAAATCAAACCTAAAAATCATTCAAACTTTTGACTTTTGACTTTTGAGTTTTGAGTTGTCTATAGAGTATAGCAGAATCTGAAGCTAGCTTCAAGGCTAAGTTGCTTTAGTAAAACTTAAATTCGAACCCTGATCTAAAGCAACAGTTATCTTATCCCCTCTTACAATTTCTCCTGCTAGCATCTTTTTCGCCATAACATCTTCTACCTTATCCTGAATAAAACGGGCGAGGGGACGTGCACCAAATTCCTCATTAAATCCACCCCGAGCGATAAACTCCACAGCTTGAGGATCGAAATTTAAAGTTATATCCTGCTGAGAAAGTCTTCCGGACAACTGCGTAAGAAGTAATTTAGCAATTTGAGAAACCTGAGACTGGTTAAGAGGATTAAAAACAACAATATCGTCAAATCTATTTAATAATTCCGGAGTAAATATTCCTTCTCTTTGTAAAAAGTCCAACAGATTATTATTAGAGATACCTGTATTACTCGCCAGGCTTTCGCGAATAAATTCAGAACCGGCGTTACTAGTAGATATAATAATAGTATTAGTAAAAGAAATAGTTTTACCAGAATTGTCAGTCATTCGTCCGTCTTCAAAAACTTGAAGAAATAAATTAAGGATTTTTTCATTTGCTTTTTCAAATTCGTCTAATAAAACTAATGAGAATGGATGAGTCTCAATTTGATTTAGGAAGCTTCCAGAGTCTGATTCGAGCATCTTAGATAGGCCGTCAGGATTTCCATATTCACTCATATCCACCCTTACTATATTTTCTTCCCCTCTAAAATAAATTCTCGCTAAAGTTCTCGCGGCTTCTGTTTTTCCAACTCCAGTTGGCCCTAAAAATAAAAATGAAATTGGTCTTTCCCTGGATAATCCTGCTCTAATTCTTCTAATTGCTTCAGAAATTGAACGGATTGCTTCATCTTGACCAATAACAAATTTATGCATTTCATTTTCAAGGTTAAGAAGTAAAAGTTTCTCATCAGATTTTGGCTGACCCACGGGAATATGACTTTTTGTTTCTACTTTAGAAAAAATATCTTCCTCAAGAACTATCTTTTCTTTTCTCTTATCCAAGTAGACTGAATTCGCTGTTTCAGTTAAAAGCTCTACGGCAGTTCCTGGTAAAACAGCATTTACATCAAATTTATCTGCATATTTAACTGCTGCAAGAATAGCTCTATAGCTAAGCTGAGTCTTTGTATTATTTTCAATTTCTTCAGCTTTTTGAAATAACATTTTCATGGCTACTTCTTCATTCGGTTCACTAAGTTTTATAATCTCAAAAACTTCTCTAATCGCATTATTTTCAAAATATTTTTTATACTCGGGCTCTGTCATAGTCGCAATTATCGGCATCTTTCCGTCTCTAAGGTATGGAAGTATCGCTCCTGAAAGATCAATCCCATAAGACGATGAGCCTATTAAATTCTGAAACTCTGGCACATATAAAATTACATTTCCGGAATGCTTCACTTCTTCAATTACTGCCTGAAGTCTAGTTTCTAATTCTTCTCTATTGGCTGTTCCAGCAATAAGCGGTCCAATTGCTACCTCAAGAAATCTTCTGTGGTTTAATTTTTTTGGTAAATTTGCTTCATAACTATCAAAAATAAAATTATCTACTAAATTACTTTTACCGGTGCCAATGTCTCCAACTAAAAGCACATTATTATTTTCTTTTCTTTGCATTGCCTCGAGCATTTCTTCATATTCTTTTTCCCGTCCCTCTATAAATCCTTTTTTCCTTATGCTTGAGAAAGTTAAGTCCTTTGTATAATTTCTGGCTTCAGGGGTCCATCCCCAAACTAAGGTCTCGCCAATTCCAATTCCCACAAATCTTACTTTTTTTGGTTTTAAATTTTCTTCGTCGAATGTAATCTTCGTCCAGTGATTAATATTTAAAATATCTGTTTCTTTTAATTTGTTTGAAAAAAGTAATTTTGTTTGATTTTCCGTTAGAAGAAGATAAGCTGTAAAAATATCCATAGAGGTAACATAGTTATTGTTTTGAGACTTTGCAATTTCAAGTGCTTTTGCGTATAAATCATGTTTTGGAAATTCTACA
>CAYILI010000020.1:0-6292 GCA_964364105.1 uncultured Gammaproteobacteria bacterium | reverse complement strand
GGATCAATCGCCGCTTTCTCTAAGTAGAACTTAATTTGAAATCGTTTTTTTAAAAAATTAATAATTGATTCTGAACTCTTTCTAAGAAGAACTGCCATGAGAGCTTCTTTTGTAAAACAATCAAGGATATCATTTAAATTTACACTAACTTTTTTCATCGGCAAAATATTTTCAATTTCATATCTAATAAAAATATGAACAATAGTTATTGCTGATAAAAGAAACAAAGGTATTCTTGGAAATCTTCCCGCAAAAACTTCATATGCAATCAAAATTAAAGCTCCGTTTATTGCAAAAAACCTAATTAGGACAGAGCCAATTGAATCGTAAATTAAAGAAATACTTATTCGTCCATTCATAGCTTAATAAATCCAGCACCTTTTTTATTATTACTTATATAAAAATTAATCATCTTAGAAAGGTGCTTGGATAAATAAAATTAAAAAAGTTACTAAAGGCCACCAGATAAAAAATGTTAAAAATGTAATTTCAAAGAAGATTAGTGTCAAGAATAATAATAAATCCATAATTATAAAAACAGTTTTTACAAAAATTCCTATTCCGATTGAAAAAACTACCAAACCTTTCCTGTATTCATTTTTAAGAGGTTTAAAAAAAGTCCTAATCATTAGGGGAAGTGAGAGAATCTGAAGTACAGCGTGATTCACTGACATGAAATACTTAATGAGCCTAATTGGCGCCTCAAGATACCAAAATTTGAGAAACAGAAAAGGAATGGACAGATAGAAACCCATAGATAGCTTATGGCAAACAGACTACCGACTACGGCTGGATATTCCTAGCTGTAGACTGTAGACAGAAAGCTAATAGCTAATATAAGTATAGGAACTCGAGGCCAAAATTACAAATAAGTCGTTGTCATCCTGAACTCGTTTCAGGATCTCTAAACCGCTGCCTTTATTTCCTGTGCCAACATTGGGTTCCACATGGCTCCAGTCGCACTCATCACTGCATCAGCACCCCTTGACCTGTATTCAAAATATTCACTTGCGACAGTTACTCCACCCACACCAATAATTTTAAAATTAAATCCAAGCTCATTTCTTAAATTAAAAAGTCTTTCTGTCATTTCTAATCCTGCCCATTTAATCGGATGCCCGCATGTTCCAGATTTTAATCTAATGGGTCCACCGGGTAATGCTTGCTCACCATTTTCTTTATAAACTTTAGCGGGAATCGTATTGATCGCCGAAATACCCTGAACCAACTTACCCACAGATTTAATTAATTTCTCCAGCTGTTTCTGATTCTCAAAATAAGCAATTTTAATAGTAAGCGGTGTATTTCCAATTTCATTTTTTATTGCTTCCACTATTTGAGTCGTTCTTAAAATATCAAAGCAAACTAAGTGAGCTGAACCCTCATTTGGACAAGAAAGATTAACCTCCATTACTTTTACTCCAGTCTCCTTAACGAGTCTTGCTGCGACCACATAATCCTTTATGAAATTATCCACATCTCCGTCTGTCGTTCCCTGAAAACTACCAATAACTATTTGTCCTTTTTTTGCATATCTCACTGACCTACTCAAATCTTTTTGCCAAACATCAGGATCCATTGAGGGAACCCCAAATGAATTAGTTACTGCTAATGGATTTCCATATTTTTGATTTGCGACAACTCCTTTTTCTGCCATCTCCAAACTAAGGTCCCCTTTTACTTTTACCGCCAGAACATTTGGCCATTCATTACACTCGCGAAATTTTGTTCTTACTGTTTTATAGGTAACTATATCGAATCCCTTGTCTAGCGCAGCATTAACAAATCTAGAATTTAGAAGTGGTCCAGCAGGAATCCCAAATGGAGTATATAGAGGAAAACCAAACAAATAGTGGTCTGGATTACCTTTTTCCTTAAGTATTTTTTTATCTGCAAACTTTCCAAAAGGACCCTTTTTATAATTTTCTTCGTATGTTTTTAGAGGGTCAAAAAATGGCTTATTTAGCATTTGCGAAATTATAACACTTTTGCAAATCCTGGATCCACAAGAAAATTTCCACTATCATAAATTACTTTTCCTCTTATCCAAACTTTTTTAACTTTTCCTTTTAAAACTCGCCCTTCAAATGGCGACCACTTACATTTCGTAAAGAGCTTAGAACCTTCAACTATCCATTCTTCATTTTCATCTATTTCAATTTTCGCGTCTTGTTTGATTCCAAAAATTTTTGCAGGCCCAGTGTGAGTTAGTCTTCCTATGTCTTTAATCGTTAACAAGCCTTCTGATTTTGCTGTAAGGAGCAAGCCAAGTGTAGTTTCAAGACCGGTAACACCGAATGGTGGTTCTTTTGAAAGTTTTTCCTCTCTTGTATGCGGCGCGTGATCTGATTCAATTAAATCGATCCATTTAATGTTTTTAAATGCAAACTGAGAAAACTCGCCATCAATTCTTGGCTTCATGAGCCCAAATGCTCCCAATTTTTTAACCTGCTGTGGAGTCAAAAATAAATGATGAGGAGTTACCCCGCAAGTAATGGATAAACCTTTCTTTTTGGCTTTAATAATTTTTTTAAAGCTTTCAATAGTTGATACATGGCAAACATGCGTTTTCATTTTGGTGGAAGAACAAACTTTAATTACTAAATCAATTACGTCATCCTCCGCATGAACCAAGATAGGCAAACTTCGTGGCCATTTTTTATAAATTTTTTTTAACTTTTCTTCATCAATTATGAATCCTCCTGTCGTCAAATTTAAAAATAATTTTAGACCAAAAACTTTCTTTTTAACTTTTTCAAATTCCTCTAAATTATCTCCAAGAGATCCAAAATAAAAACCTACATCTGAAACTATTTGTTTTTTGGCAATCTCAATTTTCTCGATTAACAATTGACTATTAACTATTGGCAATTTATTATTTGGCATATCCAACACCATCGTAAAACCACCTGCGATAGCCGCCTTGGTACCAGATGTAAAATCTTCTTTATGAGTTTGTCCAGGTGTGCGGAAGTGAACATGCGGATCAATTAGTCCAGGAAGAGTAATCATTTACTAAGTTTTTTATTTATAAATTCTATTGCCTCTTTGGGAGTTTCTATAAACTTAATGTACTCACGTATGTCAAATTGATTAAATCCGTCTTTCTCCATTCTCTCAAATTGAATTTTCAGTCCTTCATAAAAATTATCTGTGTCTAGGACTACGATTGGTTTTTCATGATGTTTTTGTCTTTTAAGTTCTGTTATGTGAACTAGTTCATCAAGTGTTCCAAGACCTCCGACTAAGGCAACAATAGCTACAGCGCGATCTAGCATTATAGCTTTTCGATCACCCAAATCTTTTGCTAGAATCATCTCATCTGCATTTTTCCTGGCTAAATGATGAAATACCTGCATAGACACTCCTAAAACTTTTCCGCCGTTTTTCTGAACCTCATCAGCGACCACTTTCATAAGTCCTGTATCAGATCCGCCAAAAACCAAATAATATCCATGCTCTACTAAAAGTCTCGAAAACTCTTTAGCGGGATTTATGTATTTTTCATCAAGATCTCTTGAAGAACAAAAAACAGCAATATATTTCACGAAATTCTCTCCATTTTAAAAACGTCAATTACTACCTCTTCATATGGGTGGACTTTTTTAATGGCATCAACCACGTTTTGTATAACTTCGTCGGGACATTCCATTTCTATTTTTACTTCTTCTATTTTTTCTATTTTACCAACTTCACCTAATGCCGGTTTTGCATCTAAATCCGCCTCCCAAGTTCCATAACCTTCAGCAATAAATGCGCATTTTTTATATTTACCAATTGTCCCAGCACCAGCATCTGATGCAGCGTCAATAATATCTCTAATTACATTTTCTTCACGAGGAGAAAAAACAAAAAACTTATACATTTGGAAATTATAACAGAATTAAAAATTATCCTTCGAAAGGAATAAAGACCGGGTCTCCTTCTACTCTATCGCTTAGTGCTAAATCTTCTAGCGCAGAAAAGACAATATCCTGATCAGCTGGTTCAAATACAACTATGTCGGGTATATACTTATCTCCCTCAATAACTGTAGCAAACTCTTCTTCCTGCTTAATTTGCGTTATATTTAATCCACTTTCACCCATAATCATATACGCTTCCCCAGCACTCATTGGTTTATGAGCTAAAAGCATTCTTATATACCCGGCTCGTGTAATATTCTGTGGTTCTTCAAGAAGAACATTACCGTCTAGCGTTGGGAGTTCATCGGGTCCTTTTTTTAAATTATCCGCAGCCCGTCTGATATCTTCTAGTACCGCGCTTGTAGTGGCATCTCTTCCAGCACCTCTACCTGTATACATGTGTGTTCCCGCAAGCTCCCAGTCTACTTTTACTCCGTTAAATACCCCATTAACTGAAGCAAGTGGGTTATCTTGTCTAATAATTGCAGGTGTCACTCTTGCTTCAAAGAGACCATCATTTCTTCTTTTCGCGATTGCCAAAAGCTTTATATCATGCGCTGGCTCTCCTCTTTCGCGAATGTAATTATTTGCAAAATCCAAATCCGCTGCAGTTACATCTGTAATACCTCTTCTACCTATAGTTTCAGGATTAATAGCTGAATTAAATCCAAGCATAAAAAGAATTGCAAGTTTATAAGCTGCATCCTTTCCTTCTACATCTGAGGATGGATCTGCCTCTGCATATCCTGCAGTTTGGGCTTCAGAAAGAGCTTCTTCAAAGCTCATTCCCCTGTCTCTCATCTGAGTAAGGATGTGATTTGTTGTTCCGTTTACAATTCCAGTTATGCCCATAACCTGATCTACTTTTGTTCTTCTTCTAAGAGTGTTTACTACAGGAATTCCTCCACCAACTGTTCCTTCAAATTGAAAATCAACACCATTTTCTCTTGCCGCATCAAATAAATCTTGGGGATAAAGCGCAACTGGAGCCTTAGCAGGAGTAACTATATTTTTACCTCTACTCATTGCATCCTCCATGAATGCTGCGGAACTTGCTGGATGAACACCTCCCGGAGCTTCAACGATAATTTTAATACTTGGATCTTCTAGTAGCTGATTTGATGTTGTGTAGTGAGGACCACTGAATTCTCTATTAGGATTTGCAGGATTTTGAACAGCTACACCACGAAGCTCTAGTCCCCATTCTGGGCCGTGATTCATTAGCTCACGGATTACTCCTCCACCAACTATTCCTGCTCCCCTAACCCCTACTCCAATTCTTTGTCTTTCAGCCATATAACGAGCAGAAGCTGATTATATAATTGCTAAATACTAATTCGCAAGAGGATTTTTTAGAACCAGCTGGATTTTTTCTTTGAGGAATCAAATTCTCTAAGTAGTTCTTTTTGGTGCGAAGATAAATTTTTAGGAATAACTACTTTTACCTGAACATAGTGATCTCCGCGTCCTCTTCCGCTGACACTTGGAATTCCTTTTTGAGAAAGCCTTATAACGGTATTTGGCTGAGTCCCAGAAGGAATTTTCAACTTCACCTTTCCCTCAACTGTAACTACTTCAATCTCAGTACCCAATGCAGCTTCTGGAAATGTAATTTCTTCCTCAGTCACTACGTCATTTCCCTCTCTCTTAAATCTCTTGTCCGGTCTAACTTCAACTAAAATATCATAAGCACCAAATCTCACTCTTTGCCCGTTGTCAATTCCTGCAGGAATTTTAACTGTCTGAGTTTTTCCCTCAACTGTAATTCTTTTTGTCGCTCCTTTAACTGCATCCATAAATTCAATTGCAATTGAATAAACAGGTCTTCTTTGACCTCTGCCAAAAGGATTTCCTCCGCCAAAGAATTGCTCGAAAATTTCAAATGGATCCGCTACGCCTCCAAAATCAAAACCACCTGCGTTTCCTCCGGTTGTATAGGTGTAACTAAAAGGACCTCCTGCTCCACCAAATCCCCCGGCAAAAGGATTTCCTCCGCCTGCTCCCTGTCCCGCACCCTGCTCAAATGCCCCGTGACCAAACTGATCATAAGCCTGTTTTTTTTGGGGATCTGATAAAACTTCGTAGGCTTTTGTTACTTCTTTAAATTTCTCTTCAGAAGTTTTGTCTCCCTTATTCCTATCTGGATGATGTTCAAGCGCAAGCTTCCTGTAAGCTTTTTTTATATCTGCTTCATTAGCACCTTTTGTAATTCCTAAAATCTGATAATAATCTTTATCTACCATAATAAATTGTTATTTTACTGTTACTGATTTTGCTAAATTTCTCGGCTTATCTGGATCATAATTTTTAAATAGAGCCAAATAATATGAAATCAGTTGGGCTGGTAGAATTTGCGCAATATAACTTCCGTCCTCAATATCCTTTAC
>CAYILI010000019.1:8524-16477 GCA_964364105.1 uncultured Gammaproteobacteria bacterium | reverse complement strand
AAGACACCTCCAATATCAATATCAAAAATATGAGAAGTAGTCCCTGAATCTGAATGTCCAAAGTTTAGATCAAACATGATTCCTCTATTTCCTGCCCCTGTATCAATCTGCATGACTTCGGTCGTAAGATTATCATTGGCATCGAGAGTAACAAGAAATACTTGTCCTCCAGCATCACCATTATAAGAACCTCTGAAGTCAAAACCGATTGTTGCTCCAGAACCTGAAGAATCAATATCAATAACACTATGCGCATCCGTTGAATCGTCTTTCACTTTAAAATCCGCTCCTGTACGCGCACCTGCGCCACAATCAATATAAATACCACCGCCGGCAATTCCTTGATCCATATCAAGGTCAAGAACATTCCCTGTCATTGCGGCATTTACATCAAACTTAATAATGTGACCAACTTTCGCCCCTGTTTGAACAAATCGCATTGAACTCAATACTCCGGTCGTCGCATCTGTATAAACAATAGGACCCTCATCTAATACAACCGACTGTCCAGTTTCATAGACCTCATCTAAGTCTCCAACTCCGCCCGCACCACCGCTTTCAAGGTTGACCCCATCGTGATAGGCCACACCATTGACTACGTAGAACCTGTTCGACGTTACAGACGGAGCGGCTGTCAAATTTATCATTTCAATAAATCGACATCTCTTAATACCACCCTTAGAGTTAGTAGCCATAGATTAATTAATTAATTAATTAGTTTAGTTTCCAGAACCATCGGTTCCACCCGCGTTACGAGAATCATTATGCCCATAATCAAATGAATGAGTTGCAGATACATAAATTGACTTTGTCTTATAATCTTTTTCAGCTGGATCCATTTCAATATCTTGTGAGGTACGAAGTTGAAGACCGCATTTTTCACTAATAAGACTTGTATCAAATCCCCACCATTCTCCAGAAGTACTAATAAGTTCAGATGAATAACCAACGGATCCGGTAAGATAAGGAAGACCTACCATTTCAAATGCGGCAAAAGGAGCTCCACCGAATTCATTACTTTCAGGAAGTTGGTTCTTTTTCAATGCACCGTTAATTTCCATTGCGGTAAAGTAATTTGCAGAACCTTTAGGAAAGATATATTTATTATAATTAATATCCATGAGATTTCCTTTTGGATCTGGAATCCTAGCAGCAGTATCATAAGATCCTTTCAAACCATCAAGATCAAAAGTATCATTAGCTCCACCGGCGCCGGCAGAATTAAATTCATTACTCCATGAAGAACCTCCATCCTCACGAGTATGAGCGGAACTCACAAAAGTAGTTCCATCTCCACCTGTAACTGTAACGGTATAAGTTCCAGCGTTATCAGTCTGTGAATAAGAAGTCCCAGCGTCTTCAAAAGATTCTTCAAGATATCTCGTAAGAAGTCTTTCTTGTCTACGTTTACAAGAACCTACCAAATCCTGAAGAACACTTTCTAATTTTCGTTTCTTAATACCATACTTCCAATCGTAGAGAGTAAACTGTCCCATATTTCCATGATAAAGTTGAGTATAAGTTTTATCAAATCCTTGTACAGGACTTTCACTGGTGATAATCGAATTTTCAATCATTCGTGAAGATTCCGAAAATCCAGACAGACTGGAATCTTTATCATAATAATCTTCAGTAGTTTCTTCACGATAAAGTTCTAAGATAGGTCCAGGAGGTAATTGAGTAATTTTTGGATAAACTCTTTGAATCGCAACATCAATTAAATCCCTTGCGGAATCCAATGTCATTGGTACACCCATAAAAGTTATTTAATTTAATAATTAGAATTAAGAGGCTGCATTAAAATCAACTCCATAACCCGGGATAAGTATTCCACGAAGTCTTTTATCTGCAGCAACACCAACCGTATTCCACTGCAAGAACATTCCATTGAAATCACCTGATTTGTCCGTAGCGGTATTTGCCACCTGATCCTCATCAGTAAGAATATGTACTTTGAAATTTTGAGTTGCATTAGAATCTGCATTACATCCTGCATACCAAAATTGCCCGACAACAAGTTGAACATTCACTTTAGTATCAGCGATCGTAGCTGAAGAACTTGCAACTCCTTTCAAGTACCAATTCTTAGAAGCACTTGTAGCCAATGTCCACGAGGTGGCATCTGGAACAAGTTCTAGTAAATTACCAATAGCTACAGTAATTGAACTAATAGGTACTTCTCTAGCATTCTCCACACAAGGAGAAGTCTCAAGTTCAAATCCAGTATAAGCCATAATTAATTGAGTTAAATTTAGTTAAATAATTCATCAATCTCTTTTTGACTGAATCCTTTTAATGCTCCTTTTTCAATGAGATTATGAATTTTAGGATTTACAGGATTATTACGTGCCTGTTCACGTTTTTCTTCACCTCCACCTATAGCTCCAGTTGTCGCCTGAGCGATACTGGCAACTTTTTTCTTTGCAAGAACTTCATGTAATTTTTTTGTATCTACTACAGAAGACTTCCCAGAAACTTTTTCATGAATCTCTTCCAAAATAGTAGCAATTTCTATCGGATTTTTTGGAAGTTTATAACGATTAAATTCATTGACGACAGCATTCCAGTTAATATCGTTGGGATCATTCTCTGGACGATATTCTGGATGCTTTTTCAAGAATTCATTCGTCATCTCTTTTTTAGTAGTTTCATAATTACTTTTCTTCAATTCAATTTCACGAGTTTCCAATTCATCTTTACTTACATATCCAAGGCCAAGAGCAAGTTCTTTAAAAGTTTCAACATCTTTCTGATTAAATTTCGAAAGATCAACATCTTTTTTGATAGGTTTATTTTTAGAAATAACCTCATCAACATTGGATACAATTTTTCTTTTAACCTCGGAAAGTTCTTGCGTAGCACGAGTAAATGCTCCATGAATCTTGATAGGATCATACCCAGGATGTTCCTGTTTATATTTATAAACAGTTTTTCCTGTAGCAAAGATCTGATCAATTTCTTCTTGTGAAAATTTCTCTCCATCAATTTCTATGGTGTCGGTATCTTCACCAGATTTCTCTGGTTCTTTTTTCTCTTCTTCTACCTGATTAGTTGATTCTATAACTTCAGGTTTTGAAGTATCTTCAGGTTTGGTATCATCTAAAACTTTATCAATATTTTCAGGTGTAATCTTCTCTTCTTCTACCTGATTAGTTGATTCTATTAAAACTTTATCAATATTTTCAGGTGTAATCTTCTCTTCTTCTTCTTTAGATGGTACTACCTCTGATTCCACTTCTTGTGGAATTTTTTCTTCCTCTTCGGGCATAATGATTTCTTGGTTAGTTTAACAACTCCTAAGATTAATCAAAACAATCATGTTTATTTTGAAAAATACGGTACTCCGGTCTTTGTCGCCCAATTTATACAATAATTTTTTACTTTTACAGCATAAGCCTCAGCACCTGAAATTCCTTCTGCATAAGGAATATTCTTACATCGGATATCTGTTGAAATTGTTCCTCCTTGACCATCAGATCTATCAGGTTTTTCTCTTAAATGTTTAGGTGGAATGATCTCTAAAAGAAATAAAATTCCTTGTCCTGAAGAAGTCATTTTTACTTCAAATTGACACTGGGAAGGATCCCCATTACCCAAAACAGTTTTTACTCTTTGAACAATAGGATTTACACCAGAATCATCAGTTCCATTTTCTTTCATTTCTAGTTTTTCATTTTCGTTTACATTGACAGGTTGAAGATCAGTGAATATTTTCTTTGTTTGAAGTTCATCAATTCTTGTTTCTATGATATCAAAACGAGAAGAAAGACTTTTTAAAGTATCGGTAATCTTACTAATAGCTATAAGTAAATCTACTTCCTCTTCTAGTTTTTCTTTAGGTTCTTGAATCTTGGGTTCAATGTTTTCTATTTCAACAGTTTTTTCAGGTTCAAAATTCATAGGACGAAGTTTTTCTTTTAAAGCGAAAATTTCTTCTTGACTAAGTTTCTTCTCTTCATTTTTCTTTTGTAAAAAAGACATAGAGTATATTATTGTTTAAAAATATTTATCAGTTAATTCAAGGATAGGGAATGTATCTTCATTCAAAGGAATATCGAATGAAACAGGGATTGTCAACGATTCACCCTCTCTCATATCTTTTAATAAACGAATCGTCATTTTCTTCTTATATTGTCTTATTGTTACATTCTTTGTAGGAATTAATGCCTCTTGTTCTTCCTCATTTCCAAGAAACATCGCTGTTCTAATTAATACGGATTTTGGAATAACAATCTCTTTCTTTCCATTGATTCTCATCTTTACGAATTCACAATCATTTGATGCTTTATTCCAATTTACAATCATTTCCACTTTATCCTTTGAAACCGTAGGGAGATAAAATTTTTCAGGTCCGTGTATCATAGATTCCAAACATTTTTTTAAGATCAATTATCGCTTGTTTTTTTCCATCGTTGCGATAAGCATTGAGCAAGGTTTCGTCGGTAGAAGAACCTATCAAAATTTCTCCGGCATATTCTTTCTCCAATAGACTAAATACTTTTTCAAGGGCATCGGGATAATGGGTTCTAATTTCTTCCAATGTTTTATTTAAAGGTCTTTCCATCATATTAAGGACTTATTTGTTCAGATCGTGCACTTACCAAATCCTTTTGTCAGTTGACATTTGTTACCACTTTACCCGCTCTTTGTTGTTGAAATCCGGGTTGTTGCATCATCTGTTGTTGTTGCATAACATTCTGAGCTTGTTCTGGTGTACTTTGACCTCCATCGACCTGTTTAAGATAAGCCAACCAATGTTCTGGAAATACATCCTCATAATCCATGTGATAAAGTTTTGCAAGTTCTCTCGCCGGTTTAGCTACTAATTCGGGAGGACTTTGAAATAGAGGAATAATAAGATTGAAAAATTCCATTTTTCTTGTTCTTTCCACGGTGGGAGTAATCGTCAAAATAGAATCAGCAACCACATGAATCTTTCCCTTCCAATCAAATACCTCAGGAGTAAAAACTACTTGTTGTTTTCCAAGGGATGACATCTCTTCTCCGGAGGGTGAAGTCTCAAGAGTTAATTGTTCAGTTCTAAAATCTCCTCTAAAGGCCCGTGGATTCTCAGGATTCGATTCATCAAACCAAATAGAAAAAGTAGCTTGAATATTCGGATTAGCTTTTATCTTATTAAGTTCATCCACTGCGGCGGTAATATCATCAGGATCCACTAGTTCTGTTATCTCTGGAAGTGAATAATGTTGTTTTTGAAGTTCAAAAGTAATCTCCGCATCCCATTGCAATAAATCCACAACATTATTTATTGGAAGTCCAAGACGTGCCAATGCCGCATCCTTGGCAAGATCCACTTCGAAAGCTGTTGTGTTTTTAGAAATCTCTCCACCCAAAGGACGATTGATACCACTGGCATCATCAAGTCTTGCTCTTGATTCCGCTATAGCTTTCCAAGCATCGGATCCAGGGCCGGGGATTTCAAGTGTCTTAATATCCTTTGGATTAGTAGAACATTTATAAGCTCTATCAGGTTGAAGTTTAAAATCACCTCCAGATTCTCCCTCAATGTCGAGTGATCCTTGATAGAATAAAGATTTATAAATAGAGAACTTCACCTGATTCATGGTCATCTTCAAAAGTTTATCGAAGATCTGTTTATTAGGACCCATCATTTCAATAGGTCCAAGGCCAAAGGGATTCTTATCTCCTCTGGGAGTCCAGATAACCATCTTTATACTCAATCCTTTATGATTCCAAGGTAAATGTTGTTTTAAAATAGGAACATCATTAGCAACCACATAAAGTAAATCCAAATCTCTATGTTCAAAATATTCACATCGAAACAAGTCGTCTCCAGTATATCCTTCAATACAATTAGGTTTGACCTTATTCAATCGTTGAGCTGGGACGATACCTTTGAATTTCTTTAAAAATGTCTGTCCATCGAAAACTTTATCATAACGAGCATAACGCATTGTTCTCTCCATTCCGGGGACTGTAGAAGGATCTATCCAAACATCTAACGGGGTGAGAGCTTCTCCAACAGTTTGATCCACTTCTACAAGTTTTCCTTTCTTAAACTTCATCTCGTTATTTACCAAATCCACTTCAGAAACAAAATTAACTTCCCTTTCTTCATGATCAAAAATACGTCTCCAAAAAGATCCTCCAAAAAGAAATAGATAAAACCACATCATCTGATACTGTTGACGTGTCTGTTTATCATTCCAATCACTGTGACGCGCGGCATCTAAGACTCGTACACGACTTTGATAAAGTTCATTATCCGAATCCCAATACACATCAGGGGTCTTCTGAGTCACAATACTCAATCCTGTATGAATTTTAATAGCCACAAGGGGTTCAATCAATTGATCCAAATCACTTCCTTTCTCTGCAAAAAAACGAGAAGGAACAGCATTACCATCCGTATCAATCAACCATTCCGCTTTAATCAAAAGATCCTCAATAGGTTGAGGTAAGTAACTTTCACGCAATGATTTCCACAAAGACTCCATATTTGTTCCAAAACAACTTCTCCTATATTGTTCCATTTTGGAACGAAACTCTTTATAAATAGCAAAATTAAAAGAACTGTAAGTAAGTTCTTTGTTTTCTTGCTCAAACAAACTTTTCAGGATACTAGGTTTTGGATCAGGATTTTCACTCCTTATCGGTTGCGGTACTTGGGACATAGGTTCCTAGAATATTATCCTCATGAATAAAATTATAAATTAAAGAACCGTCACCAAACTCCTGAGCCTCTATCACATGATAAATAACAAATTCCCCCTTAGAATAGTTCAATGAAGAAGACACTACCACTTGGGCATAAACAAGAAAGTCATCTGTATTCTCTTCATATTCCAACCCTTCTTTTGTAACTGTTTCCTCTTTCTTTGTAATTAAATAACCGGTTCTAGGAACAATATTTGATGTTCTCATAAGAAAAAATAAATAAATGTATTATCTCTATTTTAGCAAAAATTACCCCAATCGTACAGAAGTCAAGACTTTCTTCCTTTGACTTTCCTTCCTTATTTTTTTAAACCATTCTGGTATACCGTCATCTACAAATGAGACATTTGTTCTATATCCTCGCAGAGTAAGTAAAAAATATCTAAGACAGTCAGCCTCGTGATCCTCCTGCATCGTATCCAGATCCTCAGGATTTGTCTTAGAGTGCATGAGAGTAGGTAAAGTATTAATCAAGTTCTTACAGTTTCTAAAGACAACAATTTGCTTATTTATTAAATATTCATGCAAAATTGCCCATCCTGGGATACGTTTATTTGAAGATCCAATAATAGGAATATCATGTCTTGAATAAATATCCGCATGACTTTCTCCAGAACCGGTACGTTGAAACATAGCCGGATCACAAGTATACCAATCAATCTTCTCATCACCGGTCATATCTAAAATATTCTGAGCCTGATCTTGCGTGGACATACGCGCACCATACAATTCCCTGTAAACATAAACCTTTCCATTATCATCCACGGCAAACCATAGGGCACACATAGGAGCTGTAAATCCATAGTCAATAGCCACGAATCTTTTCCATGAATCTGGTATATCAAAACCATCTATCACGTGATTATCAGGATCCCATTCCGCAAAAAACTGTCCCTCAAGTATATCCCATTTTCCATATAAAAGAGCATTTTGAAGTTTAAAAGGAAGTGTTCTAAGACGATTCACATAACTCGGATCCACTTTCAAAAGAATCGCATTCCCCCACAGAAGACTTGGAATAAAAGCCCGTGTTAATCCTGATTGTTTCTCTTGGTAAATATTATAAGTTTCTTGTGAAAAGATAGGATTCCCTTTGGCATAATCAACAGGTAGTTCAGAAAAGTTTGTGTATACATGTCCATCGACTTGCCATCCGTAAGCAAAGTCATAGGAGACTCTTCCAATAACCTTATTCTCATTTAAGTCAACATAAATAAACCTTTTCTTCACCCACCCAAGGCCTATACCTCTAGG
>CAYILI010000019.1:0-8514 GCA_964364105.1 uncultured Gammaproteobacteria bacterium | reverse complement strand
CCCGCTCGAATAAACCTTTCCACTTCACTCGCACCACGGCACCGAGAAAATAGATAAATATACATGGACTCTGTAAACGAAGTAAGTTCATCAAAGCCAATATAATCATACTCGGCAGATTTATGTTTCTCTTTATCATCCTCACGTTGCAAATGTGATAAATAAAATATTGATTTATTGGAGAAATTCCACTCAAGTCCTTTATTTCTTGAATTACAAACTCCTCCCAATACTTCAGCCACACGAGGTACAAGTGACTTTTCAATCTCAGGAAACGTGCGACGAAAAAGAATAGCCCGGTAGCCGGGGTATTGCTGACAGAGGCGAATAGCTTCAAATAAAAGTGATTCAGACTTCGAACCTCCCGCAGCTCCACCGAAGAGTAATTCAAATACACTCGCCTGGTGGAACGCGTATTGAGGACCTTTTTGCGGGGCCCAATAAAAATCATTGGGAGATTTGGGAGTTTTCTTAAATTGAGTTGACATTTGAAGAAGAGTCGTGTATCATACAAGACATAAGTATTTAAAAACCCCCTTATGGAAAGCAAATATAATGCAAGACTTAGACGACCTAGAATGGAAAAAGAGTTAGGCGTAAAAAGTCTTACTGAAATTTATAAAGATCTCTATCTAAATCATAGCATGTCAGCTCCTGAGATAGAAGAATATATTAAAAATCTCATTGGTGAATCAATGACACCTCGTTCAATCCAAAGAGATCTAAAAAAACATGGTATTGAAATGCGTGATATAAGAGAAGCCTTTCATCTTGCTATGGCCAAAGGAAGAGTAGCGTGGAAACCAAAATGTGAAAATCCAAATACACGTTATAAAAGAAAAAAAATTGGTCATAAGTTACGTTATGAAACTCTCAAGAGATATGGATTTAAATGCGCAATATGTGGAGTAGGAAAAGAAAACGCATGGTTAGAAGTAGATCATATAATCGCAATTTGTAATGGAGGAATGAATAATCCAGAGAATCTTCAAATTTTATGTAGTGATTGTAATATTGGAAAACGAATTAGTGAAGATGTCTCTTCAGAAGGTACTTTGGTATCTTCAAAGAACAAGGATTGAAAATTTAAAAAATTTAGCGAGTACAGGTAATAAAACTTTTCGCGACCGACCAACCTACCCCTACCCCCCCGTCACCGTCTTGAGAAACTTTTTAGAAACAAAAAACACTGTAATCAGAACAGTGTTTTTTTTTCAATGTTTTAGCGTCGTAGAGTAGATAATAAACGGCACAAGCTACGACGGACGCTTGTTCTTAGCTAACCTTAGCACTATTCTTGAACATTCTCTCTATAGTCTGCGTCAATGATCTCACTTTGTGCACGCTTTGGCATGTCAATGTTGATGTTGATCGTAGCTCCTGACCCTTGATTCTGATGCTTGTCATACATTCCGAGGAGCTTTCCTAGTTCCACGGAGGCTTTGAGCTGAGTATCTTGTGACTTTGCATCAAGTGATAACGTTCCAATCCTCGAATATACGTGACTCTCTGTGTACATCGTTCCCAGCAATTCTGAGATAGCTTTTTTTATCAAAGGTCTGCCGAGGTTTTCTGTTCCTATTTGCGCCGCGTTCACTCTATCTTTCACATCATAAACTCTTGCCGCAGCTTCGGTTGCATTTGATGTCTTGACATACTCCAAACAAAAAAGCCGACCTTTCGGAGTCAACCCTTGAAACAACGCCCGAACATTTGGCCGATCTTTTACCAACGTCATTGTAGCCACTTCTTTTTCTGGGTCTTTTTTGTCCCTTCCTTGTGACATATTCCTCTATGTAACACTTTACTTTATAAAGTTATCCACAAGCTAACAGAAAACCCTTGACCGTTTATCTTATATCTGTTATTGTATAGACAACGCTTGTTAAAGCGATCAATGCCCCAGGCATGGGTGAAAGACTACACGGACCGTTGCACCTTCTGTCTAGCTCTTGATCCCATGCCTTCCCGTCCTTTCATTATATCACAATCGCTCACCTAATAAGAACGAGAAAAAAATCCTTTACTTATGACCCATCCAACACTCCTCGCTCTCCTTGCGTTCCTTGCCATTTTATTCACCGGGTTCAATCCCACACCATAAAAATCCTTTTATGACTCAATACACCCTTATCGTTGGAGATCATTTTGCATTATCCAATGAAACTAACTCAGACATTCAAACAGACTATTTCCCAGGCATATGGGGAATAAAAACAAAAAAATCTGCGATAAACTTCTCCAAACAAATCTTAGATGAAGGAAACCAAATTCAGATCACAGATTATGATAATCCAAAATATCACTCCTTAGCAAATGAACTCATCAAAGAACTCGGACTTAAACAAGACTTATTCAAAGAACCCGAAACACTGAAACAAAATCCAATCACAAACGGAAAACCTTCAACTTTAGCGGCTTTAAAAAAATTTTTAGCCATAGGTACAAAACTTAGGATACAACAATTAGACTATCAAGGGGAAATAAAAAATGACAGAGAAACCTTTGTCAAAAGAACAAAAACCAACGCCTGGGTATTCGATAAGTTCGGTGGAGATTCATGGCTAGAACATGGAAAAGCATCAGAATGGTTATTTTCAAATAAAGAAGCAACACTTTATTCCATTGATAGAGATGGAACAAACAAACCATTAATTAAAATCATTTATATCTAAAAAATCCCTCTTATGCCTCCTACCATCTGGATTAACTCCATGACCAGCAAACCTCTACAACCCTTTACATGTCCTACTTGTAAAAAGAAACATCCTGCTACAACTCCCAAAAATCCAACTACAAAAGAATGTATCCTCTGTTTATCTAAAAAATTATGAACACTCCAAATAACATATCCCAACGCTTAGAATACCTCCGCGGGGAGATTAAAAACGAATGTATCAGTTATGCTGAACTCTTGGACTTACAATCACTCGCAAGTTACATTGATCCAGGCGATTCTGAACTTCTTGAAATGGCCGGGGTCGAAGAATAACCAAAGGGAAGAAAAGAAATTTTCTTCCCTAAAAAACACCTCTCAAAGGTGTTTTTTAGCTATTCTAAGGCATTTCCACCATCCTTCATCTTAAAAACAACCCTCTACAATGCCCCAGTTTGTTTTTAAAGGTATCCACATACCACTTTGAGTACATCTCTCTCCACATTTAACCACCGTCATCCTACAATCGTTTAATCAAAGCCTAGATGATTCTCATCTAGATGATTCTCATCTAGATGATTCTCATCTCGGCTGAACTCACAAATCTCCCCGGCTCTCTTTTCAGTCAACGATCTTTGCTTACTTTTCTTTCTTTCCTCCTCAAATCTATCAATATCGATACCGTACCACCGCAATCCCAATCCATCCACTCGC
Organism: uncultured Gammaproteobacteria bacterium; assembly: GCA_964364105.1. Classification (GTDB taxonomy): domain Bacteria; phylum Patescibacteriota; class Microgenomatia; order Levybacterales; family UBA12049; genus 2-01-FULL-39-10-A. The sequence goes on along the minus strand of CAYILI010000019.1, from coordinate 5,144 downwards.
CGACCATCGTCCCACCATCCCAACACTACGTACGCCCGACATCCAATCAACCACATGCAATCAAAAGGCTTACTACCCAAAGACAAATCGGTGATCTTCCAATAAAGCCCATCCTTCCAGCTAGACCTATTCAGACCATCCACCTGATGTTCTTTGACCACTCTAAAAGGAATAGCTTGCCCACCCTTAGTCAACTTCAACTCAAACGTGGTACTCCTATCAAAACCATCGCCCCCTCCTGTTTTTAACCATCGGGAAAACTCACTCTGCATGTCTGATTCTTTCATATAATATAATTACTAAAAAAATTTACGCTTTTTTGAAATTAACCATTGGGGGGATGGGAGCTGAAAATAAATACTCGTACTTTTTTCTCTTTTTCTCTTTTTCTCTCTTCCTCTTTCTACCCACGCACCCCCTGTGTCCTTTATCAAGTCATCCAACATCGTCCGTCCTGTACCTCCTTAAGAGGTACAAGGACGGTGTGACCTATAAAAGTTATTTAATAGGGGGGGGCTTGTGTCTGTTCCTATAGGGCACCCCCTCTCTCACTATAACAAAATACCCATTTTAATTGACCTTTTTTAATACAGAAGGGGGTGTCCTACTAAGAGAAAAAATCGAGTAAAATTTTTTCTCTTAGGTTAGCCAATAAACGTGTTCTCCTTCATCATATTCATACAATTCCTCTTCTCTAAGCTTTCTCATGGCTTCCTTAAAATTTTTGTCATTTTTTGGATCCATTTCTCTTCCTAACTTTTCCATGATCTCCTTCCTTGTCATCCGTCCACCTTCTTCAAGTACCTCAATGATCTTATCTTTGAGTAACATTTTCTTCTCCACTTCCTTCCTAAACTGGAACTCCAACCTCTTTTTCACACTAAAAAATCCTTTTTCAGGGGAAAAGAGTCCGTCTTTTTCCCTGTCCTCCTCCTTCACCTCCTTCTCAACCATATCCATCTCAAACACCCGTGGAAACTTCCATCTATGCTTCAAACACTTGACCTCCACTTTTGTACTCGATTCATCACCCACCTTTTTGAGCCCATAAGCCACATAACACTTTCCCAGAATATCCCCGGCGCCACGTAGAACATCGCCTCCGCTTCCCTTACTTGGATGATGAAGAAAGATCACGGAAATCTTTGGCCCTCCATTGACAAAATTCCTAAGCAAAATATCCATGATCTCACTGGCCTTGGCATTATCATTCTCGTCACTCAATCCCGAAATGGATGAAAACGGGTCTAAAATCAACAACCTCACTCCCAGTTCTTCAACAATACGCACCAACTCATTCACATCCTTCTTATGGCTCAATTTAAAGCCCCCTCCTATGATCCAGTACACGTTCTTCCTCTCATACTCATCCATGAGAAGTATCCTTTCTTGGACAATAGTCTCTCCCATCTCCTCTTGAACAATCAACGTCTTAGCCTCAATACCAAGCCCTCTGCCAACTGGAGAAGCCACTGAAGAAGCAGTACCCTCTGCTTCTTCAGTGTCAAATAACCCCAATCCTTTACTCATTCTCTTAGCCATCCAATGAGCAAAGAATGTCTTATAAGCTCCTGGTTTGCCGACTATGCCTATAAGAGCCGGTTGAGGTATAAGTTCGCCAAACAACCAAACCGTTGGAGGTAACAACTTCAAAGCCAACTCCTCCTCCGAGATGAGGAGATCACGTAGAGTCTTATTAACTTGCTCCACCTTATCTTCCTCCACCAGTACAGGTGGCAAGGGAGGAAAAGTACTTTCGGAGGGAAAAGTACTTTCGGAGGGAAAAGTACTTTCGGAGGGAAAAGTACTTTTCCCTCCTTCATTCCCAATGGTCATAATGTTTCGTTACAATAGACTCGAATGTGCGTCTCAATTCATATTCATTCACGGGCGGATTGTTTCTCTTGTTCCACATTTCCAGTAACTCCCATGCCACACCCAGATAATCCATGCCAAAACATCCGATCAACTTCCCGGCCAGCGAAGCTGTGCTTATATTCCTCTTTCCGTTTTCCACTCCTTTCACAATCTCTTTCCAATCGGCTTTGGGCTTTTCTCTCAAATCCTTTTTCAAGTCCTGTGGAAATGAAATCAAATTCTTGAGGTTCCCCCCATTCCACGGGAACAAGCTATTCCACTCGTACAATCTTCCATTCTCATGTAACGAAGGAGGCAAAATGATAATACCTCCATCACTTCGTATATCCATCTGTGGATGAGCCAACTTGACCGAATTACCCAATCCCTCTTCATACTTGCAAAACATGTGGATACCTCCTCCTCCTGTTTTGCTCATCATCGTGGCTCCAACCTTTTCAAACGCAATCTTCTCAACCGATTCTGGGAGACAAGTACAGGTCGGAGATATTTTTGTATCTCCGACTGTGTGTCCTTCAACTGTAGGATTTTTAGTGTCGCTTCCTTCCTTGTGGGCATCTATATCAATCACCGTGACTCTACTCACTTCACCCGTCACAAGAGCGATCTGAAACACTTCATTATTCTGTCCACTTGAAAACCATTCTTGAACCTGTTTAACGCTTGGCCTCTCTTTCCCATGACTGTATTCTTTCCACTTAATCACCGGCCTCTTATTTTTAGCTGGAACGACACACCATCCCGCCTGTGTATAAGTGACAGCCCATGCGTAAATTACCTCTTTAAAATTGGTTAGATTCGATAAAGATGGCATAAAAGTTTATTTACAAATACCATACTTAAAACAATAATAAAGAGGAATAAGAACGAATAAACCTATCGTAAAGAACAGAGCAATAACCCCCATTGGCCCGGCGTAATCCCAGAAGTCTTTAAACATATTTAATACAAAAAAGCTGAACCGAGCACACTAACAGGGGTGTCTACCCCCTTGGTCTCGTGAAAAATGTATTCACATTTTTCACGGAACCGTGCTCGATACAGCTTTCTTTTATCAAATAAATTGTTCATAGACATTTTTGTAGCATCTCCATCGTAACGCTTCTTTTGATGTGTTGTCAAGGATTCCTTGATAACTTATTCATGCCTATCCCTTGACAACATAATGCCAATGTTTGTTTGTTCATAGCTTCATGTTATCATTATATCATTATGTACAGGGTAGATCGAAATAATTTCTATAAGAACGAAAAAAAAGCCACGGTTTTCACTCCTGATTATGTGAGTGAATTTTTGTATGATATTTTACATCCAGTTATCAGCAAGAATGGTATTATTTTTGATCCATGTGTTGGTAAAGGTTCATTATTAAAACCGTGGAAAAAAGCTGGTTATAAAGTGCAAGGAGTAGATATTGAAAATCAAGGTTTTCCAAATACAAAAGTTAAAAATTATTTAGAAGTTAAACAGGGAGAAATTAAAGAAAAAGTGTCACTTGTCATAATGAATCCTCCTTTTAACATTGATTCAAAAACTAAAACATACATCAAAGAAAATTACGGTGGCAGGCCATTATTGCCAGAGGTGTGGTTTTCAAAAGCCGTTGAATTATTTGGTATGGATATTCCGATTGTTATGTTTACTCCTTACGGTTTTCGTCTCAATCAAACTGAAAATAGTAAACGATGGATGAAATTTGTTAATGAAGAATATCCGCCAATTACTAGTATTATTTCGCTTCCTAAAAATGTTTTTGAAAATATCCAATTCCATAGTGAGATATTGATTTTTAATCTTAAAATGGAACAGGGTCATTACTTCGTAAGAAATCATTATGCTCAAAAGCGACTCTTTACGGGCAAGAAAAGCCCAGCATTTGCCTAAAAACACGCTTTCAAAGGGTGATGATAAGAAAGTTGCTAATGTAATGAATAGAGTTATTAGGCATCTTGATTCAAGATTCAAACTTTCCGCAAGTGTATTACTCTACGAAACGGACGACGAATCTGTCATCGGACAGGCGTATTCCGTTTCTGGGTGAGTAACGAAAAAACGACCGATAAGGTCGTCAATTCGTAAAACACATCTTATACCCCGTTTCTTTTTGCCGAGAGCGGGGTATTTGATTTAGAAAAACTTTTTATCACAAGGAATTCTCCTTGTCAATACAAGTATACTTCTTTTGGGTTATGGATTCAAAAATCTCTGTGTACAATTTCATTTGTCTATTTTATTATGTTTTGACGGGATAGGTATGAACTTATTGACAACTCATTCCAGGTGTGGCACCATAGCAATATATGCCCTACAAAAACGAACATTTGTTCTGGAAGGTGCGCCTTCCAAGAACATTACGCAAACGCGTAGAAAAGCAAGCAAAATTGCTAGGTTTTTCAAATATAAAAATCCTCACTATGGCTGTGAATAACTGGCTTTCATACAAAGAACATAAGCCTTGACAGGGTGTAACACCTATTGTCTTAGGTATCAATACGATTTATTTGTAAAAGTTATTTTGAAAAATAATATGTTCAATTTTCTCCCGCATGATAAGTATCCAATTTGTCCGATTCCAATATCTATACCTAAAAAAAGAAAAAATAATATGCCAAATAAACCACCGTGTTTAGGATGTTGGAACATAAAGGGAGAAAATCTTCCTTTTTACAAAGAAGATGATTCAAAAGACTTTTTTATTGACCAAGAAGATGGCTCTGGTTGGTATGGAGCAAGTCAACTGCTAATCTTCTTCTGTCCTGTCTGTGGTAAAAAATTAAAATAGTTCTTTATTCAATAAATTATTTAATGACCAAAATCATATGCCAACCATCGAAGTTTCCGAAGAAACATTATTAAAAATAAACGAGCAAGGTTTAATTCAAGACGAAGAAGAAATAAATACTTACCAAGATTTAATTGGAGGTAAATTCTTTTTTAGAACAGTCACTTTTCATTTAATTGGAGAAGTAAAAAAGATTGTTGGAAAGTTTGCATATCTTAAAAACGCTTCTTGGATTGCCGACAGTGGACGCTTTATGAATACAATTAAAGATGGAACATTGTCTGAGGTTGAACCGGTGGGAGATGCTTTTCTTAACCTTGATACTGTTGTAGATTTTTTTCCTTGGAAACATACATTGAAACAAGAACAAAAATAATATGGTTGCTATCGTTGGTAATATAAATACTCTATGTAGCTGGAGCGGGAGCGGGAGCTGGAGCGGGAGCTGGAGCTGGAGCTGGAGCAGGAGCTGGAGCGGGAGCTG
>CAYILI010000018.1:0-17100 GCA_964364105.1 uncultured Gammaproteobacteria bacterium | reverse complement strand
TATTGACCAGAGATTAAAAGACCAACTGTTACCGATGTCCTCATCTTGTACATATTGTTGACTTCTTTAAAAAACTGAATTATAGTTTAACTATATGGAAGCTGGAGCTGATGTAAAACCACCCATAAAACCATCAGAAAATCAAACTCCTGATTTAACACTACCCACAGAAGTAACGGAAAGAACCCCAATGGGAAGATTTGCGCATACGGTTCTTTCGCTTATAGAAAGACAAACTGGTTTGCCTGTTACGGATAGAAGCAAATTATTTGATTTTTCTACTCAAGTTGAACCATATGGCATTCCTTTAGTTGGCAGTGATCAAGGGAGCGGATGGGTGGTTAGTGGATTCAGAGACATTTCACATAAAGGTAAGCTTAAGGGTGTTCCTATGACTCATATTGAAGTCGCGCACGTTGTAGATTACGAAGGAGGAAGAACCGTCTCTGATGAGACACTTACTGTTGATTTTATTGGAGATTTAGATGGAGAAAATAGAGGTCTAGTTGATTATGAAAGAAGAAGGCGTACTCCCCAGGGTGATTTGGGTGAAGATAGCGGAATTAGAGTTGGCGACTCAGAATACTGGGACAGTTCCGGTAAACCATTAGTTAGTATGTATGGAAATCCGCCAGGTGCAGAAAGAGGCAGAGCTAGCTTGATGGCGGAATCAGCAATTGATAAAGCAAAAAGAGCTAGGACTGAGGCTACTATGCAGGATCGTCGTCCTGGATTTGTCCATAGAGTTGCTGCGAGCGATTTATTGTCTAGAGTTAGGGATAGAAGAGTAGCAAGTCAAATACCTCAAGCGATTGAGCATTTTATTGGCAGGCTTCCTTCAGAAAGAGATTTTACAGCAGCTCCAATCGGATCCACGACCAGAGATGCTGCTGTTGGAATCGCGATGACTAAAGGGGCTCCAACACTTCAATCTATTGCAGCTCAGAAGTAAAATTATCTTCTCAATAGCCTATATTTACTTAAGGAAAATGGTTTACCTGGGGTGCTTTGGAAGTCCGACCATAGGGATTAATCCTGCAGCGAATTCCAGACCAGCTCCAAAAGCTGCAAACATTACCATATCATTTCTTTTAATTCTTCCATCTCTTACGCTCTCATTCATAGCGATTGGGATTGTACCAGCAGATGTGTTGCCAGTATGATCAATTGTAACTATTACTTTTTCCATAGGAAAATTTAATTCATCTGCTACTGCACGAATTATCGCCAAATTTGCTTGATGAGGAATAAAATAAGCAACCTCTTCAATTGGCATTCCGGATTTTCTTAGAGCTTCTCTGGCCATTTGTGCCATCCTAGGAACAGCCTGATCGAAAATAATTTTACCATCCATATGAAGTAAATGCATACCAGTTCTTTCTGTTTCTTCAGTAGTAAAATATTTACTGCCTCCTGCAGGGATTAATAAATCTTGAGAATATTTTCCGTCTGCGCCGAATGCAAATCCCATATTCGTTGGTGCACCTGTATCTGGAATTACCATTTCAGTAACAACTGCCCCTGCCCCATCTCCAAAAATTCCTTTCGTAGGATCATTTGGAATCATTTTTGATAACACTTCAACTCCTGCAACGACCTGAGGTCCCTCGTCTCCTAATGGGCTTGTTAGATTATCAAATGAAGCTTTTAATGATTGAATAAAACCAACGCAAGCATTTCCACCAACATCATAGCTTCTAATATTATCTCTTAATCCAAGCTGCTCTTGCATCATTGCGGCAACAGCAACGGAGATATGATCAGGTGAAGATGTGCCTACAATTAGTGTTTTAACATTCGATGGCATTATTCCCGCCATATCCATAGCTTCCATGGCTGCGATTGATGCTAGATTTGAAGACGCCTGTTCGCCGGGAATTACCCATCGTCTTGTTTTGACTCCAACTGTTTCACCGATAACTTTATTGATAACTTTTGGAGGCCTATCAAGAAGCAAAGCAATTTCTGCATTATCTACTACTCTGTTTGGTAATCCTGCTCCGGTACCTGTAATAGCTGGGATTGGTGCTCCTTCTGCAAATCTCATATTAAGGCGAAATAGTAACAGAGTGAGGCTATTAAGTCAATTAGAGCTATTAATATTTTTGCAGAAATCTATTCTGTGAAGAGTTGAAAGACCGTGAATTTTTAGAGCGTTTCGGTGAGCTAGTGTTCCATAGCCTTTGTTTTGTTCAAATAAATAATTTGGAAAAAGTTTTCCCGCTTCTCTCATTAGATTATCTCTATAAACTTTTGCAATTATAGACGCTGCGGCAATTGATAAGCTCTTCTGGTCTCCTTTAATTATGGCTTTTTGATTTGGAATTTTTAAATCAAGCCCGTCTACTAGAATAAAATATTTTTCAGATTTAAGCTTGAGAATTAGATTGCTTAAAACTTTTTTAAAAACTTCAAAATTGGCTTTCCCAATCCCAAATTTATTTATAAAGTCTAATTCTACAGAAGCAATTTCCCAAACCGAGTTTGCCTTTATCAATTCTGAAAGTTCTTCGCGAAGTTTTGGTTTGAGAAGTTTTGAGTCATTAACTTTATTTAAGAAATCATGTTTAAAATTAGGTTTAAAGATTACACCTGCTGCGACAATTGGTCCTGCAAAAGCGCCTCTCCCTACCTCATCAAGTCCTACTACGTGTTTGATGTTTGAATTCCAGAAGTTTTGCTCTTCAATAAAGGTTGGTCTGTTCTGTATTTTCATCAACCAAGAGTGGAGTTTCTATTTCCTCAAGTTCCGGTAGATTTGCGACAGTCGATTTCAATTCACCATAGAAATTGGTCATATTAATATCAAGTTTTTTAATTATATCTTCCTGTTTTTTCCACCGCAGGGTTGTTGCTCTTTGGTCAGCTTGGAGTGAGGTGCGAAGTGCATTTACATTGTCAAAATGAGACTGCATCCTGTGTTTAAAGTCATCACTCATCATGTAGTCTCTTATTTTCCCCCACTCTTCTTCTGTATGGTTCGCAGAAGATTTAGCGTTAGAAACACTTGTGATTAAAAATCTAACATATCTGCAAATACTTAATGCATGTTCGTATGTCGTTATCCAAACTCCGTCAATTCTGTCAAAAGAATTTGAATCTTCAGGTAAAACTTGTGAAACAATTATGGCCTCAGTTGCTGAAACTTTTCCTGCATCCTCTTTTAATTTCGTCAGCCATCCTTTGCTCCAAGCTTTTGTTCTTTTTGTTTCCCAAATAATAGAACCCACTACTTTTCCCTGGAATTTTACTTTTTGCCAGATATCTCCGCCTTCTACTCCTTTTGGAATTGGAACAAATTCATCATTTGGAAAAAGGTTTTTTAATTTTTCTTCAAGATTTAATTCTAAGGCTTCGCCTTGAAGCTGTTGGGAGCCTTGTTCCAATTTTTTCTTTAAGTCCTCGTTAGCTCTTCTTAAATCTTCTGCAAGGCGCTTAATCTGATCCATCTGAATATCTTTTTCTTTAAGTTTTAAAGATTGTTCTTCCTCAGCTTTTTTTAGAGCTTCAATTCTAATTTTTTCTTCAGCTTTTTCACGGTCTTCCTGTTCTTTTTCTAGTTTTTCAATAAGTTCGTTTTGTTTTTTCTTGGATTCAATTAGCGCTAATTCAGTTTGCTTAGCTGATTTTTCAAACTCTTCTCTGAGGATTTTTTCATGTCTTGCTGTTTCTTTAGCTTTTTCTTCTTCAAATTCCGCTTTTAATTTTTTTGATTCTTCGTCTCTAACTTGTGCTTGGAGTTCATGAACAATAGCTTCTGAGAGTTCAACTTGTTTACCGCAATGAGGACATTTAACTGAATCCATAAGTTTTTCTATAATACGCTTGAGCGCTTTTCATTTCAAGTCTAATTTGCTAACCTAATGATGTGCGGGGAATTCTAAAAAATATTACATTTAATTCGATCTCACTTTTTGTCTTGTCTGAAATGATTGCAGGAGTTAGAGTAAATGGCGGTTATCAAACACTAATTGCAGCTGGCCTAATTCTTACAGTTCTAAATATGATAGTAAAACCTATCATAAATATCTTCTCCCTTCCCCTGAATATGGTTACCTTGGGACTTTTTTCTTTTATTACTAATGCAATTCTTCTTTATCTTCTCACTATTTTTGCTCCAAACATTTCTGTCTCCGCATTTACTTTTAATGGTTTTTCCTGGGGAGGATTTATAGTTCCTGTTATAAAATTTAACACTCTTACGGCTTTCATAGTTTCCGCTGCAGTTTTAGCTCTAATTATTAATTTTTTCAAATGGCTCACCAAAAATTAAATACATCCTATAGTTTGATTTTCCCCTCCGCAAAGATATATAATTTATTTCTATGAGTTCAGAAACAGGACAAGTTGATGTGTTACAGGCGACTAAAGATGCAGAAAATAGAATTGTTCCTGACGTTAGTTCATATGGTGAATATAAAAAAATTGCCTCACAAAGACTTGCTGCGTCAGGGGTCATAGTAGACAGAGAGAGGAAAGCCCGTTTTTGGGATAGATGGAAAATCGATGAGGGGTATTATGGAAGTCACTTCATTCCAGGTTCACCTGATGCAAGTAGTAGGTATGATGAACCTCTATATGGAGATGAAGAGATAATTGATATGTATATAGATGACGCGCTAAATAGCGATAGACATAAAGATGGCACTCCTGTTGTTTTCATAGATTTTGGAGCAGGTCTAGGTTTATCAGCGATAAGAATTGCTGCGAGCAGACGAAGTTTAATAGAGTCTGGTCAATTAAAAGTAATCGCAACAAATCTTGTTTTTGAACCAGAGACTGAGGAAGATTCTCGGGGATATACAGGTATTGCACGGATTTTGGCTAAAGAAGATAAGTATGCTTGTTCTAAAGAGGAAATTGATTTTATACAACAAAATCAAAGCTTGGTAACGTTTTTACAATCTACGGCAACAGAGCTTACTGGAGCCAGTGTAACTCAAGAAGGTGGTAATGATTTGCCACTTTTGGGAAATGTTGATGTTGTTCATGAACAAATGGCTTTACGACACTCTCATATTCCAGACATCGACATTCCCGCACTAGGACGACTTCTTGGAAGTGAAGGAACACTAATCTTAGGCTTATTTTTAGATCCACATCCAACTTATTCTCCTATAATATCTACTAATGATGGAACGATTATAGATACCCAGGATCCTGATTATGTTCAAGGAAGAGAGGTTGCATTTGAAGTAGGCCTACGTGTTTTAGAATTTATGGGTTTTAGTAGAGAACCGGGTAGGTTTGGGGATGGAGCAATTTTTAGAAATTTAAGACAGTAAGGTTGCAAATAATGGTAAATTGAGGGTATAATACCTCTATGATTCTAGTAATTCTTGAAGCAATTGTCGCAGTTCTTCTTATCGGCGTAATTCTTATGCAGGTTGCGGGCTCAGGTCTTTCAGCAAGTTTTGGAGGGAGCGGAGAGACTTTTAGAAGCAGAAGAAGTGTCGAAAAACTTTTGGTTTATTTAACAGTTATTTTAGCAATAGTATTTGCAATTTTCTCAGTGTTACTTCTCATCCCCTAAAAAGGCTTTATGATTTTTTTGAAAAGAAAAAGACTCATTTTTTGGCTCTTAAAAGCCTACTTAAAAAAATGGGGAAAGACAATCCTCGTATCTTTTACTTTGGGTTTTGCGTTAATTCTTTTACTTTTTTTAAATCGCAATTTTCTTATAACACGCCTTCCAATTGTAAATCATGAGAGCGTCGGAATTGCCGGAGTTTATTCTGAACGAGATTTACCAAATAATCTCCCAGATACAATTGCTGATAAAGCCTCGCGTGGATTAACTCAAATTTCAGCAACAGGTGAGGTTAAGCCAGATATCGCAAAATCGTGGGAGGTAAAAGACGGAGGGAAAACGTTTATCTTTTATCTAAATGAGGGTTTGGAATTTTCAGACGGAAAAGAAGTTAATTCTAAATCAATCAGCTATAACTTCCAGGATGTAACGATTGAACGGCCCGCAAAACATGTAATAGTCTTCAAATTAAAAGATAAATATTCACCTTTTCTTGTTACGCTCGCAAATTATAAAGTATTCAAGAAAAATTATGTTGGAGTATCTGATTATAAGATCGGGGAAATAAAAACAAACGGAGAATTTATAAGAAGTATTGAATTAACTTCCAGCAAGGATAAAGAAAAAATTCAATATGTTTTCTATGATACTCAGGAGGCTCTTAAGCACGCTTATGTGTTGGGTGAAGTTACGTCAATAGTTGATATAAATAATTTAGATTATGAAAGAAATGTTAATTTAGATAGTTTTAAAAATACTAAAGTTTCAAAAAATATTAATGAAACAAAAATCGTAACTTTATTTTTTAATAATTCGGACTCAACATTATCTGACAAAAAAATTAGAAAAGCTCTCGCCTACTCACTTCCAGATGAGTTTAAGGATGGAAAAAGAACACACACTCCGTATAAAGATGGGTATTGGTTTAATAATAAAGCTGAAAATTTTAAGAAAGATTTGGAGTATGTAGCGATTCAATTAGAAGAAACAGAAGCTACGAAAAGCGGAACAAAGATAAGTCTGAAGACTTTACCTCAATACGAAAATTTAGCCAAAGAAGTTTCAAAATACTGGAAAGAGATTGGAATTAATACTGAAATAGAAAGAGTCGAAGGAGTGCCAGTCAGTTATCAAGTTTTCCTAGGAGAACTCCCGGTTCTAAAAGATCCTGATCAATATACTCTTTGGCATACGGGACAGGCAAGTAATATTACAAATTATAGAAATTTAAGAATTGATAAATTACTTGAAGACGGAAGACAGATTTATGCAACTCAGGAGAGAAAGAAAATTTATGATGATTTCCAAAAATATTTAATTGATGACATGCCCGCAGCTTTCCTCTTCTTCCCCTACACCTATGCCTTGTCGAGAAGATGATTTAGCTTGACACCCTTGGGGTGGAATTATACTAGTTAAGAGAGGAGGTATTTTGACCTGAGCTTCTTGTGATAAGCTATGGCAAATCTGTGAGCTTCGTCTCTAATTCTTCTCACTAAAGTTAACCCTTTAGAAGTTCTTGAAAGTCTAATTACTTTAAAGTTAGTAGTAATAAGAAGTTCTTGTCTTTTTGCAATTCCTATTAACGGAACGCTTACATTAATTTCAAAAAGAGCCTTGTTAGCTGAGGAGATCTGACCTTTTCCTCCATCTACTATTACAAGATCTGGAAATGGCCATTCACTGTGTGCAAATCTTCTTTTAATAACTTCCTGCATCATCGCAAAATCATTTGGAATAACTCTGGGAGGGCGTTTAATTTTAAACCTTCTGTATTCGTTGGAATCTTTCTCGCCATCTATAAAAACCACCATAGATCCTGTTGCGAATTTTCCTGAGATATTTGAAATGTCATAGCACTCAATTCTTTCAAGTTTTTGTATTGATACACCATTTGTTTGAAGCGCTTTTTTAAGTTCTTCCAGTTCTTCGAATCTTGTGTCGCTTCTTAAATTTGGATTCATTTCATAATCAAAAGCAGTTTTACGAGGTGTTGTAATGAGCGCAATTGCGTCAATTTTTTTCTGGATTTGTAAAGCAGACTCATAATTTTCTATACGGCTGAATTCATCCCTCTCTTTCTCGAGTTCTTTTATAATTTTTTTTGTTTCGCCATTAAAGAATTGAACTATATATTTAATATTTTTTTTATAATCTTTTGTTTGTTCGGGTGTGGTAAACATTGGCGGACAAGGACACAAACCTAAATGATAGTAAAGACAATTTCTTTTCGGGTGATTTAAAACAGACTGATACGGAAAAATTTTTCTGATAATTTTTAATACAACTTTTAAATCAGTTGAAGAAGGAAACGGGCCGAAATAGATGGATTTTGGATCTTCTTCGCGTCGTGCTAATAAAACTTTTGGAGCTTTGTCCCCAACTGTAATTTTTGCTCTGATATAACTTTTCCCGTCCGTTAGTCTAATGTTATATTTCGGTGAATATTTTTTAATTAGATTTGCTTCAAGAAGTAGAGACTCAAGTTCTGAATTAGTATGAATAGTTTCAATTTTATTAACTTTTTCAACAAGTGCCTGGGTTTTAGGACCAAGATCTTTGTTTAGGAAATATGAGGATACGCGTTTACGAAGATTCTTGGCTTTTCCCACGTAAATGACTTCCCCCTCTTTATCATGAAAGAGATATACGCCTTCTTTTTCGGATAATGATTGATATGAAAGTCGTGAATAATCCAATTAATATTACTCCTAGAACTCCTATTATAAAATAAATATGCTGGTAAAGGGGTGAAATGACAATATTTTTCTCTACTACCTCTTTACCGATCGATATTCTAATGGTATCTGTTTCTTTTGTCAAAAAATGTTTGGCATCAAACTTTACTGGAATAGTTTTTTTGCCGTATGGAGGAATCTTATCGAAGTACAAATTTTGAGTCTTAGGATTTAGGCTATCTGACTCTACCTTTATAGTTTGGTTGGGTGTCAAAACGCCGGAATTATTTGTAACAATTATCTCTCCCTTTATAGAAAGTCCTCCCAGATATTTTTCCGAAAAGTTAGTTGAAGCACGTAGTGTTGGAAGTTCATCTTCAAATTTACTTGTGGTTGTTACTTTTACATCTTGTGTACTTTTTTGCCCGGGAATTTTGTATCCTCCAGCTGGAACCGGATACTCACTGTCAGTTCCTTTTATCACAAAAGTGAAATGATCAAAATCGAAAACATTAAAGTAATCAATTCCCTCAGTTGTATTTTCCCAGGTAGGATCTACCATAATCCAGGCTTTTTTATTTTCATCATAATACTGTGGCCATGCATGTAGGACATCTTTAAGAAGAGAAAGAGGGCGTTTTGCAGAATTATTTGTATTTGCATATCCCTCAACCGCTCTAGCAGGAATTCCAGCAGCTCTGCTAAGAGTCACAAATAAATCAGTAAATTCCAGACAAACCGCAGATGTTTTGTTTGCAATTACTCCCCTAGCCCCTGCTCTAACTTGCACTTCTTTGACTCTGCCAGTATCGTATTTTAAATTTGTAACCACATATTTATAAATATTTTCAGGAGTTTTTAGTTCATTAGCTAATTTTTTAATTTCAGGATCCGTAACTTCCCAGTATTTCTGCGGTTTTAAATAAATATTTCTTTCAGTTTCAGTTAGGACTTCTTTTTTAGGTTTGTATGAAACTTTGGCTTTGCCAATTACTTTAACGTCATAATCTTCTGAAGGAAGAAGTCTAAATTTGGCAAGCCAATTTCCATCAGAATCCATTACTACGTCAATAGGTTTGGGGTTAATGCTTTCAATATTTATTTCCTGATAATTATTATTTGAAGGAATCGCAATTTCAGTAACAATCGGATAAAGATTTCTGTTTCGAAGATGATAAGTTAGATCAAATGAATAAATTTGCGCCTCTCCGTATGCGACAGAAATACCAGACCTTCCAAGATCTTTTTTTGTGAACTTGATAGTGTTTCCTGAGGCAGTTGCGCTTGCAACACTTGGTTTTATTATTGAGGGCTTCCCAAAAGTTGACGGAACTGTCACAGAAGTATTAAATGAAGCGTATTCTTCCTGGTTTGAAATTCCCGGAATATTTACTTCCCAGATATTACCATAATTTTTTGCAATCTCTAATGAATCAAAGCTGACAGTAAACTCTTGAGTTTTATTAATTCCTACAACTTTATCTATGAAATCAAATGAAAGCTCTGTCCCTTTATTATTTTTAACAGACTTAACGTTTAGCGCTCCGCCTAGGTCAGACGCTTTAATATTTGAAATATCTTCAAAGCCGGTCTGGATTTTATAACTGCCTGCATAAAAACCAGTAGTGTTGTTTCTTAAACCTATATCCATAATGACTTTAGTAGTTTGATTAGGGTTTACCTGATATGTGACATTATAAAAAGTAGAAAATTTCTCCTGAGCACTTGCAGGATTAACTGAAGCCGTTAAAAAAGCTAAAAGTAGAAAAGGCAGAAGTTTTTTCATAGTTCGATTATACTCACTATGACCCTGAGCATGCGTCCTGAGCTTGTCGAACGAATGTCGAATGAGTCATTAAAGATCCCGTTAAATAATTATAATCAAATTTACTTTTTTATTCCGCCAAATTTGATTTAACGGGATAAAACTTTTTTCAAAAAGTGACCTGTATAGGAAGCGGGATTTTTTGCAATATCCTCTGGTAAACCCGCTGCTATTAAATTTCCTCCTCGTTCTCCCCCATCTGGACCTAAGTCTATTATGTAGTCTGCGTTCTTAATAATATCAAGGTTATGTTCAATCACTATTACAGTGTTACCTATATCTACTAGTTTTCTCAAAACATGAAGAAGTTTTTCTAAATCTGCGAAATGAAGTCCTGATGTGGGTTCGTCCAGTAAATAAAGAGCATGTGAGCCTCTTTTTGAAAGTTCTGAAGCAAGTTTTACGCGCTGCGCCTCTCCTCCTGAAAGAGTTGGGGCAGGTTGACCAAGTTTTACGTATGAAAGCCCAACGTCATTAAGAGTCAAAAGTCTATTGCTAAGAGGTGTTATAAAATTAAAGAAATTTGCTGCCTCTAAAACACTCATGTTAAGAACTTCTGAAATATTTTTTCCGTTAAATAAAACTTCCAATGCCTCTTTGTTGTATTGTTTTCCCTCGCATACTTCACAGGTGATATAAACGTCAGGCAAGAATTGCATTTCAATTTTTATTTGTCCTTCTCCCTCGCATGCTTCACATCTTCCTCCTTTTACATTAAATGAAAATCTTCCTGCACCGTATCCTTTAAGTCTTGCGTCTTTAGTTTTTGCAAAAATCTCTCTTATGTAATTGAATGCTCCGGTATATGTAGCGGGATTACTTCTTGGAGTGCGTCCAATCGGAGATTGATCAATTGAATAAATGTGTTTAATATTTTCATATCCCTGAATGCTCGTGTGAGCTCCGGGTTTTTCCTTGTGAAAAGGATCCTCTAACTGTTTTAGTCCATGATACAAAATATCATTTATAAGTGTTGATTTCCCCGATCCTGACACTCCGGTTACAACAATCAGTTTCCCCAAAGGAAATTCCACATCTATATTTTTTAGGTTGTGTTCCGTAGCCCCTTTAATTATTAACTTAGTATTTATGCCATTTGGTTTTGCGCTTTCAACTTTGATCTTCTTTTTTTTCGAAAGATAAGCTCCAGTTATAGAATGAGGGTCTTTTTTTATTTCATCTATTGTTCCTTCAAAAATAATCTGACCTCCGCCTTCTCCGGCAGCCGGCCCAAAGTCTACCAGATAATCAGAGGCTTCCATAGTTTCTTCATCATGTTCCACTACTAAAACAGTATTTCCTAAATTTTTAAGTTTAATAAGCGTCTCAATAAGTTTTTTATTATCTTTCTGATGAAGTCCGATTGAGGGCTCATCCAAAACATATAGAACTCCTGTAAGTCCAGATCCAATTTGAGAAGCTAGTCTAATTCTTTGTGCTTCTCCTCCTGCTAAAGTTTCAGCGCCGCGAGATAAAGTTAAATAATCTAGTCCCACGTCGCTAAGAAAAGTAAGACGTTCCTTTATTTCTTTTAGAATAAGTTTTCCGATAGATTCTTCTCTGTCGCTAATTTTACTGTTAAGTGAATCAATGAAAGAAAGAGATTTATCGATAGGCATGTCACCTACTTCAACTATGGATTTTCCGTCAATTGAAACCGCCATAGCTTCTTTTCTGAGTCGGGAACCATTACATGAAGGGCAAACCTCATATCTCATAAATTTTTCAATCTGAGATTTGAAAAACATTGAGTCTGTGTCTTGATATCTATTTTTTAATTCCTGAAGAACTCCTGGAAATTTTTCAGTGATAGTAGTATCTCTTCCCCATCTATTTTCTCCGTGGACAAAATATTCTTTGTCCCCAGTTCCTTTAAGCAAAATATCTTTTTTCTCATTTGGAATATCAGAAAGTCTTACATTTACCGGGATTCCATTAGACTGGGCAAATGTTTTAAATGTTCTCGTAAACCATGTGTCGTGAGAGAGAAGATTTGAAAAAGGTAAAATTCCTCCTTCTAAAATAGTAAGATTATTGTTAAAAACTAATTCACGATCAACTGTTAGGATATTTCCAAGACCGTTACAGCCTGGACATGCTCCATGAGGAGTATTAAAAGAAAATATACGAGGCTCAACTTCTGCGATTGAAATATTACATACTGGACAAGCAAATTTGGTAGAAAATAAATGATCCTCCATTTTTTTAGGAGTAGTAGGGATTTCAAATCCTTGGTCTTTTATATCAGCTAAAATTATTTCGCCATCACCGAATTTAAGAGCTTGCTCAACGTCAGTAGAGGCCCTTGAGCGGTCTGTTTTATTAGTAAGCATGATCTTATCGATTATGACCTCAATTGAATGCTTGTTCGTTTTAATCAGCACCAGTTCTTCAGACAAATCAAAAACATGCCCGTCTACTCTAACCTGCTTGTATCCTCTTTTTCGAAGATCCTCGAAAACCTGACCGTACTCTCCTTTTCGGTCTTTTACGATTGGGGCCATAATCATAGCTTTCACTTGCTTAGCTCCTTGTTGCGTATGAAAATCCATGATTTGGTCTGTAATTTGTTCTGGTGAGACTCTGGAAATTTCTCTACCGCAGTTAGGACAATGAGGATGCCCGATCCTCGCAAATAAAAGTCTTAAATAGTCATAGATTTCTGTAACAGTTCCAACAGTAGATCTAGGATTTCTGGAAGTGGATTTTTGATCAATTGAAATTGCCGGAGACAAACCTTCAATTAAATCCACATCTGGTTTTTTCATAACTCCCAGAAATTGCCTGGCATAAGAAGAAAGACTTTCGACGTATCTTCTTTGTCCTTCTGCGTAAATCGTGTCAAAAGCTAAAGAAGATTTTCCACTTCCTGAAAGACCTGTAAAAACCACTAATTTATTTTTTGGGATTTTAAGATCTACGTTCTTGAGATTATGCTCACGAGCACCTTTAATAACTATTTCATCCATAATTTACTTGCCCCGTTGATGCGCTCTTGCGATGCATGGATGTAAACCATGAGAGCAAGTAAGCACTCTGCGGGGTCCATTTTGCTGAGGTAATATTATAAGCGAAATAGTAAATAGATACTAGATATTAGTTGCTAGTTTGTTAAAAGCTCTTCCTTAGTATCTACTATCTAGTCACTAGTATCTAAGGCTAGGGCCGCCAAGATTCATAGGCATAATAATCTCCTGATCTTCCAATGCATGCATGCGGAGTATTTTTTAACATATTCTCGTTGTGTCCTGGTGAATCAATCCATGCCTGTACTACATCTGAGGGATTTGAACTCATCGCTATATTTTCTGCAATCTCAGAGTAAGAGGGATATGGAAGATTTTTAGAGTTCACTCTGCTTGAGAACCCATCATGATTAAAGGCACTGGTTATTTCTGATGCTCTTGTGTTAGCAAACGCACATGTATGGGCTTCTTTAGACACTGGGGAGAGGCCTTTAGAAGCTCTGTATGTATTTACCTGCGAAAGAAGATCACTTACACTGTTTGAAGCTATGGTGGTTGTTTGAGGTTTGTTTTCATCAGGAGTAGAAGTTGGAGTGGAAGTTATTACAGCCTGCTCATTAATAGTTATTTTAGGTTTTGGAATTGTTATCTTAGCCGTTCCGATTTGGGCAAAATTCTCTGACGCCACTCGTATGGTTTTTGGTTTTTCAATTATTACAACTGTCGAATTTTTATTGTTTTGAATATCTATCAGAAGAAGAACGTCTAAAATTATTATGCAAGTAATAAGAAAGCTTTTATTGATAGTCCAAAACACCTATAGATAATAACAAAATGATTATTAATTTCAATACTTATTTAGGATATTTATAGGATTTGAATTTTTTTGATATATTTAGTACGCCTTGACAGTGTATTTTTCACATCTTAAGATGGTGAAAAGTTGAAAAAAGCTTAAACATCAAAGATTAACAAGCTTTTTTAAAAGAAAATTCAGACCGCAAACGGATGAATATGAAAACTGTCCAAATTAATTTAGACTATCTATAAAGGCCTAGTATAGAAATATACGGGCCTTTTTTGTGGTTTAAGTTAGAAGCTTGAAAAACCTAGCTACGGTTGCGATTGCTGAAGTTTGGAATAGTGAGTTTAATAAGAGCTGCCCTCTTGTTAAGCAAAAAAAAGTGAAACCATCCTTCATTAAAGTTTCGGATGGCGAAGGGAGGTGAATATTAATGATAAATAAAAAAATATTAGTGAGCGGATTGTCAGTAGTTTCAACCCTAGCGCTTATGGGAGGAACTGCCTTTGCTCTTTTTAGCGACACAGCTACAGCAACAAATAACACTTTTGCTACAGGTAATGCGGATCTTCAGATTTCATTAAACGGAGAAGATTATGACGATTCAATTCCTGGACCAACATTTACGGGTATGTTTCCTGGAGATTCTAGGACTTATGATTTTTGGTTAAAGAATAATAGCTCTGCAGCTATATCTCTTAATCTTACGTCAGATGTAAGTGCGATCAACCCAGATCCTGATGGTAATCAGGAGATTGATAACACCCTTTTGGTAAGTTGGGTTTGCGATCCGGAAAACGATGGTTTTGGCGATAATATTCCAACGAGCGAGTTTTCTCCAAGAGATTGGTTTAATGGAGGAAATGCAAGCTTAGGGTCACTTGCACAAAACGTGGAATTAGCATGTCAGCTAACTGGAAGGATTCCATCAAGTGCTGATGGAAGTATTGCAGGAGAGACTATTGTGTTTGACGCAGTTTACGATGGAGTTCAAGCTCCATAATTTAGTGGGCTGGTGGGATATGCAGTCGCATATAACCCAAGAGAATTCAGGCAGTCTCACCAGCACCCGGGGTAGAATATAGATTTAAGAAATATGATTTATGAAAAACAACTTTAAAAAAATCGGAAGAAACGGATTAAAAGGATTAAATATTTTTTTAACTATGATGGTTCTAGTAATAATTCCTATAGTAGCTTTTACTTTAATTACATCAAAGACTGATAAATTAGCAGGAATTAAGTCTTTCGTAGTTCTAACCGGGAGCATGGAGCCTGGTATTTCTACGGGGAGTGTAATTTTTACAAAGCCAAGTGAAGCATATAAAAAGGGAGAGGTAATTGCATTTAATAAAGACGGAAAAACTATCACCCACAGAATAGTGGATGCTCAAATTACTAATGGAGCTTTTGAATATACCACAAGAGGAGATGCGAATAATGCAAATGATTCAGAAGCAGTTTTGGGAGCGTCCGTTGTAGGCCAACAAGTATTTGCCTTGCCTTATCTTGGTAAAATAATTCTTTTTCTATCAACATCAAAAGGATTTGTAGTATTTATTGTCACACCTATTATTCTTTTTGTTTTGCTTGAGCTTTGGAATATTAAAAAAGAACTTGAAAAAAGTATCGAGAAAAAATTAGTTGAAAAAATGAAAGCAGAAGCAAATTTCGGGTTTAGATAAAAATGAGAAAAACATTTTATACACTAGTTATTTTAATGATTTTAGCAGTAAGTTCTTATAAGGTAGCCTTCGCTTTATTTTCTGATTCAGCTACCAGTCAGAATAATACTTTTACAGCAGCAGCCGTTTTCCCAACAGCTACCCCATCCGCAACTCCGACTCCTACGCCAATTACGTCAAGCTTGTTCATGAGTGATACATATACTTGTCCAAACGGGGCATCTGTTACAGAAGTATCAGAGGGAACGGTTTCAATAACAAAAACTACAGATCTTAGCGTGTCGGTTACCTTAAGCGGAGCTCTGCCAAATACTTCTTATGACCTTTGGGTAAACCAAGATCCAGGAGCTTGTCCGCTATCTTTTCCTACAGTGCCATCGTTTATCGCTACGGATGGCAGCGGCAATGGATCAAATACTTTGAATGATCATACATTAGTCGGAGGAGCGACAAAGTTTTGGGTTAGCATGGTTGGCGGAACAGACGTGTTAAGAAGTGTGGCTGTAGCTTTCTAATATGAAAAAAAGAATTTTAACAATTTTAAGTCTGGTTTTAATAGGAACACTTGTTATTCAAAATAACGGATTAAATTTTTTAAATAGGAATGCCTACGCTGTGGGAGATCTTACCGTTAACTGGGGCATTGGAGTTGGAAACGTCGGCCCAATTTTTAGCGTAAATAATATTGCGCCGGGAAATTCTGAGACTAGAAGCGTAAACGTAGCGAATGGTGCAACATCCCCGAGGCAAGTTGGAGTGAGAGGAATTCTTACAAATGATACGGGAAATATGAAATCAGTCATGAATGTTGAAATAAGAGAAGGGATAACTACACTTTATAATCAAACACTTGAACAATTCTTTTTAGATTCCGCTGGCCCTGATGGAATTCCACTTTCAACACTTGGGAATGGTGTTAACACTGACTACGAAATAATAGTAACCTTTGATTCTAGTGCGGGAAATGAATTCCAGAATAAATCAATAACATTTGATATTCAAATAGGAATCGCTTTAGACTTGCCTGCTCAGTGCGATTTAATTTCTTTCCCGAATTCTCCAATTTACGGAACTAGTGGTAATGACAATATAAATGGGACTTCTAAAAATGACGTTATAGTTACATTTGAAGGTGATGATAAAGTCAAGGGTGGAGGCGGACATGATTGTATAGTTACTATGTCAGGAATTGACACGGTAGACGGACAGACTGGAAATGACGTAATTGATTTAGGAAGTGAAGACGATAGCGCAAATCCAAGTAGCGGAAATGATGTGATCATAGCTGGATCCGGAAATGACAAGGTGGACGGGGGTTCTGATGATGATCAGATTTTCGGCGGGAGCGGAAACGATAAGTTAACCGGAGGATCAGGAAACGATTTAGTGCTGGGAGAAAACGATAATGACACGCTTGAAGGAGGTTCTGGCGCCGATAATCTGGTTGGGGGTTCAGGCGTAGATAGTGCAAAAGGCGGATCCGGAATAGACACATGCGAAGCAGAAAGTGAAAATACATGCGAACTGTGAAAGGAGGTGAAAATAAATGATAAGTTATAGAACAAAATTAGGAACAGCATTTGCTACATTTTCATTAATGGCTAGCGTTATGGC
>CAYILI010000017.1:5622-17392 GCA_964364105.1 uncultured Gammaproteobacteria bacterium | reverse complement strand
AAGTGCGATGAAGATTAATTGAGTCTCACTTTTCATTCCCATAAATCTTCCGAGGACTAGACCAGAAATACCATAAAAAGCTGAAAGAGTTATTGGGAAAAATCTAAAGAATAAGTCTAAAACTTCAAGTCTGTAGAATTTAGAAAAATATGCTATGACTAGATCATAAAAAAAGTTATAACCATTTAACGGAAGTCCAAAAAGCCCTGGATGAGTTGGAGGAAAATTTGATTTGAGATTTCCAATCAAACTTAAATGATAAATTGCATCCACGCTATTTACGCCGTAAAAGACCAAGCTGTTGTTTTCGACAGAACCAGACCGCCACATCAAATAACTAGTTAAAACAGTCCCAGCAAGAATAATTAAATTCTCTAATTTTAAAACTTTACTAAAATTAAAGGAAGAGATTTTTCTAATATTTTTTATAAAAACGGGGACACATAAAATTAAAAACAAATTGTAGTAAAACTCTAAGTGAATCCATGAAAGTAAATATGAAAAAATCATAAACATAGAAATTCCTAATGAAAAACTTAAAACAATATTTGTTAATGTTTCTTTCGCAGAAGATTTTAAAAATTTAAGAAGCAAAAATCCCGGAATATAAAATGCAAAAATTAGTAAAAAGAAAAAGTAGATAAAATTTAAAATAATCATGAAGATAAACGACTTAACACTTCTTTGTCCGATATAATAAAGTTCTTTCGTGCATTAGCTCTACTATTTAAAACCCTAGGAAGCCTTAGAAGTGCGTCAAAAAATCCCAAAACAAGAGCCTTATCACCCTTAAGCCCGTTAAATAAGTGATACGGAAGCCATAAAAAGTTAGAAAGAAGCTTATCTAAATCTCCGTTTTTCCATACAAAAATAAATTGATTTCTATAAGCAATTCTCTTTACCTGAATTGGCGTGTATTTACTTTTAATAGCGCCCTTTTCATGCTCATGCCTCACAACACTTCTTTTTTCAAATAAAGCCTTAAAACCAGCACGTTGAGCTCCATATGAAATGTCAATATCTTCCCAATAAAATGGGTCATAAATCTCATCAAGGCCATTCAATTTATCCCAGATTTTTTTTCTAAATGCGCCGCTTCCTCCACTTATCCAAAGAGTATTATTTTTTTCAAGATCTCCTGCTCTGTGCATTAGAAAACCTTTTTCCCATTTTCCAATTCCCCTACCCCTTAAAACAATTTTTCCGTCCTCAACACTTTCATTCATACACCCTACAGCAAAAACCGATTCATCAGAAAAATGTTCTAAAAGTGGAACAAGAAATGAATTATTCGCAATTACATCTGTATTAAGTAGAACTACAATTTCTCCAGCGGCTGCCTTTACCCCCTTATTAACGTTTGTCGAAAATCCTTTATTATTTTCACTTTTTATAAGAGTTAAATTTTTATTTTCTTTTATAAACTCTTCAACAACTTGTATCGAATTATCCCCAGAACAATCATCTACGATCACAACATCAATCTTGCCATTTTTATAATTCTCTACAGCTCTTAAAAGTACAGGAAGATTTTTCTTAAGAATCTCCTCACCGTTATAATTTGGAATAACTACAGTTACTGTCATAATGTCTTTGTATAAAATGTAATAGTGTGTTCTCCGGGAGGAACTATCAAACCTCTAAAATTGTAGTCAGCTCTATATATTTTCATTTCTTCCCCATCATTTATTCTAGCATGCCAATTCGGATAAAATGAATCTGTTAAAACTAAAAATCCAGAATTTCCTGAATCTATATTTGTTTTTAAAATTATTTTATTTTCAGAATAGCTTATGACCTCAACTTCTCCCTCTGAATAATTATCAGACGAATCAATTTCCTCAACTATCGCAGTATTAGAAGGATTAAATATCGGGTTAAACATTTGCACTATTGTTTCTTCTTTATTTTGTGATCCGATTACATTTGACACAAAAAATGCACGAGGCAGTACATTTTTATTTTCATATACATTAGTCAATCCTTCTTCAAAAACTTTTACAAATCCCTCTTCATTAATCTCATTTAATGTTAGGACGTATTTAATTCCCAAAAGACTAATTAAATTTCCAGAAAAATTTTCAATTCTTACAATTCTATTAAATCCAAATGGCGGATTTATGTTAGGTGTATTTCGATTGATTGCAGATATCAACTCTGCATATCTATTTAAGAAAAGTGGATCATATCCTTCGACTGTTTGAATTTTATAAACTGAGGAAAAATTTGGTGGAAGAATTCTTGGGTCATTTGTTGCAATTCTATGATTACCAATATTTTGAGAAATAAAATCCAAAGTTCTTGTCTGTGGAAATAAATATTCTGGCTTTGAGAAAGTATTAAATTTCCATGAAAACCTAAAAAGATCAAAAACTGTTACTGTGATCAGGAGCAATAATGCAATTTTTCTTAAATCTTTTTTTAAGAAAACAGTTGAAATAACCAAAATACTTGATGCACTAAAAATTAGTAAAGGAAATATTAAATTTCTTTGAGAAATCATTAAATCTTCTGGTTTTATTCCAAAACTACTTCCTGTTTGGATAAAAATAAATATTGCTAAAAATATTAATCCTATAATTCCTATTGGAATAAATATTTGTTTTAATTTTTCTTTTTTTATTAAAAAGTTAAGCCCTAGTGCTGCTAAAACTGCTATAGAAAAATTCACTAAAAATATTAGTCTTGTTGGCTGAGAAGATGAGATAAGGGGAATTTCTAAAATAAACGGTAATTTAGAAATAAAATTTGGAAGAGCTAACAAAAGTGAAATAAAAAATATTCCTCCAAAAAAATAAGTTTTTTTATCTCTTCTAAAAAGAATCGCAAAAATTACTAAGATAATCGAAAGAATTCCGCCATATGCTGTTAGCTCTCCGTAATTCCAAACACCCCAATAGTTTAATGTGGTAGGATTTCCAAAAAAATCAGGAACTATAAATTGAACTAAATTTTGCCAAGGCAAGAACCATCCTTCTTTTTGCCATGGAATTTGATCCAAACTTCTTGCAGAAAGTGAAATAAATCTTAATGCGGGGACTAGTTGTACTAATGTAATTAGAAAAGTAATCAGCCAGGTTATTAAAAATACTACACCGAACTTTTTAATCTCCTTACTCTGCCAAATTCTAATAAGTAAATAAACTGAAGAAAGTAAAGATAAATAGAAAAAAGTTTGAAGGTGACCCGCGAAAAAAGAAGATACACTTGAAAAAATTAGAACAGCGGACCAAATTACTATTTTTTTAATATTTTTCCCGTCGGATATTTTATCAATCGATAATAAAATTAAAGGTAACCATAGGCCGGTATGAAGAATGTTTCCCCATTCAAGCCAAGTCGTAAAAAATCCTGAAAAAGAAAAGATGATAGACCCCAACAAGCTAGAGTAATTGTCAAGTTTTAAATTTCTTAAATATAAAAATAAAAATATTCCCCCGAATAGTGGCTGAAGAATAATGAAAAGGGACCAGGAGTAATTTAAGGGGAGCGTAAACAAAACAATATTAATTGGATAAAATACCCCTGACTGAAAATTTGCTAAAAGCGGAGTTCCCGAAAATGAATAAGGATTCCAGGTGGGAATTTCAAATTGCTTTATTTTTTCAATTGATAATTTTTTCCAAAGGTATTGCTGCCTAACTGGATCTGTTATTAAAAAGTTTTTATATGGAATTCCATTTGGATAATCTTTAGCATATAAATCTCTGTATGGATGATAAAGACCAATTATCGTGTCTGCAGGAATTGGCTGTAATCCTTTTGCAAAAAATTGCCAAAAGAAAATACCAACTAAAACAGGAATTGCATAGTAAGGAATAAGTTTTCTAATCATTTATAAATCCATTTAAGGTCTCTGAAAATTTTTCTTCACTAAAATCCTTAGCTTTTTCTTTTGCTTTTTTAGACAAATCGCTTAAAAGTTTTTCATTATTTATTAATTTTAAAGTTTTAGCTTGAAGTTCCTCAAGTGTGTCCCAAAGAAAACCATTCACAGCATCTTTTACAATCTCTTTTTGTCCCCCTGCATTAATTACTACCGGCACTGCTCCTGCGCCCATCGCTTCAACTGTAGAGATTCCAAAATGCTCAGCGAACTCAGGGTGAGTTTTTAAATCTTCACCATACCCGCTTGCATGCCAGTAAATTTTGGCCTGGCCATAGATATCCCAAAGCGCATCATTTGATTTATTAACTAGAAATTCAATTGGATAATTTTCTACGAAATCTCTCATTTCTTCAAACGCTTTTATATCTTTTTCATTTACACTTACTGCTAAAACAAGCTTCCAATTCTTAAATCCATCGTCCACCATTTTCTTGAATTGACTCACCATAATATGCTGTTTTTTATAGTCATCATTTTTTACATTTTTTATTCTAAAACGACCGACATGAAGAATAATATTTTCTTTTTTTGAGTCTGTTGATTTAATTTTTACTGGAGGGAAAAGTATTTTAGTTTTCAAATGAAACTTTTTATCTATAAATGATTTCGTGTAATTTGAGTTGCAGAAAAAAACATTTACCCTCTTAATCTTCAATTTTTCAATCAACGTATTTGACTGCATTTTATCTAACGGCTGCTGAATGTGGACTAAAAGTTTTGGATAAACCAAAGGCAACGATCCATCGCTTAAGAAAATTATCCTGTCATATTTTTTTGTGGCAATAAACCTCTTAAGCGTTGAGTATTTAGGAGAGAATATATTTGGAGTTATTTTTACTTTTGATAAATCCAACGAGAATCTTTTTAGTAGCCCGTCAAGATCGAATTTATTATCCCAAAACACACTAACATCATGCTTTTCTGACAAAACCTGCGCAATTGTCATCATGTATTTCTCTCCACCGCCAAGATCATCAAGATATGGGTCAAAAATGCCAATTTTCATATATTCATTCTAACAACTTTTGATTTTTTATTAAAGTTTATGCTAGGATTAGCTTATGAATTTTATGACTGGAGTTCCAGGAATTAATCCATATTTAGTCATGGTTCTTCTTATCTGGTCCATGTTCTGGAAAAGTCTAGCCTTATGGCGCGCGGCAAAGGGAGATCAGAAATATTGGTTTGTCGGCTTACTTTTAATTAACTCCTTCGGAATTTTGGAGTTAGTTTATTTATTTAGATTTGCTAAAAACAGACTTACGCTTCAGGAAATAAAACAAAAAAAGTTCCTTCCCTAGTTCTTCTTATTTTGAGCCTCCCAGAGCTCTGCATAGGTAATAAAAGCACTATATGATTGATAGATACTCTCAATTAGCCCGGCTGAGCCCACTTTATATCCTTTTTCAGAAACATACGACTTAAAAAATGCGGTAATCATAACTCTAGGAAACCTCCACCATGTCATCTTAGGGTGATGCGCTTCAACTCTAATTTTACTTTCTGTATCTGACCACACTATAGTCTTTTTTAACATTTGAGACAGATTTCTGTGAGTAAAATGAAGCAGCGTACCGTTAATTTGACCAATATCCCCATCGATCACTGCGCTTTCGTGTATTTCACCCTTCCAGCCCATTAATTTTTCTTTTTTAAATAACCTTTCGAGTTTTTCAATCTTGGGCCATTCGTTTTTTCCCAAATAAAAATTTTTCCTATTAATTTTGTAAGCAGAATAAGAGGAGTTAGATTTTATTTCAAACAGAATACTTTTTCGAAGCTCATCGTCTACCCTTTCATCAGCATCGATATATAAAATATATTCATTGGATGCATTTTCTTTACCTAAATTACGAAGTTCTGAAAAATCAGCAGTTTTTGATTTAACAATTTTTGCTTTATACTTTTCTGCAATCCCTAAAGTCCCATCAGTTGAGTTATTATCAACAACTAAAATTTCATCACAAAAACTTAGACTTTTCAATGCATCCTCCAGCATTTCTTCTTCGTTTTTTGTAATTATTACGCCAGTTATCTTCATTAGCTATAACTTCCTTTACCAAACTCTCCAATATAAAAATCTATTATTCCTCTTCTTTGCCATGGCCTACCGATAAGAATCAGTCTAAAACTTTCTCTAAGAAGCGCAAATTTTGTTCGGAGAGATCCATATTCAAATCCAAAAATCATTCTATTTCTAGAAATATAATAATCCTGAAGACCAGAACCCGAACCCCCACTTGACTGAGCATTTTTATGCCAAATTATAGACTTTGGAACAAGTAATATTTTATAACCTCTTTTTATAGTTCTTATACTTAGATCTGCATCTTCATAATACAAAAAATATTTATCATCATAACCTTTAATTTTTTCTAAAAGCTCTCTTTTTAACATTAGACAACAACCGCTCGCTATCTGAGTTTCTACAATCTTATCAAACTGACCATCATCAACTTCGTCCACTCCCCTGTGATATCCAATAATATTTGCGAAGTCCATATTTCCACCCGCATACCAAATCACCTTTCCTAATTCGTTTTCCTTATATTTTTTATGATATTCAAAACCTTTTGCAAAATAAATTTTTGGCACTACTATTCCTGCTTCTTTTTCTATTTCTGCAACTCTTAGCAATTCACTAACAAAATCTGGATCAACATATGTATCGTTATTGATTAAAAGAACATAATCAGCACCATTCTCTAATGCATATTTTATTCCTACATTGTTTCCTCCAGAAAATCCTAGATTCTTATTGTTAAAAATTAATTTAAGATTTAAGCTTGAATATTTTTCAACGTCAACTTCAATTGGATCCTCGGGAAAATTATCTACAACAATTGTATTAAGAGAAAAACTATCTCTTTTAATTTTTGAGATAGATTCAAGAAGCTCAATGGTGTCTTTGTGACCTTTATAATTTAAGATCACAATAAAAACTTTTTTCATTAAATTTTACCTTTTATTTTGTGGAAATATTTGGCGGCAATATTCTTAGAATCTTCAGTTTTAATTTTCGTAATCCAATATTTTAAATCTTTTCCAAATTTTTCAAATTCTCTTTCTGTACTTTTTAAAACCTCGCGACTTTCAATTTTCTTAAATCCAGATTTCTCCCATACTATTGCTAATACCACTAAATGAGACGCTGCCATTAGAAGAGAAAGAAATAATCCGTGAAGTCCGTCTTTATATCCCTTTCGTGCAAAATATCTGCTTAAAAATTCCTTACAAGGAATACTAATAAGATCCCCCGGGGTAAGCGCGTAATTTTTATTTACTAAATTATTCGCTTCGTTTTGTGCGTAATTTATCATATTTTTTTGAATAAATTGAATAATAGTTTCATAATTATAATGAAGAATATGCTCTTTTAAATAATCTTTTTCTCCGTCTACCTGTATTCCTTCATGAACATGACTATTCTTAAACTCCCCTTTATTTTTTCTAAAAAGCCTTAATTGATGATCTGGATACCAGCCTGTGTAATCAATTTGTTTTCCGAAAATAATATTTTTTCTGGGAATAAAATAACCATTTTTTAAATTTTCATTTTTTAAAAGTTCTTCAAGTTCAAGACGAAGTTCAGGAGTTACAATTTCATCAGCATCAATTGAAAGAATCCAATCATTTTTCGCTTTTTTAAATCCAATGTTTTTTTGAATATCAATAAGAAGCGGATCATTCGGCTGCGTTATTATAGAGGCTGCATATTTTTTTGCAATATCAATTGTTTTATCAGTTGAAGAGTTATTTACAACTATAATTTCATCAGCAAACAAAACAGACTTAAGACATTTTTCAATCTTTTCTTCTTCATTAAATACTGAAATTACGACACTTAGTTTTTGCATTATCGATATAGTTTTTTAATGTCAGATAAAATTTGCTTTCCTGACAACAAATAAATATTAAATGTATAAATTATTCCACCTAAAATTATAACAAAGATAAGAGTTAGAAGGTCATATATAAACAAATCAGCAAGTATAAACGTTCCAAGTGCCATTATTATAGCTGCAATCGCAGGCTTATATATACTTTTAATAAAATTAAAGTCAACTACCCTCTTAACTAAATAAATTGTAATAAAGATTGTTAAGGTGACGACAAAAGAAGCAATTGCGACTCCATTAAAGCCCCAGAGATAGATGAAAATAGGAGTTATACTCCAAGTCATAAAAGTCCATAAAACCATAAGCTTTAGCGTTATTTTTACTCTCCCTGTTGCATCAAGCACGTTTACTAAAACTGAGGACATAGACGAAACTATCGCATTAAGGGAGAAAAAGATCAAGCTAATTAATGCTGGCTCCCATTTATTGGCCCATCCAGGAATGTAGGCCATCATATACGGAGAAACTACTATTAGGCCTCCTAGGAGCGGGAAAAGAATAAGTGTCGTAAAAAAGAGTGACTTTTCAATCGCAGTTCTCAAAAACTCTTTATTATCCTGAATTCTTGAGTAAGAAGAAAATGTAACTTTTGTAACACTGTCAACTATATAACGGTAAACGAAAAACGCAATTCTCTGTGCAAATCCAATGTATCCGATTTGAGCAAATGACAAAAATTTAGTAAGAATTACCGTTAAGAAATCGTCTTTAATTGTTGCAAGAATATTCTTCGCTTGAAACTGTGCGCCAAATTTTAAGTTACTAATTGATGTTTTGTAAATTCCAATTTTTGGTTTCCAGGGAGAAATTAAATAGTATAAAGGAATTCCTACTAGACTTGAGGCTAAAAATGCCCACGAATAACTATCAACTCCAAATTTATTTAAAACTAATGCTATAAGAATAATATTAAAAACGATTGACTCCCCAATCTGAGGAATTACAAGTTTTCCAAAATTAATATTTCGCTCTAGTAAAATTGACGGAATCATCTTGAAAGAAGAAAGAAATATTGTGAAGACTAAAACCAAAAGAAGTCTTCCGCCTTCATCATTTAATCCAAAAAAGGATTTTATTTGGTTAATGAAAATCAAGAATAATAAAAATATTCCAAAAGTTACTAAAAATTGAATTGTAAAAACTGTTGCAATATCTTCTTTTTTTAAATCTTCTTTTTTTTGAATTAAAGCGGCTCCAAGTCCAAAGTCTGTAAAAAAACTAATTACTCGCTGGATTGCAACAACGGCGGTATAAATTCCAAGCTCTCTGGCAGATAAAATAACAGATATTGCTATAAAGGCTACAAAATTAATTGACTGAAGAATTAGGCTCCTGCTTGCTAAAGCAAATACCCCATGAACGGTTTTCTGAGAAACACTTTTTATGTCCAGTTTGTCCATTATTTATTAAGTTTTTTGTTGCCACGGGCGGGTTTTGAAAAGTCTCCACATTACTTTTATATCTCCCCAGATAGTTGATACAAGTCTAACAGTTGAGCCAGGATTATCTACCCAGTGAACAGGCTCTTCGAATATTTTATATCCGCTTTTTTCTCCAATAATAAGAAGCTCTCCATCAAAAAACCAGTCATTGTCTTTAACCTTTGGTATAAGATCCCGAACAATATTCTTAGTTACTCCCTTAAATCCACATTGGGCATCTGTAAAGTGTGTTCTAAACCAAAATTGAATAAAAAAGAAGTTAAGCGTTCTTGAGGTAATCTCTCTCAACATCGTTCTTCCCTCTACCTTAGCGCCTTTTGCAAGCCGGGAGCCAATCGCAATGTCATAACCCTCTTCAAGCGCTTTAAGTATATTTGGAAGATGTTTTAGATCAGTTGATAGATCTAAATCCATATAAACGCAATAATCAGCCTCTGAGCTACTCCAAGCCCTTTTCACGGCTCTTCCTCTGCCTTTTTCTTCTAATCTAAAAAGTTGAACTCTTGGATTATTTTTGGATAAATTTGCAGCGATTATTGGCGTATTATCGCTTGACGCATTATCAGCAATTGTTATTTTCCAATCATATTTAGTAAGATTTTTAGAGCAATATTCAACGAGCTTATTTAAATTAACTTCAAGCTCTTTTTCCTCGTTATAGACTGGGATTGTAATCTCAACTGTTGGTTTCATTTTTGCTTACGCTTGGCATAAATTATACCAGCAAAGAGAATTAAAACACCAGATATTGTTAGTAGATTAGCCACTTTTTGAATGTATGTTTCTTCAAATTTTCCAACTAGCTCGCTTTCTCCCCGTGGAACTTTAATAAGTATTCCTGTTTCAACCTCCTTAATATCCTGTCTATTTCCATCGATGTAATATTTCCACGATGGAAAATATGGAATATGTACTGTAATTTCATTTTCGGTATTTGAATTTATTTTTGCTAAAATTCTATTTGTTTTGGTTTCTAAATTGGAAATTCTAATATTTTCTCCTGTTATTTTTTCTTTAATAATTTCGGAAGGTGTTTCTGGTGTCATAAATGATTTGGGCATATACTCATCAGATATATTAGAAGTTGTCCAATTTAATGA
Organism: uncultured Gammaproteobacteria bacterium; assembly: GCA_964364105.1. GTDB lineage: Bacteria > Patescibacteriota > Microgenomatia > Levybacterales > UBA12049 > 2-01-FULL-39-10-A. Next base: position 7,062 of record CAYILI010000017.1, on the reverse strand, counting down.
ATGCTTATTAGTGTATTCTCCTGAGCTTTTAGATAAATAATTTTGCGGAACAAATAATTTAGAATAAAGAATTATTGGCGAAATGATAATTGCAACATAAATAATTAAGAATAATAAATTATATTTTCTTAGATTTATTTTAGAAATCGCGTAAACAAAAGACCCTGCAATAAAAGAAGAAAAGAAAGAAGCAGCTAAGAGGAAACGCCATGGGTATTGGAAAAAATTCATATAAGGAACTTTTTCCCAAATTAAACTTGATGCACTAATCATTAAAAACATAACTCCACCTAATGCAGCGAGCGAAACGAATATCACCGATGATTTATTTTTCTCTTTTTTGAATAGATATATTCCAGAAAGCAATGCAACTCCAGCAAATAAAATATGTAATTTTCCAAGCCTAAATGATAATCCGTCAATACATCCCGGAATTGAACCTCCAAACATCCAAGGACTATCCCAAAACTGCCTGACGCAAACGAAATGATCTCCAAAGTGCGCTTTTCCGCCAATAGTTGAGAGAACATTTGTATAGTTCATTTCAAGAAGAGTCGGGAGGAAATAAAATGATGCAAGTAAAATTCCTAGAACCGGAATTAATAATATTAATATTTTTTTCCTTAATCCGAGCAGAACTAATGAAGTCAAAATTACAAATGGACTTATCATCAAAGCAGAAAGATTATGAGAAGAAATTATCCCCGCATAAGAAAGACTTCCCAAAACTATAAAAAGAAAATTATTTGTTTTATAAAATTTCCATAAAGCATAGAAAACTAACGGAATAAATGCGTATGCATAAACTTCTCCTATGTCTCCTCTTACATAAATATCCAGAGCATGATACGGCGCATAAACATAAAATGCTGAAGAAACAATTCCGCCAATTTTCCCCCAGAATTCTTTCGCCAAAAGATACATTGAAAACGCAGATCCAATTACTGCAATTAAAATCATAATTTTAGTAGCTGTTAATGCATCAAACCCTATGAAGTTAAAAAATGCTCCTATGTAATATGGGAACGGTCCATAAAAATTAAAAATTGGATAGCCATATCCATACCCTAAATCTGGAACCCATCTAACAGGAAACATCCCATCAGACAGTGCTATTTTCATTTCATGGACTCTTTGGACTTGTGCATCGTCATGAATATTAAAAAAACCAGATTTAAAAAATGACAAAACCGTAATAATACTTAACATGAAAATTGTGAGAGTTGTTATTTTCTTTTTTATAATTTCCATAATTTTTTAATTCCTAAAAATACGAGTGCAAACAAAGTTAAAATTGAAATTATATTACTTACCATTCTTAAAGGAGTTTCACTAAATGAAGCACTAACTATATGTGTCCCTCTAGGTAATTCAAATTCCATAAGCCCCATATCATTATTATAGTTTATTTTTTCTTCCTCTCCATTAATTTTTAAATTC
>CAYILI010000017.1:0-5612 GCA_964364105.1 uncultured Gammaproteobacteria bacterium | reverse complement strand
AAATTCCATCCTGGATAGTAAATTGTATTAATACGAACAATCCCATCTTCCTTCATGATTGCTGAAAAGAAAACTGTTTTAGAGCTTAATAAAACATTTTCTATATCTCCCTGCCCTGTAAGGATTTCAACTTTTTCTTGTTTTCGTTCAATTGGCTGCTTTTTAACCCAAATAGGCATTAATTCATTTGATGAAGTAGTAGTCGCATCATTCGTAAAATAAAATCCTTCCCCTCTGTCTGCATAATTTGAGGGTTTTGAAAATGGGATATATAAAGCTAGTGAAAACAAAACGACAGCAAATCCTACTATCTTAAAATATTTAAAGTTTGATAAAAATCCTGCAATAACTGAAGCGATCAAACCCAGTTGAGATAATACTACCCAAGGATAATTAATTTCTGAAAGAAGTGGTAGTTTCCATATAATTCTTGATTCCTTAAAAAGTAAAAAAGTAAAAATGAAAAATCCTATAAATAAAACTGCCGCTAACTTTTCATTTGCTGTTTTTTTTAGTATTCCAAATCTTCTTAATCCGAAAATTAACGGAATCAAACATAGAATTAATAAAAACGGCCATCCGGTTTGATATGTAAAAGGACTAGTTGGATCAGTTGGCGTTCCATAACCCCATGGTGAATTTAGAAGCTGAATAATATTAACAAAATATAAATTTCTATCAGCAATTGGAACCAGGGACAAAAGAATATTTCCCTTCTCTAAAAGTGCTGGTATCCAGAAAAACGCAGACAAGCCCAGACCGGAAATTACAACAAACAAATAATTTTTAAAAAGCGCGGGGTTTTTTTTTCTTAAACTACCTATAAAAAATAATCCTAAAGTTAATGTAAATAAAATTCCCATAATATTGTGGGAGGTAATTAGTACGGCGTACGAAACTCCACCAAGAAGTTTGAAAAACATTGAACTAGGATTCTTAAGAAGTGACGCTAGTGAGAATAGAACTATAGGAAAAAGCATAAATGCAAAACTTTCCCCGATTGAACCTCTGACAAACAAATCCACAAGTCTGTACGGAAAATATAAATAAAGTACAGAACTAATTATTCCAGCCCAACTATTCCCCCATATTTTTCGGGAAGCCAAAAACATGAAAAAAGCAGAAACTGGAACTGTGACAGCAAACATTAACTTAACAGTCTCAACAAATCCAAGTCCTAATATATGGATTCCCACTCCTAAGTAATATGGAAATGGATAAGTAAAGTTAAACAACGGATAACCGTATCCAAAATTTAAATTTCCACTATATCTAGCCGGGATCTGAAAATCCCTTAAAGTCCGGAACATATCCGACAACCTCACAACGGCCCATTCACCATCATGACTTGGAAAATATCCGGGATGAATATATGGAATAATTAGAGGAATCGAAATTAATAACGAAAAAATAAAAACTGGAAGATAAAATTTAACAAGTCTCACAACTAAAATTAGTTTTCAACGGAATATACAGTATAGTAAACTCCATTGTTTTTCTTAAACTCAGATATTTTTTTAAGCGGCCAGTCATCTGGCGCATCCCCTGCATATTCACATTCAATGCATGGTTGGTAAAAAATAAAATAAGTTGGCATTTTTTCTGAAGCCTTTAGTGCTTCTTCTGGAATCTTTTCTACTGGCCAATAACCTTTAATAATTACATTTGGATTATTTGCAAGATAAATCTCTAGCGCATATGGCATAAGACCAAAAGTTCCCTCAGTTCCTATGAATATTTTTTCGTTTTCAGATTTTTCTTTAAAAAACTGAACACTCTCCTTTACTCCGCCGCCTGCCGGCCAATCGCTAATATACTGTGCGTTATCTGCGCTAGCAATTGCTGCTTTAGAAGGATTAAAGATAAAATCTATTGAAACTTTTGCTGGATAAAGAGTAAACAAAATAATTACGAGAGCTGAAATAACATAATAACTATTCATCTTTCTCTTACTTAAATAATTATTTAATAAATCTATAATCCTAGCAGCACCCAGTGCAGCAAGAGGAAACAGATAAAGACTCATAAAAAAAATAAATCTTGGGAAAACTACTCTGCCGAAAAACGCAAGCGCTATTAAAGGAAGAATAAAATAACAAATTAAAATAAATTTTTCCTTAAGAAACTTTTTTGTCGTTAGCGAGACTAAAATTAAAGCTAAATAAAATGGCGTTAGGTAAGTAAAAAGCCAGGTTAAAAGCCCTCTTAAATTTCCCAAAAATAAATTAATATTGTCACTAATCGGGATACTAAACGGGTAGTAAACAAAAATTGTATTTTTCTCTTTTATAATATGAAAAAATGGTGAAAGCCGAAGTGAGTTATACAAAACTTCAGAGATAACAATTGCAACCATCGCAAAAATCCCCCATTTAATTAATTTTTTAATAAGATTTTTTTGTTTGAAATTTAAAAGAATTAAAGTTACAGGAAGAAGAATGATACTAAAATTTGCACTCGTTTTAGTAAGCATTCCCGCACCTAAAATTCCCCCAAGAATAAGCGCTAGATCAAGTTTTAATTTTCTAACCAAAAGTATTGAGAAGTAAATTGCATATATTGCGAATGCCCCAACCAAACTGTCATATAATGCTAAGCGATCATACACAACTGCGAATGGATAGGCTACATATAAAATATTTGAAAGATATGCTACCCTTTTCGATTTAAAAAGTTCATAAGTTAAAAACCAAAGGCCAATCAGAGAAAATAATCCGGCAACTACCGATACTAATCTAACAGCGATAACAGGATCTTCAATAAGCCTTAGAAATATCATTCCAAACCAAATCAACATTGGCTGTTTTCCATCAGTTAATGAAATGAATCGCCAGTTAGCATCCTGTGAAGCAATTTGAGCCCATCTTATGTAAAGAGCTTCGTCCGTGAATATTGGAAAATTTCCTAGAAGCATTAACCTTGAAACAAAAAATGCTATAAGAATTAAAAAGCTTAAAAGAATTTCTTTTTTATATCTTAAAACTAAGTTCATCCCGTTAGATATTTTGCTATATTTAATCATTTTGAAACAAGCCCGTTTATTATCTAACGGGATTCATCTTTATAAATTATACAAGAAACTATTATTCTTGTGTACGCACAGATACTGGAAGCTTATCATATATATAAACTGCTAATAGACAAACCAGCGGAGTCACTATGGTTAATCCATTTCTAATTGGTACTCCGATTCCATCCCAATTACCAAAATAAAGAAGCACTGTGTACCTTAAAAGAAGGCCTAAAGAAAAACCAATACTCAAGCTAATAATATATTTATTTAGCTTCAGAAGTGCAACGAACGGAAGAACCCAGATAAAATACCATGGTTGAATTTCTATTTTTGTAAGTGCGTAACCTGACGCAAGAAACATAGAAATAATAGACAGAATTATAAATTTATTATTATCTAACTTATCCTTAAAAGGAATGTAACTCACAACTATTGGCATTAATAATCCTAATGTTGGAATTTTTACCTGAGAAGAAATTATTACCAGAACGATCGCAAGTAATCTTTTTCTCAAAAAGAATAAGTTAATTCCAACGAGCGCGAAAAAAACCATAGTAATGTCGTGATGCGATGAGACCAGACTTTCAATTATAACTAGTGGGTTTAGTGCAAAAAATGCTGTGTTAAAAATAGCATGATCCGGATTTATTTTTTGATTTATTTTGTAAATTAAAAATACTGACCCCAAATAAAATGCAGCAATAAAAAATTTGAATAGGAAAAATGTTAATAAAAATATATTAAGTCCAATAAATGATATTGGGATAGTTAACCCCAACCAAATAGGTCCATATGGATACACTCTATGTGTCCACCGCATAAATGAAAGCATTGGATCTGTTGGATAATCCATAGCTCTATGAAAATATGGATTTTCGTAATAGTAGGTCACTATTTTTGCATCGAAAATATAATTAAATAAATCGTACGAAAAAGCATTATATGAGAAAGAGAGAATTAATGAAGTAAGTACTATTATGATAAATAACTGTTTTAGCTTTATTTTATTTCTAATCGCATTTTTTAAATACCATAAATAATACCCAAACATTAATACCAATACCCCAATATACAACCCAGTAGATAAAGGCCTATTAAAATATCCGATATATTGAAAGTTTTTTTGTACTAATTGCCAGATTGAAACTTGTGAAAGCGTTAGGCTTAAATCAATTTGGGTAAAGGAGTAAAAAAATAAAAAAAGAATTACTAATAAAAATGAGTAATTCTTAATTCTTTGGATCATAAATTATATTTTCCAGAAAATTTATTTAATGTAATTTTTCCGAGATCAAACAGACCATTTATGGAATCTTTAATTGGACTTACCCTTCTGGATTCGACATAAAGCCATTCAACTGGAACTTCTTTAATTTTATAACCCATTTTATTTGCCATATATAAAAGCTCTACGTCAAATCCCGCTGTAACATTTGATCCGTGAATTTCAGAAAAACCATTATGAAGTGTATTTATTTTTTTAAATAATTTTTCCGCGGCTTCTTCTGTAAACATTTTAAATCCACACTGAGTATCCCCAATCTCATAAATCCCAACCATTATTTTTCTAAGAATTATCATGCTTCTTGACATTACGCGACGGGACAATGGGGAACCTTTTCGATTATGATTTCGTGAACCGATAACTACGTCAAAGTTTTTATTAAAAAACGGCAAAAGTTTTTCAGCCTCCTCAATAGGTGTCGCCTGATCCATATCAGTAAATAGCCTAATCCCACCTCGAGCCTCTAACATTCACTTCGTCACTGCACCTTCTTTCCCAGAATGTGACCCTTTTATCACTCTAAAATTCTTGTTTTCCCTGGCATATCTCTCGGAAAATTCCAAAGATCCATCATCTGAACCATCATCAACAATTATAACCTCATACGAATAGCTTTGGCGCGAAAGATAATGATCAATTTTATCTAAAACCCCTTTTCGAAGATTAGGCATCTCGTTATATGAAGGAATGATTACGGAGAGGTAGGGTTTGTTCATCTCTAAATTATACGAAAAAAAACGCTATCAAACAAATGCCCTTAACTGGAACTTATGGATGATTTAAGGTAAAATATGGCTACTAGCCCCGTTCGTCTAGTGGTCTAGGACGCAACCTTCTCAAGGTTGAGATCAGGGGTTCGACTCCCCTACGGGGTACAAAATTATCTTCTTTCAATTCCTCTTGTGCTCATTTCATTCCAAATTCCGAGCATTACGTCTGCCATCTGACCATTTACTGAATCTATTTCTACTCCCAGCTCTTCAATTACTCCTTGTTTCCTATCAACCGGAACTTCGTATTGCATAGCTCCGCTACCTGATCTTGTCTCAAACTCTGTGAGAACAGTTCTAATTTGTATTCTTTCATCTCTGGTCAAACCTCTCTTATCAACTCCTGCAAGATCAAACACCAATCCCTTAGTAGGAATAGGTTCCAAAGTAACAGCTAAAACTGCTTGAATCCGATCTGGATTTGATAAATCTTTAAAATCTCGTCCCATGAAAAGGGATTATAACATCAAATGAAGAAAAGACAACCCCATGTACAAGATGAGGACATCGGTAACAGTTGGTCTTTTAATCTCTGATCAATATA
>CAYILI010000016.1:0-18051 GCA_964364105.1 uncultured Gammaproteobacteria bacterium | reverse complement strand
TTGTAGATAACACATTTGCATCTGGAGATATATTTACAGCTTCTAAATCAGGAAAAACTCATTTTGTGATTAATAGAGCGGGCAATGTAGGAATAGGAAATTCTCTGCCCCAATCCAGACTTGAAATAGGCGCAAATAGCGGAATAGGTGTAGATGAAGTTCTAACTATAAGAAGTCAAGGAAGATCAGGAATTAACTTATTTTCAGACACCTCAAATAATGCATCTGAACCAGGAGGAGCTTATGTCTTGTTTAATGATGATGGCACTACAACTACGGGTGGGGCTATTATAGGTACAGTTCAGGTTGCAAATATAGATCCAGCTGGACTAAGTTTTGCTAATTTAGTTACAAATTCACTTCTTATTGGAAATAGAGAAACTCAAGATATTCAATTTGGAGCAAATGCTGTAGCAAGTATGATTTTAAATGAAAATAATTTATTTGGGCTTGGAACTGTAACTCCTACATCTCAGCTTTATGTCACCAGACCAGTAGAAGCAAACTTCCCGGTAACAGGTAAAGCTCTGGCTATCTTTGATCAAATTGAGAATCAGGATATTTTTACAGCTTCTAAATCGGGTGTAACACAATTTGTTGTTGACGGATCAGGAAATGTAGCTTTAGAAGGAGCTTTATCAGATTATTCAGCAACGACACTTAACATTAATGACAGTCTAGCAGTGCTAGGAGCAAATATCACAGCAGGAGTTTCGGATACATTGAGTGGCATAATAAGTGCTTATGGAAATACTACGGGTAGTGCAGAAGGAGGACAGCTCGATCTATATACGGCTGCAGATCATGACACTACAATAAATTCTTATAGTATTGATGTTTTTCAAGATGATTTAAGAATATTCTCAGCCGGCACTGTTAAACTCACAATTACTGATACTGGATTAGTGGGCGTTGGCGTAGCAAATACAATTCCTACCTCTCAACTGTATGTAAGTAGACCTCTTGCAAATGGAGCTACAGGTAAAGCTCTGACTATTTTTGATCAAATAGAAGATCAGGATATTTTTACAGCTTCTAAATCGGGTGTAACAAAATTTGTAGTAGATAGTTCAGGAAATACTTATGTAGGTGCGCTAAGTGTTGCCTCTCTCACGGGAGTTTGCTGGCAGAATGCTACTCTAAATGGCGCGACGATGAAGCAGTTAACTGACTGTAGTGGCGCACCTACTTCAGATTATGCAGAAAGATATCCTGTTGAAGAAGGAATCCAGCATGGAGAATTAGTAGCACTGGGTGAAGAAGATGTTATGACCTATGGAGCTGCGGAAAATGGATCAACTGATTGGAATAAAGAACTAGGCACAACAAAAAGACTTGTTAGAACTTCCGCACCTTATCAGGCAAACTTAATGGGTATCACATCTGATAATTACGGCGACTTCACCTCAACAGGAAACAATATTAAAGAAGAAGATAATCCAATGTCGGTTGCGCTTAACGGAAGAGTATTACTAAGAGTTTCTACTGAAAATGGCCCAATTAATGCTGGCGACATGATCACCTCCTCTTCTATTCCAGGTGTCGGAATGAAAGCCACAAGACCCGGAAGAGTTGTCGGAATGGCAGTTTCATCATATTATAATGATGGCATCGGAGATGTTATGGTTTTCGTAAACATTCATCACTATGATCCGGATGTTCAATTAGCAGATGCAGGGTACTTAACGCTAGCGCCAACAGTTGACGATAACTTTGAGGTGAAAAGACAAAGTGGCGAAACTGTAAATAGAATTGGTGCATTCTCTGATATTTTGGTCGCGAGAATAAAATCTGGATATCTCGAAACCGGAAAGTTAATAGTTACCGGTTCAGCCTCTGTGAAAAATCTCACAACTGAAACTTTAGCTTCTGCGGTAGGAAATTTTTCACAGCTTAGTACCGACTCAATCGTAATAGGAACCGAGAATATCACTATCGCAGGACAAAGCATGCGCGATTACATCACCGCAGTGATTTATGATTTAGGATTAATGAATAATGGTTCGCAAAATGGTCAATCGTCAATAGTCAATGATCAATTGTCTGCGGATATTATTTCTCCCCTCTCAGATAACAACCTCACCATTAAACTCCCATCTCATGATTCAAAATTCATAATTCATAATTCATCCGGTTCTGCTGTTGCTTCAATTGACGCTGAAGGCAATGCTTCTTTCTCGGGAAGGCTAACAGCAGACAGCCTACAGACTACAGCAGTAGACAGTAGTCGGTTAGCTGTAAGCGGCGAAGCAACGATTTCGGGAACCCTAAGAGCAAAGAAAATCATTGCTGACAGTATCGAAGGATTAAATGTTACAGCTTCGAGCTCTGCTTCAGCAAACTATATTACTAACAATTACTATGCAGCCTCTCCTTCAGCTTCGGAAAATAGTCAATGGTCAATGGTAAATGGTCAATATGGTTCTAGTTCTGCTAGCTTTGATAACCTCGTGGCTATGAGAGCTACATTTGAGCAGGGACTTTTGTCTTATGGACCTGCAAGCTTTTATGAAGCATCAGTCGCTGATAGATTATTTGTCGGGTCTCGTCTTTCATTAGCAGACACAAGTATCAATGTGCTAGGTGGCAATTTAGAATTACAGCCGCTAAGACAGGGCGGTGTAGCATTTGTAGGTGGCCAAGTGGAAATTGACGTGGACGGAAATCTAAAAGTTGACGGGAATGCTTATTTTGCAAAAGATATTGAGATCAAGGGAAAACTTTTCGCAAGCTTTGTATCCCCTCTTCCCGGAAGAGATTTCGTTCTAGAACTTGGCAAAAGAGATGAAGAGGGAGAAAGTGAAAATCACAATTCATCATTTGTCATAAGAAATTCAAGCGCATCAGCTCTACTCTCAGTTAACAATCAGGGAGACCTAAATGCATCCGGAGCCGGAACATTTAACAAGCTTAATCTTAATATCGTAAACAAAGCGCTTGCGATATCACCAACTGAAGTTATCGCAACTGGCTCAGCCGGTACTGCTGATATCCAGCCAAACCGGGAAGAATTAACGGTTAGAAATGCGCTTGTTACCCAGGATTCACTTATCTATATAACTACTAAAACATCTACCCAAAGTGAAAGTGTTTATCTCTTAAGACAAGTCCCGGGTAAATCATTTACCGTAGGAATTTCAAATCCTATCAACAAAAAAGTACCTTTTAACTGGATCATCATAAACTAGTATCTTGTATTTGGTATTTCGTATCTGGTATGGAAACAAAAATAAAAAATTTTACAGATCTAAACGCATGGAAGGAGGCCCACAAGCTCGTTCTAATGATTTATAAATTGACTGATTCATTTCCTCAAAAAGAAGTTTTGAGTTTAACATCACAAATGAGAAGGGCTGCCGTTTCAGTAAGCTCAAATATTGCGGAAGGATTTAGCAGAAAAACAAACAAGGATAAAGCTCAGTTCTACACCATGAGTCAAGGCTCCTTAACTGAGCTTCAAAATCAATTGATAATTAGCCGAGATGTTAAATATATTGATAATAAAACTTTCATGCAAACTGCTGAACAGACAGTAACTGTAAACAAACTAATAAATGGTTTAAAAAGAATCGTCAAGATACAAAATACAAGCTACTAGATACCAGATACTAATTTTGATCTAGTTTTGTCCAATTTTTATTCTTGACATTATACTTTTACTGGAATAAAGTAGTCTAATAAATGGAAAATAAAACAGCTTTATCTTACAGAATTGAGAAATTATCTACACTAGTATTAGGAGTTTTTCTATTTCTCTTCCCTATTATAATAGTAAGTCTTACCACTGACGCCTACGTTGTTCCAAAACAAGCACTTTTATCAATAGTCGTATTAGCTGGAATACTTCTTATCGGCGTAAAAGGACTCATAAATAAAACCGTAAGGATAAGAAGAACTCCATTTGATTTGCCTTTAGCACTTTTCGGAACGGCAGCATTCCTTTCCGCAATTTTTGCAGTAAATAGATTTGATTCTCTTATCTCATTCGTTCCTTTTTTATTTGCTCTACTGTTATTCTTCTTAATAACAAATAGCGTACGAAAAGAAAAAGATATAATGTTTCTGACAGGAGCATTAATCGCAGGTGCAATCGCCATATCTGTAATAACAGTTCTTTCATATATAAAAATATACCCCCTGCCATTCTTATTCGCTAAAAATCAAGCCTTTACTCCTCTAGGAAGCCTTTTCGATCAAGCTATATATTTAATAGTAATTCTCAGTATGTGCCTGATGATGGCTTGGCCTGCGCTTAAGAGAAGGGTTATAGAGAAAAATAGAATTATATTTGTAGCAGGATCACTATTTATACTTATTGGAGTTGCGGTAACAATCCTAGGTGTAATTACACTTCAAAGACCAACAATCCTTCCATATCAAATAGGATTCCAGACAGCATTTGCCGCAATCTCTCAAGATACAGGTAGAGTAATTCAAGGATTCTTAATGGGGTCAGGTCTTGGAACATACTTAACAGACTTCACAAGATTCAAGCCAGCTACCATTAATCTTAATGAAGCACTATGGAGCTTATCCTTCCTAAGATCCTCAAGCTTCGCATTAGAATTAATAGCTACAACAGGTCTTCTTGGAATCTTATCATTCCTATTCTTAACCTATAGAATATTTAGAAGTAGGCCTCTATTTGTCCCGTTAATTTTAATAGTTGTAGTAGCATTTATACTCCCCTTCTCTTTTTCAAGCCTAATACTACTATTTGTAACACTAGGTCTTTACAGTGCACAACAAGGCCTTTCTGAAAGACAAAAACATAAATTCTTTGACGTAGAACTTAAATTAGTTACTCTTAAAAAGGGTGTGTTTGCTTTAACTGATCCAAACGCAAGACGCGACTCAGAACATGAGAACCTACTTCCAATTGGAGTATTCTTAGGAACTGTGATATTTGTAGGCTTAATTGGATTTGTAACCGTTAAGTTCTTCGTTTCTGATTATCTATTCCAACAGTCATTCGTAGCTGCAGCTGCCAATGATGCTCAAAAAACATACCAGCTCCAAACAAGAGCAATAAATATGTTCCAGCAGCGAGATGGATTCCATAGAATATTCTCACAAATCAACTTAACTCTTGCGAATAATCTGGCCTTAAGTGTTCCACAGGGCACAACTGTAAACGCAGAAACCCAACAAACCATCTACCAACTTATTCAGCAGTCAATAAATAGCGGAAGAAATGCGACCACCATATCCCCTCAAACAGCTATAAATTGGCAGAATCTTTCATCAATCTACAGAAGTCTTATCGGATTTGGACAAAATGCTGATCAGTTTGCAGTATTTGCTAACCAACAGGCGATTCTTCTCGATCCAAACAATCCACAGGAATACATTAATTATGGTGGAATTTTTTATCAACTTGGACAATGGGATGAAGCTATCAGACAATTCCAGGTTGCAGCTCAACTAAAACCTGATTATGCTAACGCATACTACAACTTAGGACACGCATTAGAGCAAAAGGGCGATCTCCAGAATGCATTAGTTCAGTACCAAACAGTAAGGAATTTAGTAACTGCGGACAAAGCAAGCTTGGACGTTATCAATAACGAAATCGCAGCAATTGAGGCTAAAATAAGCTCAACTCCTGTTGCACAATCAGGAGATTCACCAATCGGAATAAGCCAGCCACAAGCACAACTACCAGAACAAGATCCACCTGTTCAGATTCCTGCACCAAAGCCATCAAATAGTCCAACACCAAGCCCAAGAACTTCCCCAGCCCCTTCTCCGACCCCATAGTCGTGTCATCCTGAACTGGTTTCAGGATCCAGGAAACCCTAGATTGCGGATCAAGTCCGCAATGAATTCAATATGACAGGAGGATAATGAAAATTAGTACCAAAAAATACGCCAGCTAAGACGCTCTCGTTAATTTTTTGGAAGAGTAATTACTCTTGGGGTTGGTCCTCAGGAGCTTGGTCTCTAGAAGGTCTAGAGTCATGTGAGGGACGTCCGTCTCCTCCATTATCTCTTTGTTTTCTGAAACAATCTCCGCAAAGAACTGGCCTGTCGCCTCTCGGTTGGAAAGGAACTGAATCTTTTCTGCCGCAATTTGAACAGGTTATTTCAAACATTTGTCTTGGTCCACCATCGTTTCCACCGCGTCCGCCTTCCATCCTAGCTTTTTTAGCTTGTCTGCATGAAGGGCATCTGACAGGTGCGTTTTGGAACCCTTTAGACTGATAGAACTCTTGTTCTGATGCAGTCCAAACGAATTGATTTCCACAATCGCGACATGTTAAATTTTGATCTTGAAATGCCATACTTTTTTGGCTTTTAGCTTTTAGCTTCCGGCATTTAGTTTTAACTAATTGCTAATTGCTAATTGCTAATTGCTAATTTTTTCACCTCCTCTTACCTTTTTTAATCCATCAAAAAACGAATCAAAAAAAAGTCATGATTGGAAAAAATTATATGTTTTGAGGCTCTCCTCTGGGATATGTTCATCTATTTTCCCAGAGAACTTATTTAGTTTCCATGGGCTACTAAGGGGATTATATTATAAATGCCTATGAAATAGCAAATTCGCAATGTTTACACTGAAAAATTTCGCTAGATTTTAGTGCTTGCACAGAATCCGCTTGCGGAGTTCTGTGGACCCAAGGGGATTCGAACCCCTGACCTCTTCTATGCCATAGAAGCACTCTACCAACTGAGCTATGAGCCCTTCAGGGAAAACCCTTTTTCGTAGTATAGCGTATATGGTATTTCGTATCTAGTATTCGGATTTACAGACATTATTTGGAGTGTTATAATTATCTTATGAAATCACAAACCCTACACACTATTGTTTGGAAAGAAAGTAAAATTTTCGTGGCTAAATTTCTGGAGATTGAACTTGCATCCCAAGGAAAAACAAGAAAAGAAGCTATTGATAATTTGAAAGAGGCATTGGAACTTTATCTTGAAGATGAACCTAAGAAGAACATTTCTTTTCCTCTAATAGAAAACGTAAGATCCCAAAAAGTATTGATAAGCTAATGGCAAAGCTTTATTCAGGCCAGAAAATAATTAAAGCACTTATTCGAGCTGATTTTTATATAGTTTCAACAAAAGGAAGCCATGTAAAACTTAGAGGAATCAGATTTGGAAAACTACAAACAGTTATCGTTCCAAAACATAAAGAAATAGCCTCCGGAACATTTCAAAGCATCTTGAAGCAAGCTGCAATGGAAATTCAAGATCTAAGAAGATTCATTAAGTAATTAACCGGGCCAATAGCTCATCTGGTAGAGCGCAGCATTCGCATTGCTGAGGCGGGGAGTTCAAGTCTCCTTTGGTCCACAACAATAAGACAAACCTAGTATCTACTTACTAATTACTGTAAAAATCCGAGAGGATTTACAAGTACTCCGTTTTGGATTATCTCAAAATGAACGTGCGGCCCAGTCGTTCTTCCTGTAAGACCCACAGTTCCGATCACAGTCTTTCCTGCTACCACTGACTGACCTGGACTTACATAAATCGCTGACATATGAGCGTAGTGACTTCTATAACCATTCCCTGAGTCGATGTAGACATTATTTCCATATCCTCCATCCCAAGTGCCCGCAATTACATTACTGACTGTTCCCGTATTAGCTGCGACGATTGGAGTTCCGAAGTCAGCTGTAATATCAAGCGCCATATGATACCAAGCTGGATATTGAGAAACTCCGCCTCTTACTGGCCATGCAAAACCAGCCGAGGAAACAGATGAAGGACTCTGAGCAAAAACAGCAGGGCGTGGACGAACATAGGTAGACTGCTCTTCAGGCTTAACTCCGTCCGGAACTATAAGAGTTTGGCCGGCGACAAGTGAAAATGTTTCTGGATTTGCGAAATCATTAAAAGGAAAATCTACTATCTTCTGAGGCTCTGTATCTAATTTCTTAGCAATTGTATAAATTGTTTCTCCCTGCGTAACTTTATATGAAAGTCCTGTCACGGGTAAAATCGAAAGCTCATCCCCTACCACAATTCCCTCTCCCGCTAGATCATTTTCCCATTGAATGGTTTCAACGGACACTCCAAACTTACTCGCAATAGTTGAAAGGGTGTCTCCTTTTTGGACTGTATAAGTTATAACCTTATCTCTCGGCTTTCTCGAAATATCTGTAGAAAAAACATTATCTCCAACGATAATTGACTGTTTTTGAGGCTCTTGTGTTTCAGGATTTTGAGATTCCTGTGAAAAAACCGGATATGTTCCAGCAATAATTGGGGAGAAAGCCATACCAATTCCTAGAACTGCCATAGCGGAAATATGCAAAAAAGGCCGGTTATAACGGCCTCTCTTCATCATGAAGAATTTAACAAGCATGTTCTTATTCTTCTCAAAATAGATAGATGTTCTAACTACCTTCTTTTTAAGATATTTTGAAAAAAATTCAGTAAACTGAGTGAACTGAATAATAAATCTATCAATTGGATTTTTTGCCAAAAATGGGTGTTTTTTAAGCATGGAGATAGCCTCAATGATACCAAAAGTTGGAGTTTCAAGTCAAATCAACTTCTCCTGTCATCCCGAACTCGTTTCGGGATCTAGATCCTGAAATAAATTCAGGATGACATAGGAGAAATTTTAGCTTTTTCCGAGGCTATCCAGGAATTCGTCGTTTGTTTCAGTTCCGGGAAGTCTCTCGATCATAGTCGCTGTTCCCTCTCCATCTCCAAGCATTGAAAGCATACGTCTAAGAGTCACGGTCTTTTTAAGCTGTTCGGGTGATAAAATTAATTCTTCCTGGCGAGTTCCTGATCTGTCAACATCAATTGCTGGGAAAATTCTCTTCTCGGCCAATCTTCGATCAAGATGAATTTCAGAATTCCCTGTTCCTTTAAACTCTTCATAAATAAGATCATCCATACGAGAACCAGTATCTACCAGCGCAGTTCCAATAATTGTTAAAGATCCGCCTTCCTTACAATTTCTGGCTGCTCCAAAAAATCTTTTTGCTGGCCACAAAGCTGCTGGATCAAATCCTCCCGAAAGAGTTCTTCCTGAAGGAGCAACAGCTAGGTTATATGCGCGGGCTAGTCTAGTAATAGAGTCAAGTAAAATAACTACATCTGTTCCCATTTCGACTAATCTTTTTGCTCTTTCGAGAGTAATTTCAGCGACACGTGTCTGATTCTCAGGCGGTTCGTCGAAATTTGAAGCTATAACGTCTCCTTTAACTGAACTTGAAATATCAGTTACCTCCTCAGGGCGCTCTCCGATTAAAGCTGCCATTAGATGAACTTTAGGAAAGTTTTGAGAAATTCCAGCCGCGATTTCCTTAAGAATTGTTGTTTTTCCAGCTTTTGGAGGAGAAACTACCATTGCGCGCTGTCCAAAACCGATTGGCGCCATAAGGTCTATCATTCTGGTTGAGAGTGGAGTTTTACCTGTTGTGAGAATTACCTGTTTTGCAGGATAAATTGGAGTCAAATCATCAAAGTATTCTCTTCGCAAACTTTCTTCTGCTGGAAGCTCATTAACCTTTTCTACCTTTAGTAATCCAAAGTATCTCTCTGTGTCCTTAGGTGGCCTTCCAAGACCTTCTACTAAATCACCTGAGCGAAGCATAAATCTTCTAATTTGAGATTGAGAAATATAGATATCTCTAGCTGAGGGAATAAATTTAGGGCGGAGAAATCCATGTCCTTCTGGCTGAATGTCTAAATAACCTGAAACCTCATAAGCTTGTTCCTGACGTGGCTCGCGGTAAGAAGAGTAGTTATTGTTGACTGGTCTCTGGTTTGAATTATCAAATGATTGCGCAGGCTGATCATTTGATTGGCTAACTGGATCAAAAGAAGTATTATCCGCATCATTTGCTTCAATTCTAGGCTCAGGTAAAACCTCTTGATCTGAATTCTGCTCTGCCAGGTTCCGGACGGAACTTGGCTCTGCAGAACCCACTAAGGAATCTACAGCCGATAACTCTTCTGAGTTTTGAGCCGGTTCTAAAATTTGATCATCCTGATTTTCATCAGCTAACTGTACATGTACTTTTTTCTTTACTGGCATATTAATTAGTTGTTAGATACTAGTTACTAGATATTATTTAAAACAGTATAAAATTTAAATTGGAAATTGAAAATTGAAAATTTGCGAAATCGCGGGCACGCGACTGAAGCCAGATGTATTATACATCATAATGCCTAGATTTTGTCAAGGAGGGAGATTCAAGACAGGCTCTCCCGACGAAGACCCCTCTCAAAGCGCTCCGTGAGACGTGAACGAATAGTTCTAAAAAGTCAAACGGTAAGCTAAGTGGGGTCAAGAAGAATGTTTGACATAGGCCCAGAGTTTTGTTAAAATGCGCTCCTCGGTATGAGAAAGCTTGTGATTATAGTATTAACAATAGTTTTTGCGCTTTTGGCGCCTATTAATGTTAATGCTGCTGGAGTAGTAGAAAACTGCAAACCTATTTATGGTGGCGGTGAGAGCTGTCTTCCCCAGGATAAAATTTCTATAGATAAAAAAGTTAAAGCACCTAACTCCGGTAAATTCGTTGACAACTTAACTCAATCTCAAGCTAAATATAAAGCTTCGGATACAATTACTTTCCAATTAACTATTACAAATAAAGTAAAAGAAACTTTAAAAGAAGTTACAGTAATCGATAAATTACCTGCATATATCATTTACACCTCAGGACCAGGTAATTTTGATGCAAAAACAAGAACTCTTAGCTTCAGATTTAATAATCTAAAACCAAATGAATCTAGAGATTTCATGGTAGTTGGAACCGTTAATAACATTGAAAAATCAACATGCGTAGTAAATTATGCATCAGTAAGAAGTAGCGCTCTAAAAGCAGATGATAATTCTAGATTTTGTCTTGAAAAAAGTGTATACATAGAAAATCTAGCTTCACAGGCTCAAACAAATCAGCCTACAACTAAAGGTGGATTCCCTGTTATGGAAGCGCCACTTGGAATGACACAAACTCCTGCAACGGGACCTTCTGCTTTAGCTTTATTATCACTTTTACCTCTAGGATTAGCAGGATTTTACATCAGAAAAAAGATTTAATTGATATCTTTTGAATAGATAGTTAATAGTTCGAGACTCTATGATTTTATTAAATTACATGCACAATTTATTTGACTTTACAAATTCAAGGGGATATAATTTATCTAAATAACAACATAACGCTCCTGCTCACCCTGTAAGGGTCCCAGTAGATTTTTCTCCCAAAAAAATATGAATAATAATCCATTAGTTTCAATTGTATTACCAGTATATAAATCAGAAAAGCATCTTGAGAGCTGTTTAGAAAGCCTCTCCTCCCAAAGCTATAAAAACATAGAGATTATCGCGGTTGTTGATTATCTTGGAGATGAAAGCCTTAAAATATTAAGACGCTATAAAAAGATCGATAAAAGACTTCGCGTCTACTCAAACCTTCAAAGATACGGTCTTGCCTCTACCCTAAATCGCCTAATATCACTTTCTAAAGGTGACTACATAGCCTTCATGGATTCTCAAGGTATCGCTTTAAAAACCAGAATAAGCAAACAAGTTAAGTTTCTCGTAGAAAACCCTAAAGTCGCGGCTGTTGGATCCCAGGCTATACTAATAGATAAAGATAATAAAAAGCTTTCGAAAACAGAGTTCCCCCAAATTCACGTTGATATCTATAGACAACTAGTAGCTGGAGCTTCCATGAAGTTTGAAACAGCTATGGTGGATAAAACAAGACTTCCCAAAGACATACTCAAATTTAAAAAGAACACCCACTACCCTTTTGTATACGTAGATGTGTTTATGAAGATCGGTATCTACAAAGAACTCGCAAATCTTAAAGACAATCTGTTAAATGCACGGCAATTAACTAAAGATAATAAACAGATTATTAATCTCGAGAAAAAGCTTTCTTTCATAAAAATTCTGTTTGACTCCACTACAAATTATGAGTACAAACCTTCACTAAAAACACTTTTCTCCCCCATCCTCCGCCAAAGCTAAATTCTAAATCCAAAACACTAAATCCGAAATAAATTCCAATATTTAAACATTAGAAAATTCAAATTTTAGTATTGTTTCGAGTTTCGAAATTAGATATTAGAATTTCTCGTTGATATTTTATCAACGAGTTATCCCCATTTTTTTTCTAAAAAAATTTATCCCGCCAAATCAATCTAAATCATATCCTTTTTACTACGGGTCTAGGGTTTTTACTACCTCACTTTGCTATAGGTTTGACACTATTGACAGGGTGTGTTAAAATTCAGAGAGTTATGATTAATCAATTCTTTTCACTTTTAAGAAGAAAAAATTCAAAATCTACTAACTCTAGAGAAGAAGCTTTAATAAGACTTGGAAGAGAACAATTCAGAAAATTGACAGATAAGGGAATTGAGTTACCGGTAGTACTTTTATAAGTTGAGGTTTTATTCTTTTTGACAAAAAAAGAGCATCGCTTTCGTTACTCAGGATGATAAATACAAGGTACGAAAAGCAATGCTCTTCAAAATAACATTTAGTTTTTCAGGCAGGAATAAAACTAAATGCCAACTAAATTTTTATCAGAGAATAGAACCCTTGTCAAGAAAAATAAGTGAGGCCAGAAAATGCGATTTACATTGTCACAACTGGATAATTCACCAGTTTTTAAATGAATTTTTGCTTATTGGTATAGGGATACGGCTTGTCCTTCGAAGTTCGCCTTAAAGCGAACGAAGGAGGAGCATTGCTTTTCGTACATTAATTTGTAGATTGAAATGGGATACAAGCATTGCCTTGTCCCGTCAAATCGCTCCGTGAGGCGTGAACGAATAGTTCTGAAAAGTCGAACGGCAAGATTCTACGGGAGGCAGGCTCCGCATATTTTAATTTGTAGATTGAACTGGATACAAGCATTGGGCAGGTGCTTGTATCCTTTGAGTCTATAAAAACAAAATGTGCGGGTTTACCCTGGAAGGGGTAAATGCTCGTATCTCTTTACTAGTAGACAAATTTCTTTTGACTTTTCAACTTTTAATTTCCTTTAACTGCGGAGGTTGAACCATTTGAATTTAGATCCCCCAGAAATAACTACACAATTATTATCATTTCGCTCAGCCCGAACGTATTCAACAGAAGAAAATGAATGCTCTAGGTCAAAAAAACTTGCTGTTCTATTAGCATAAATAAACCTTTTGAATAATTTCTTGATCCAATTACCTAAAGCCCACGCGTACAGGGAGCATTAGCACCACTTGACTCTCCTAATCTCAATCACAATAATTTAGCTGTTGACAAAACAACTCAAACTACGCTATACCAATATTAGCTCTTATTTTATCAATGCAATCTAAACTGATTTTCATCTTTTCTTTTTTAATTATTACCGTATCGACAGGCTTACTATTAACCAATAAAGCATACGCTTTAGGAAACCCAGTAAAAATTTCCAATTCTTCAAACGACGTCATAAACCCTGTTACAGTCACAGACTCAAAAGGCTATCTCCACGCCGTCTGGCAGGAACTAACTCCGGGTCAGGTTTGGACAGGAGTAAATCCAGGAATTTATTATTCCCGTTGGAACGGAGATACATGGTCTACCCCTCTTAAAATTTCCGAAAATACGGATTTCGCCTCCAATCCGTCAATTGCAGTCGACTCAACTGACACAGTCCGTGTGGTCTGGGATGATGCGACTTACGGGCAATGCGCTAATGGGAATCCACCCCCCTGCCAACAGGGATCAGGACTACCTATTGTTGCTTACAAAACCCGTTCGTCCGCAGGCGTCTGGTCAGCTGTTTCTACCCTACCTGCTCCAGCAGGCACAATTGCCTCAAGATTTGCAAGAATTGCAATAAATTCAAGCAATGAACCAAATGTTTTCTTCACTGCAAATACAGACGGGTATAAAGACTCAATTTATTGGACCAGATTTACCCTGGGCGCCTGGACTACACCACAATTAATTTCTCTAAATGAAGCAGGAGCAAATATTATTGATTCCCAATGGGTGGATGTAAAAGATGATGATGCGGGAAATATCCATTTGGTTTATTGGTCATTTACACAATCTTTACATTACAGAAAATTAACAAACAACGTATTCTCTACTCCTTTTAAGGTAAATGACTCAGGAAATATGGAAAGCACCAGGCTAGGTGCAACTCCTGCAGGTGAGGTGTTTATCACTTGGTATGAAGTCACTGATACGTCAGTAAACGTAAGATGGACTCAGGGAGGGGTCTGGCAATTGCCGGTTGCTCTTACCACATCTGGCCAGAGATCTCGCTGGGGCTATCCTATCATGGGAGTTACAACAGATTCCAAAGAAAGAGCACATATAGGTTGGGGAGAAAAAGACTCAGCCGACAATTTAATTGATCTAAAATACAGAAGTTTTATATCAAGCACCTGGCAAGCGGCCCAGGATGTAGACTTAAATAATAATGACGCTGATAGTCCTTTTGTTTATCCTGATATCTGGGATAATCAACATTTTATGTGGGCAGAAAAACATCCTACAACAGGACGATGGGAACTTATGTATAGAGTTCAGGAAGGAACAGTCCAAACTGTACCAACTACCGGAGGAACAATTACTGCAAATCCGTTTAACATAAATCAAGTAACCCTTACAGTCCCAAACGGCGCTCTAGCTGCAGCTACACAAATTGGTATTCAGGTAGGTCCGGTGCCTGAAAGCGTTAGCCCAACTCAGGTTACTATTCCAAAAGCATATACTTTTAGACCTGACGGGCTTACGTTCTCTACTCCTGCTACAGCCAGAATATTTTATACGGATGCAGAAGTTGCCGGAGCCGATGAAGCGCAGCTTAAACCATGGGTTTGGGATTCGCTAACATCCACCTGGACAGCTCAGACAGTAACCTCAAGAAATGCTGCCCAAAATTGGATGGATATTTCACTAAACCATTTCTCTTTATATGGAATATCTGCGCCCCGAATAAGTACAATAGTGGATTGGCTTGAGCCACCTGCCCAAACCACCAAGAAAAATGTAAAATATGCTTTCTCAGTTAAAAATTCCCCTCAAATTGATTCATTGGAAGTTATTCTAAAAAATTCAGGCGGTCAAACTTTATCCACCGATACTCTAAAGAAAGGCATTAAACAAAAGAAAGAGATTTATCAAGGAGAAGTTAAAGTAAAAAGCGAAGGAAAATATAAGCTAGAGGTTCATGTAAACGATTCTCTCATAACTGCAAAAGATTTCGAAGTCACCAAATCTAAGAGTAATAATAAAGATGATGAAGATGACGATGAAGGAGATGAAGATTAATATGAATAAATTAAAAATGATCTACAACAAAACAGGTAAAAAACATTTAGGAATTCTTGTTTTAATTCAGTCTATGCTAATCCTCCTTTTACTTGTAACTTTAGCTCAAAAAACAACACCTAATTTCTCTACAAGAGCTGCTGAAAACACATTTAGCGATGGGATTACACAAGATGCAAAAACATGCCTTTCTCTTGATCCGGAAGAGCGCCCTGCTTGCGCAAAAGCCGCAGGAGTAAGAATTGCGCAGCAAACACAAGATGCAAAAGAAAGACTAAAAGAATGTCTAAAGTTCCAACCCTACTATGTCCACGATTGCCAACTAGGCCTGCAAACCGAGTAAGTATCTGGTATTTTGTATTTTGTATTTTGTATTCACTACTTGAAATATGATCTGCAATTTCCTTAAATAAACTAGATTTAAGATAACCAATTTATGCGCCTCTTTCCAAACTGTAAGATCAGTAAATGATTGAATCCTATCACCCATATACTAAATACTATATACCAAATACAAGATACTTATTCGCTTTAGTTAATCCTTGTTCCTCCCCTAATCCTCGGGGAACCTTTTATACGCGTAGATGGTGACATTAATGTGTAATTCTGTGTACCGGTAGTAAGCACATCTCCTGATTGTCTTGTTCCTGTAAGCGTCTTAGTACCTACATTTGTACCTAAATCTCTTATATATACGCTTTTCGTGTTTTCGCTTGTAGTATATGTAAAATCACCATTTGTAACCGGAGTCAAACATGTATTATCTGAATAAATTGTATAGTTATTAGAATCTGAGGTAACTCTGACGACGGTACTGGCAAAAGGAGTGGAAAGAGTTGTGCCTGATTGAAGTTCCATAGTAAATACATTTGCTGTCCCGTTACAACCTTGTAAAAAAGACCGGGATGAGTTACTAAAAACCACTTTATCAGGTCCATTAAGGGTGTAATTCTGTGTACCGGTAGTAAGCACATCTCCTGATTGTCTTGTTCCTGTAAGCGTCTTCGTGCCGGGAGAATTACCATTATCAACTATGTATACGCTTTTAGTGTTTTCACTTGTAGTATATGTAAAATCACCATTTGTAACTGAAGTCAAACATGTATTATCTGAATAAATTGTATAACTTGAAGAATCTGAAGTAACACGTACAACAGTTGTTGAAAATGGATTGAAAGGAGTCGCGCCTGATTGAATCTCCATAGTAAATACACTTGCTGTGGCGTTGCATACTCCTTTGATGAGAGTCCGGGCTGAGTTACTAAAAGCCACTTTATCAGGACCTGTAAAAATTACGCTTACATAATCTATACTCAATACCTCATTTAAACTTGTTGTGGGGGCCTCCTGATACACTCTCCAGTAAGTCCAGCAATTAGCGGTAAAAATGGTACACTCAGCGTAGCGGGTCCCGATTCCCGGAGTTTCATTAAAGTAATACTCAGAAGTATTTGCAGAAATAGTAGGCGAGGTAAGTGTAAATTCAGTATCCGCGGCAGTACTATTGTTAGTGGCCATAGTTACCCAATTATCTGTAGCTCCTCCCCTATAAACCTGTAAATAAACTGGCTTAGTGCTAGTGGCTACGGTCGATTTAACTACCGCAGAAGAATCAATCCAGAATATACTATTATCCGGATTATTTACCTTAAACATAAATGCAGGCTGTGCAGAAGAAGAGGCATGTGCAGTAACAGCTGAAACAGAAGCATAATTTGTATCATTTGTCGCTACTGCTCCGAATTCTGAAGATGACAAAGGATGATCCAGATCAGCCACAGCAATACTCGCAGATCCAGTAGCCAGCTGAGTAGCTGACCCCATGGAATAATTCTTTCCAGTAGTCCCAGTTGGCTCCACATTTATCTGAAGTGTCGGATCAAGCATAGTAGTAGAGGTATCATCCTGAGAAACAGCCAAAATATTGTTATCAGCACCTCCCTCAGCAGATATTAAAAGAAGAGTTAAGGCATTCCCGGAAGCCCACGTACCCGATCCATTAAAATCTCCAACACATGGCTGTACATTGCTAGCTCCACGGCATACTATTTCCTGAACTAAATCAGTAACATCAATTCTATAGGTGTTAGTGACAAAATCTACGGATTGAACAGTACTAGAAGTAGTTTTGGTCCTGGTATTGACACCATTTGCACATGGATCAGCACAGTCTGTAAATGCTGTAAAAGCAGAAGAATTATCCGCATCTTCCCCATAGATAGTGAAATCAATTGCCCCTGTTCCTGTTCTAGTTGTTACTCTAAGATCAACATAAGCAGAAGAAATTGCTGCTCCTTGAGCAACAGTTATATTTGGAAACCGCAAGCCGATATGATTTTCAGAGTCAACACTCGATACACAACTGGCATCAGCTGCTTCTCTACCTAATTTTACAGTAGTAGCAGTTATATCTTGATCGTCAGTTCCAGAAATACAATTTCTTTCATATGCATCATCGCCACTGACGGCGACAGTTACTGTTTTATCCATCAAATCCACATAGTGACGCTCATATTCTACTGCAGGAGCGGTGGTAGTTGTAAAAATAGTATCAATTGCCACTGTGTCTCCTGTCACTTTTGTTACCACAGCCTGGGGATGAGTATTATCTGTTCCGTTATCCAGCGTTTTCTCACTTCCCCAATCAGAAGCATTATCGCAGATTCCCCCTAATCCTCCACCGGAGCCCGTGCACCGCCGGAAAACCAGGGAATTCGTTCCCGGATCTAAAACATAAAATAGATAAATATCCACCCCGTCAGATGTAAGGCTTAAGACAGTATCCGCGGCTTCTGTAACTGTTGGAAAAC
>CAYILI010000015.1:7447-18989 GCA_964364105.1 uncultured Gammaproteobacteria bacterium | reverse complement strand
AACCTCCGACCTCACGGTCCCAAACCGCGCGCTCTTCCAACTGAGCTATTCCCCGTTCTGCAGAGCAGAACTCTAGTGTTCTACTCTAAGTCTATTAAAGTTTAGTGTAATTTTCCAATATAAGTTTTCTAAACCTATATCCAAAACCGGACTTTAAAAACTGCTCTCTCTTATCTGCGCAAAGCTCACAATAAAAGTTCTCGTAATAGATTAATTTCCAAGGAAGATAAGGCTTACTAGCTTTAGATTGGCCCAGATTATGTTCTTTCAGCCTCTCTTCTATCTTCTTAATTGTTAATCCTACGTAAGTTTTCCCTGGAAGTCTTTCGCTTTCCAAGATGTAAACTTTGTACATATAAGGCCTTTTTATCTGCCTTTTACCTAAGTATTGCTTTTTTAACTTAAGAACTCTGCTTTGCAGAGTACCGCGAAGAGGACTCGAACCTCCACTCCCGTGAGGGAAAAGGCTCTTAAGGCCTTCGTGTCTACCATTCCACCACCGCGGCGCAAGAAGTATTATACTAAACCGGAAGTATTCAAGGCAAACGAAATTCTAAAACTTAGTCATGAGCCGGTGGCTTAACTCCTTGTTTGGTTAGTGAATAATCAAGTAAGTCTTTCATTTCCGCTCTTCTATTTTCACTTCCCAAGATTATTCCTATCATCTTATGACCATCATATTCCAAGTACGTAACCAAACATAGACCAGCTTCAGGCGTGTAACCGTCTTTCAATCCTTTAACCCCGGGATAGCTCGTAATTAGATTAAGCTGATTATACAAGTGGTACTCATAATGATCCATAGACTCTTCTAGAACAATTTCTTTCGTTGAAGAAGCTTTTATGATTTGGGGGTAATTTGAAACGACATAGCGGGCTAACACTAATAAGTCATACGCAGTTGTGTATTGATTTCCGTCGCCTTGAAGACCCGTGGGATTTGTAAAATTAGTGTTAGTAAGTCCTATGGCTTTAGCTTTCTTATTCATGGTATTTATAAACTCACTTCGATCCATAGTATTAATCGCTAGAGTTTCGGCTGCGTCATTTGCTGAATACATAAAAACTCCGTATAGAAGCTCTTCAAGTGTCATAACTTCTCCCGCTGAAAGACCTATGGTATTTTCTCCAACGAGAGCTTCTTCATATGCAACATACCTGTCATCGGATCTTTTATGATCAATTGCAACAACTGCAGTCATTAGCTTCGTAATGGAGGCCATTGGAAATTTTTCCTGAGAATTTTTTTCATAAACAGTTACTTCATCTGTTAAATCATAAACTAGAGCAGATTTGGCAGATAATTCGGGTACTTCATTAGAATCAAATAAGCCAAAGAGGCTTGGAAGCCAAAAATCCAGACTGGTAATTTCAGAATTGTTATTCTTACTTAAATCCTCGGGAAGTGGAGAAGCTATATTTTTAGCATTTGTTTTTTCGTGATGATAATAAAGTCCTATTCCGCCAAGAAAAATAACTAAAAGACAAAAAAATGCAGAAAATGCTCTTTTCATCTATATATTTTAGCAAAAAAAAATTAGTCGTTGACCCTTTAAAACCTGTTTGGTAGAATTAAATTCCAGAACGCGTTGGCAGTCTAATTGACGATTCTGGATTACCCTTAGCGTTAGCGAAGGGATTTTTTATGGCTAAAAGTAACTCCGATAACTCTATAGATGGAAACTTTAAAGGCAAAGACATTTTGTCACTAGACCAATTTACTCCTCTTGATATTAATATTCTCTTTAAGCAAGCCTCTAAGATGCGTGGGATTGCAAAGAATGCAAGACCATCAGATATTCTCAAGGGTAACATAGTTACCCTTATTTTTTATGAACCATCAAGCAGAACTTTCGGCTCATTCGGAGCTGCGGTAAAACAATTAGGGGGTGCGACAGTAGAAATTCTTAATCCGCAGGTTTTTTCTTCTGTTTCTAAGGGTGAAACCCTGGAAGACACCATGAGAGTTTTTGAATCATATTGCGACGCAATTGTGATCAGACATCCTGAAGCTGGAACCGCACTAAAAGCAGCAGAGGCTGCGCAATTTGTTCCAGTTGTAAACGCCGGGGACGGAATAGGAGAGCATCCAACCCAAGCGCTTTTAGATATGATGACAATTAATGATCATGCTCATAAGCTTGAGGGTCTAACCGGAGTTCTGGCAGGAGATATGTTAAACGGCCGGACAGTTCACTCTTTAATTCGGGGGCTTTCGAAATACAAAAATAACACTCTTTATCTTTTGTCTCCAAAAGAACTCCGACTGAGTTCTTCTGATCGAAAATCATTTGAAAAATTAGCTTTACACCCCAAGGGTGTAAAGCTAAAAATACATGAAATAGATTCTGAAAAAGACATTCCAAAAAATGCAGATTTCTGGTATTGGACCAGGGTCCAAAAAGAAAGATTTAAAAATATAAAAGAATACGAAAAGGTAAAAAATAAATTCATCTTAGATACAAAGCTTATAAATGAGCGGGCAGGAAAAAATACAATCTTCATGCATCCACTTCCTAGAATTGGAGAAATAACCCCTGATGTTGATCAAGATCCACGCGCTCAGTATCTTAGATCAGAAGTTAGAAATGGAATGTATATAAGAATGGCCCTCATTGCATTAATACTTGGGAAATAAATGCAATGTCATGCTGAATTCATTTCAGCATCCAGATCCTGAATCAAGTTCAGGATGACAGATTGAATTTTATGAATAAGTTAGTTCTGAAAAATGGATTAAGCTTTACAGGAAAAAGCTTCGGAGCAAACGTATCTACGGCTGGAGAAGTAGTTTTCTCTACGGGTATGATGGGTTACCCTGAATCCCTAACGGATCCGTCCTACAAGGGCCAAATTCTAATTCTCACTTATCCCTTAGTCGGAAATTATGGAATTCCTGATAAGAAATTTTGGGAGGCAGATAAAATTATGATTTCAGGACTTATAGTTTCAACGTACATAGATACTCCTTATCATTTTCAGAGTAGAAAAACTTTAGGCGAGTGGCTAAAAGAAGAAGGAATTCCAGCGCTTGAAATAAAAGATACAAGATTTTTAACGCAAACAATTAGAGAAAAGGGTACGGTTCTTGGGAAAATTGTAAACGGAAAAGATATAGACCTGCCTGCCGGCGAGGCAGGTTTTTATGACCCTGATAATGAGAATTTAGTAGAGCAGGTCTCAACCAAAAAAATTACAATAAATGAAATTTCAAGAAAAGCAAAGACAATTCTATTAATTGATTGCGGAGCGAAAAAAAATATCGAAAGAGCTTTAATTAAAAGGGGCGTGAATGTAATCACAGTTCCTTGGAATTTTGATCTGACCAAACCAAACAATCTCCCAAAAATCGATGGTATCGTAATTTCAAATGGACCAGGAAATCCGAAATATGTAACCGAAACAATTGAAAATATTAAAAAACTTTTTAAGCTCGGTCTGCCAATTTTAGGAGTATGCCTTGGCAATCAATTAATTGCTCTAGCAGCTGGAGGAGGCACAGGAAAACTAAAATATGGTCATAGAAGTCAAAATCAACCATGCATAATGGCAAACACCAAACAGACCAGCCTGCCGGCAGGCAGGTGCTACATAACTACACAAAATCATGGATTTGAAGTAAATAAAATTCCTGATAATTTTAAAGCCTGGTTCGTAAACGCAAATGATGGTAGCAATGAGGGTATTATTCATAAAACTCGCCCAGTCATGTCTGTACAATTTCACCCGGAAGCAACCCCGGGGCCTGAAGACACTGAATGGATTTTTGATTATTTCTTGGAAAAAGTGAAACCTTGATGTCATTCTGAGTGAAACGAAGAATCCCAAAGATCCTTCACTTTGTTCAGGATGACAAAACAAAAAAATATGAAAATTAAGAAAGTACTTATCCTAGGCAGTGGAGCATTAAAAATAGGCGAAGCTGGAGAATTTGATTATTCGGGTTCTCAGGCCATAAAAGCTTTAAAAGAAGAAGGCATTAAAACTATTCTCGTTAATCCAAATATTGCGACAATTCAAACATCTAAATTTTTAGCAGATAACGTGTACTTTCTCCCAGTTACTCCATTTTTTGTAGAAAAAATAATTGAAAAAGAAAAACCGGATGCGATTCTTATTTCTTTTGGTGGACAAACTGCTCTAAATTGCGGTCTTGCACTTAATGAAAATGGGGTATTAAAAAAGTATAAAGTAAAAATTCTAGGGTCACCCATTTCTGCAGTAGATATTTCAGAAGACCGTAAAAAGTTTGCAGAACACTTAAAAAGCCTTGGAGTTTTTACGCCGGTTAGTAAATCTGCAACTGATATTGAGACTGCAGTAAAGATCGCAAAGGAAATAAATTATCCGGTTATGGTGAGATCCGGATTTGCACTAGGCGGGCAAGGATCAGGAATTGCGGCAGATGAAAAAGAACTTAGAAAAATTTTAGGAATTGCTTTTTCTTTTGTAAAACAAATACTAGTTGAGAAATATCTTCATCATTATAAAGAAATCGAATACGAAGTCGTAAGAGATTCTTTTGACAATTGCGTCACGGTCTGCAATATGGAAAACATGGATCCCTTAGGAATTCACACTGGAGAGTCAATTGTCATAGCACCAAGTCAGACTCTAACAAATAATGAGTACCACAAGCTAAGAAGTGTTTCTATAAAAATCGTGAGAAGTCTGGGAATAGTTGGAGAGTGTAATGTTCAATTTGCTCTTAATCCAAAGCCAAAAAATGGCGAACTTGAATATTACGTAATTGAACTTAATGCACGTCTTTCACGTAGCTCTGCATTAGCAAGTAAAGCAACAGGTTATCCGCTGGCATACGTCGCAGCAAAACTTGCTCTTGGAAAAAATTTGACAGAACTCACTAATAGAGTTACTAAAGCCACACAGTTTTGTTTTGAACCAGCACTTGATTACGTAACTATAAAAATGCCAAGGTGGGATATAAATAAATTTAAGAATGCAGAAGAGACAATCGGAAGCAGTATGAAATCAGTTGGAGAAGTAATGGGAATTGGAAGAACATTCGAAGAAGGAATACAGAAAGCAATTAGGATGCTAGATCTGGATTTTGAAGGAGTAGTTAGTGACAACTTGTTTAATAAATATTCTGAAGAAGAACTTATTCATGCTCTAGAAAAACCAACCCCTAATAGAATTTTTGCAATCTCTGAAGCACTTAAAAGAGGATTTAGTGTTGAAAAAATTAAAAATCATACAGGAATAGACCCATGGTTTTTATTTAGAATCAAAAACATTACAGATCATGAAACCCTCCTACACAAGAAGCAACATAAGGGCAAAAAATTTGAATTCAATAAGCAAGAATTATTGGAATTAAAACAACTTGGTTTTTCTGATAAAAGAATTGGAGATCTCGTAAATAAAAAGGGACTTGAAGTAAGAAAAATTAGAAAAAAACTTGATGTTACGCCTTCAATATTTCAAATAGATACTTTAGCAGGAGAATTTCCTGCACAAACAAATTATCTTTATTTAACCTATAACGGTAGTCATTCCGATGTTACATCCTCTGGAAAAACTGGAGTAGTAATACTTGGATCTGGTCCTTACAGAATTGGCTCTTCAGTAGAATTTGATTGGACAAGTGTCGCAGCAGTTAATGCTCTAAAAAAACATAATAAAAAAACAATTGTCATCAACTGTAACCCTGAAACAGTTTCTACCGATTACGATATCTCAGACAAACTTTACTTTGAAGAATTAACATTTGAAAGAATTGCAGATATTTATGAATTTGAAAATCCGTTTGGGATAGTAGTATCAGTCGGCGGACAAACTCCAAATAATAGAGCAAAAGCATTAAAAGCGCATGGATTTCATATTCTAGGAACGGATCCAAAGAATATAGAACGAGCTGAAGACCGATCTAAATTCTCAGCACTCTTAGATAAATTGCAAATTCATCAACCAGCATGGAATAAATTCAGCTCCCTAAAAGATGCATCAGATTTTACAAAAAGAGAAAGATTCCCTGTTTTAGTGCGTCCTTCTTTCGTCCTCTCCGGAAGCAACATGAAGATAATTTATTCGGAACAGGAATTAGTTTCTTTCCTTAATAAGATGTCGGTCATTTCAAGCGATTACCCTGTTACAATTTCCAAATTTGTAACCGATGCTAAAGAAATTGAAATTGACGGAATTGCTCAAAACGGAATAATTAAGGCTTTTGCAGTTTCAGAACATATAGAAAATGCTGGGGTGCATTCGGGAGACGCTTCAATAGTTTTTCCTGCACAAAAAATTTATATAGAAACATTTAAAAAATTAAGATTTATCGCGGAGTCTCTAGCGAAAAATCTTTCAATAACCGGACCATTTAACATTCAATGTCTCGCAAAAGATAATGAAATTTCTGTAATTGAAATAAATGTCAGGAGCTCTCGTACTTTTCCATTTATTTCTAAAGCTAGTGGGGTAAATTTTATGGAACATTCAGTCGATGCTTTTTTTGGAAAATCTAAAGAAGAAAAAGTGATCGATTTTATGAAATATAATTTTGTAGCTGTAAAGGTAGCTCAATTTTCTTTCTCACGTCTTACTGGCGCAGATCCAGTTCTAGACGTAGAAATGACCTCAACTGGTGAGGTTGCTTGCTTTGGAGATACAGTCGAAGAAGCATTTCTTAAGGCGGAACTTTCAGTCGGAGAAAAAATTCCAAAAAAGGGGATTTTCATAAGCCTTGGGGGAGACGAGAATAAAATTAAATTCCTGGATACTATTCCTTACTTAAAAACCTTAGACATTCCAATTTATGCTACAGAAAAAACAGCCAATTTTCTTATTCAAAATGGCTTGAAAATTAAAACTCTCTATAAAATACATGAAGGCAAGTCTCCGAATATTTTAGAAAACTTTCAGAAAGGCGTAATTGATTTAGCGATAAATATAAACGACATCTATATGCAAAAACACATAAATGATGACTATTCCATAAGAAGATCAGCAATTGATCACAACATCACGCTTTTTACGAATCTTAAAAAAGCTGAACTCTTTATAAAAGCAGTTAGTGAATTATCGCTCGATGATTTACAAATTAAATCCTGGGACGAGTACAAGGCTTAAAACTATAGGACAAGCAATTTAGCTTTATTTCTGGTATAATTAACAAGTCGTTTAAAGACGACTTTGATCCCTCTTTTTTTCTTCGAGCCAAATTCGAATTAAACCAAAAAAGGCAGAAGCAACTGAGAGGATTTTTTTATGAAAGATATAAGAAACATCGCAATAATCGCTCACGTCGATCACGGAAAAACGACTTTAGTTGACGCGCTTTTAAAACAGTCAAAAACTGAAATGCATAAGGACACTGCAGCGTCACTTATCATGGATAGTAATGAGCTTGAGCAGGAAAGAGGAATTACAATTTTCTCTAAAAATGCTTCAGTCATGTGGAGTGGGACAAAGATAAATATTATCGACACTCCGGGTCACGCAGATTTTGGCGGAGAAGTAGAAAGAGTTCTAAAAATGGCTGATGGATGTCTTCTTTTAGTGGATGCTAAAGAAGGACCCATGCCTCAGACACGATTCGTACTTAAAAAAGCACTCGAGATGAAGCTAAAAATTATAGTAGTGGTTAACAAGATTGATAAGTCTGATGCTAGAATTCACCATGTACTCGACAAAACTTTAGATCTGTTCTTAGATCTCGGAGCAGATGATGATTCAGCAGATTTTCCAATTATCTACGCTTCAGCAAAAAATGGACTTGCAGGAACTACTGACAAACTCGAGGAAATGACTGATATCAGTCCAATTTTTGAAATGATTTTAAAAGAAATTCCCCCGCCTTCTGGAGATCCTACGCTTCCGCTTCAAATTCTTATCACAACTCTTTCCAGAGATTCTCACAAAGGAAGAATTGCAATTGGAAGGATTAATAACGGAACTGTAAATAAAAATCAGGAAATTTCCCAAATAAAAAGAGAAGGCGAAGTTTTAAAACACAGAATTACTTCACTTGTTACTTTTGTGGGACTTGGAAAAGTAGAGATTGACACAGCTGAAGCTGGAGATATAGTCGCTATTTCAGGAATTCCAGAACCGGTAATCGGAGAAACAATTTCAGATCCAATTACGCCAACTCCACTTCCGGTTATTTCAATTGAAGAACCTACTATTAGAGCTACATTTTCAGTTAACAGTTCTCCATTTGCAGGACGCGAAGGAGAATTTAAAACTTCACGCCAAATTCGAGATAGACTTTATAAAGAACTTGAAACAGATATGGCGCTCCGAGTTGAAGACAGTGGAAACGAATGGATAGTTTCAGGTCGCGGTGAATTACACTTAGCAATTCTCATCGAAAGAATGAGAAGAGAAGGTTTTGAGTTTCAAGTAGGCCGCCCTCAGGTAATTGATAAGGTGGTTGATGAAAAAACCTTGACTCCTTATGAAAAAGTTTATCTTGAATGCCCAGAAGAGTTTAGCGGAACAGTTATCCAAAAAATGGGGGGAAGACGCGGAGAAATGAAAGATATGAGGGTAGAATTTGGAATTTGTTTTATGGAATTTGTAATTTCTACAAAAAATTTATTTGGCTACAGAAGTGAATTCATAACAGATACAAAAGGACTTGGAATTATGAATACTCTTTTCTTTGAATACGCAGCTGACTCAGGATTTGCATTAAAAAGAGATCAAGGTTCTTTAGTCTCCCACGAGTCAGGAGTAACTAATACTTATTCATTAACAGGATTTCAAGACAGAGGGGTTTTATTTCTAGGCCCTGAAACTCAGGTTTATAAAGGCCAAGTTATAGGGCAAAATTCAAGAAGTGAAGATATAAGAATTAATGTTTGTAAAACCAAACAGCTTACAAATCACAGATCAAAAGGAGAAGGAGTTTCTGTTTATCTAAGAACTCCAAAAACTATGGATCTTGAAGACGCATTAGAATATATTTCAGATGATGAATTAGTAGAAGTAACCCCACAAAACATAAGAATAAGAAAAATTATTCTTGACGAAATAGAGGAAAGAAGAAAAAGAGCACAGGGAGTAATCTAATATGTACCACCAAAACTCCAACAGAAACTCTTCTCAAAGAGGAAGAAATAATTATTCAGGCAGGCCAAACAGAAACGGCAGGTCATTTGGCGGCGGAAGACACATTGCAAAAAAACTAAATCCAAATATTTATGTAAATAAAGCGACTGAAACTCTGGAGCAAGATAATTTTCAGCCTGTTACGAGTTTTGAAACTCTTCAAATTGATGAGAAAATAAAAAGAAATATTTTAGAACATGGATATAAAAATCCAACTCCTATTCAAGATCAAGTAATTCCTGCGATTATTAACGGCCGTGACGTAATAGGAATTGCAAATACAGGAACAGGGAAAACAGCTTCTTTTTTAATCCCTTTAATCAATAAGTCTTATTTAAATAGATACGAAAGAGTCTTAATCATGGCTCCAACTCGTGAACTCGCGATGCAAATAAAAGATGAATTTAAATTTTTTGCAAAAGGAACAGATTTAGAGGCATTAATTTGTATTGGTGGCGCAAATCTTCACAGACAGGAATCTAACTTAAGACAAAATCCTCATTTCATAATTGGAACCCCTGGAAGACTTAAAGATTTAGTACAACGCAAAAAATTAAATCTTATGATGTTTCAAAATATAGTACTAGACGAAACAGATAGAATGGTAGATATCGGGTTTATTCATGATATTAAATATCTTATCTCCCAGCTTCCTCAAAAAAGACAATCACTATTTTTCTCAGCAACAGTTGATGGAAAAACTCGCGAGATATTACAAGATTTTGTCTCGGATCCAGTAACTGTTTCTGTAAAAACTCAGGAAACTGCTGGGACCATAGAACAAGATATCATAAGAGTCTCGGACAAAAATCAAAAACTAGATAAGCTTCATGACCTTTTAGCACAAGAGGAATTTAGTAAGGTTTTAATTTTTGGTAGAACTAAATGGGGAATAGAAAAATTGTCAAAAACATTAATCATGAGAGGATTTAGAGCCGCTTCAATTCACGGAAATAAATCACAAGGACAAAGGCAACGTGCTCTTGATGGATTTAAAAATGGAGACATTCATATTTTACTTGCTACAGATGTGGCGTCTCGCGGACTAGACATAGAAGACGTAAGTCACGTAATAAATTATGATGAACCGGCTTCTTATGAAGATTATGTTCATAGAATTGGAAGGACTGGAAGAGCAGGAAAAAGAGGAATTGCATTAACATTTGTGGGATAATTAGGATATGTTAATTGATTTTGTAAAAGTAAATTTAAAAGCGGGAAACGGGGGAAACGGCGCAGTTTCATTTATTAGAAATGCTAAAACTTCTAAAGGCGGCCCTGACGGGGGAAATGGGGGAAACGGCGGAAATGTATTTCTTCAAGGATCCACTAATATTAACGATTTAAAAGAATTTAGGTTTAAGAAAAAAATAAGAGGAATTGACGGAATTGGGGGAGGACGAAATAATCTCTACGGAAAAAACTCAGAACACATAACTATTTTACTTCCAATTGGAACTCAAGTAACTGATGAAACAAGTAATCAAACATTTGAAATAGTAAATGATACACCAGTTTTAATTGCACGCGGAGGAGTCGGGGGACGCGGAAATAATGAATTTAAAAGTGCAACTCGCCAAGCTCCTAAATTTGCAGAACCAGGTGGAACTGGTGAAGAAAAAAACCTCATATTTGAGATGAAGATAATTGCTGATGCTGGACTTGCCGGACTTCCGAATGCAGGGAAAAGCAGCCTCTTAGCAGTCTTAACAAATGCAACACCTAGAATTGGTGACTACCCATTTACAACTCTTGAACCAAATATTGGAATGCTAGGAAATATTACTCTTGCTGATATTCCAGGACTTATTGAGGGAGCTTCTACCGGCAAAGGATTAGGAATAAGATTTTTAAAACACATTGAAAAAACAAAAATAATTCTTCACTGCATTGATTCAACAGAAGAAAATGTTAAAGATGTTTACGACACAGTAAGAGGGGAGTTTGAAAAATATAATCCACAGCTTTTAGAAAAACCTGAGATAATAATTTTTACAAAAAAAGATTTGGCGACTCCAGAAAAACTAAAAGAAAATAAAAAAATATTTGCAAAAAAGAAATTAGAAATTTTAGAAGTTTCCATTTATGATGAGAGTTCAATAGAAAAACTAAAAGAAATTATCAAAAAATTTACAGGAGGAAATTAAGTGGAAGAAAACTTAACACAAAGACTTGATAAGTTTTTAGCAAATAATGGTATTGCTTCGAGACGCGGAATCAAACAATTCTTAAAAAATGAAACCGTTACGGTTAACGGAAAAAGAGTAAGAGAATCCGGGACAAGAATTGATCCGTCAATTGACGATATCAGGATAAATAATAAAAAAATTAAAAAAGCATCCTCTGTTTATTTCTTGCTTAACAAACCAAAGGGAATTATTTCTACAAGTTCTGATGAATACGATAGAACAAATGTAACAGATCTAATCGACACTCCTCACAGAATTTATCCAGTTGGCAGGCTTGA
>CAYILI010000015.1:0-7437 GCA_964364105.1 uncultured Gammaproteobacteria bacterium | reverse complement strand
TGATAAAGATACTCATGGCTTAATTCTCTTAACTAATGACGGGCAACTTACCCATAAATCAACACATCCAAAATTTCATGTTCCCAAAAAATACATGCTTACAATAAATGGAAATGTGAGCGAAGAAAGAATGAATAAACTTAGGAATGGAATTATTCTCTCAGATGGAATCACAGCGCCGGCTCTTGTCAAACTAGTTAAACAAGTCGAAAAAATGACTTATTTAGAGATGGAAATCTACGAAGGAAGATATAGACAAATTAGAAGAATGTGTCAGGCAATATTTTTAGAATT
This sequence comes from uncultured Gammaproteobacteria bacterium, assembly GCA_964364105.1. Taxonomy (GTDB): domain Bacteria; phylum Patescibacteriota; class Microgenomatia; order Levybacterales; family UBA12049; genus 2-01-FULL-39-10-A. The sequence goes on along the minus strand of CAYILI010000015.1, from coordinate 7,143 downwards.
AGTAGACTTAAGAAGAATTCAGTTTGGTCCAATTAAAATAAGAAATCTTAAAGAAGGACAACATAGGCCACTTACGCCAAATGAAATCGAACAATTAAGACAGGCCGTTAAGTAATCGTTATTCTTTTTGTCGAGGGATTTAGATGAGTTAATATTTCATATGGAATCGCACCAGTCTCTTCCGCAACATTAAAAACACAATTTTTGTCATTTGGATTATTGGAATAAATATTTACTTTTTGTCCAACTCGTGCATTCTTAACATTTGTAATGTCAATTACGGTTATATTCATACTGACTCTTCCGATTATTTGGCAAAAATTATTTCCTATTTTTACAAACCCTTTATTAGATAGGCGCCTACTCACTCCATCGTTATATCCTATTGGGAGAATTGCTGTAACCATATCGCGTGGCGCTTTAAAAATAAAATCATACCCCACTGCTTCTCCCTTTTTTAATTTCTTGATTTGAATAATTGTAGAATTTAACGAAAGAACAGGCTTTAATTTTTTACTATTTTTTAGTGTATCAATTCCATAAAGCGCTTTTCCGCTTCGAGTTAAATTATCAACTCTTCTGTAATTTTCAATATTTCTAATTCCGTTTGAAGCAAATAAGTGAATGAATTTAAAATTAATATCTAAGCTTTTTCCTATCTCGATCGCTTTTTCAAAATTATCAATTTGATTTTTGGTATTAACATTTGTGTGAGAATCAGGCTTTGCAAAATGAGAAATTATTCCAACTATGTTTAGATCCAGACTTTTCGCTTTTTTTAAAAATTCAGAAAGTTCATCCATCGGAACTCCTTCTCGATGCATTCCACTATCTACAAAAATATGAACTCCGGCATGCGGCTGATATTTTTTAATATTTATTAGCATTTCATTTGTATAAACTGAAAAAGAAAAAGGGAGCTTCTTAACGCTTAGATTTTCACTACTTACATAACCCATCACGAAAATCGGAGTTTTAACTTTTGCATTTAACAACTGATACGCTTCATAAATGCTATCTACGCAAATTAGCGGGGGAGCTATACTATCTAAAATTTTTCCAACTATTTCTATCCCATGTCCGTATGCATTACTTTTTAAAACTGGCGCCACAGGAACACCGGAAAGCTCGGTCAAATATTTATAGTTATGTAGAAGCGCAGTTTTAGAAATCTCGATTTCATTAAGTGGATAATATTTTTGGCCAACTATTTTTCTAATAGAATCAATCACTTGGAGAACAAATTATACCACTTTAAAGCAAATCATTGACATAAAGCCTAAAAAAATATATTACATAATAAGTGTTTAAAAAATTAACAAGAAAACCCCAAAATATCCAAACAATTTATCTTTATCTTGTAGCGGGAAATACACTAGCGACATCTTTTATCTGGGGAATAAATACAATTTTTCTTCTTAATGCTGGACTTTCAAATTTCCAGGCATTTCTGGCAAACGCGTTTTACTCAGTAGGATATGTCATTTTTGAGGTTCCGACTGGTATTATAGCCGACACCTATGGAAGACGCCTCAGCTACCTCCTGGGAGCCTTGACGCTGGCTATTTCTACAATTCTTTATCTTTACATGTGGCAAATTCAAGGTCCATTCTGGGGCTGGGCACTTTCATCTATGGTTCTTGGTCTTGGATATACATTCTTTTCCGGTGCAACTGAGGCTTGGTTAGTCGACGCTCTAAAAGCGACAAACTTTAAAGGGAGTCTGGAAAGTGTATTTGCAAAAGGCCAAATGGTAGGAGGAGCCGCTATGTTAACTGGAGCAATTTCTGGCGGAATTATTGCCCAATACTCAAACCTAGGAGTTCCATATATTCTTAGATCTGCAGTTTTAATGATAAATTTCGCGATGGCGTTTGTTCTGATGCAAGATTTAGGATTCACTCCAAGTAGACCAAAAAACCCGATTCATGAAATGAAAAAGATTTTTAACAAATCGATTGATCTAGGCATAAAAAACCCGCCAGTCCGGTGGATCATGCTTACAGCTCCATTTGCCACTGGTGTTAGTTTCTACGTTTTCTATGCACTTCAGCCATTTCTTCTAGAACTTTATGGGGACGAAACAGCTTACGCAATTGCCGGAATAATTGCAGCCTTAACCGGGCTTTCACAAATAGCTGGGGGTATATTAGCTTCAAGAATAAGAAAATTGTTTAAAACGAGAACCTCAGCAATATTTTTAGGAACCCTTCTTACAGGACTTATTTTAGTTCTGGTATCACAGGTAGATATTTTTTACGGTGCAATTGGGTTAATTTTCCTTTGGGGATTAATGTTTGCGGCTATTGGACCAATCAGGCAGGCTTATTTAAATGGATTAATTCCTTCAGAACAAAGAGCTACAGTTCTTTCATTTGATTCTCTTTTAGGCTCAGCTGGAGCAGTAGGAATTCAGCCAGCGCTAGGAAAAGTAGCGGACATTCATGGATACCCAGCTTCTTATTTAGCTTCTTCAATATTTCAATGGGCCGCACTTCCTTTTATTTATTTAGCAAGAAAACAAAACCCAAAGTCTGACCCTATTGAAAAATAAAATAAAATTCCACTGTGCAAACCTACATCCACCCCCGGGGTGGATTTCCCTTGACACATAGGGATTTCAAAGAAAGAAAATTAAGATTTTGGGGCTAATATTTGATCCGCTGTTAATTCTTCTCCTAATACGAAGGTACCCCCATCAAACACAGCAGCTAAAAACTGAAACCTACTTAATGATGCTCTGATCGAATATCCAGACTTTTCAAATTCTCTTACTACTCCTTGAAAATTTTTATCTATATAATAATGCAAAGGTGGAAATGACCAACGATAAGAATCTCTTAGCCCATGAACTGGAGTTCCTTGTGAATTATATACTAGCATTCTTTCACCAATTGATACAGCAAATGATCCTGGTACAATTTCATCTGGGTCGGAAATTAAAGGTAAAGTTTCTCTACCGCTAAATCCATTTATAGGATTTTGCCGTATAGGAAAATCATCCTCGTCAAATCTTTCAGGCAATCTTTGATAAATTGGAAACCCAACTCTATCCCGCACTAAATACTCAACAAGCCAAACAATTCCCGGTATCATCAGTTCTTCTTCTAGTACTTCTGATGTAACTCTTAAAACTCTTTGTTCTGCTTCAGCCATAGTGGGGAATTATATAGAAGTTCTCAAAATTAATCAATTCCGTTTGCCTGCCTTGAGCCTACCGAAGTGTGTTTACACTAAAAATTTCGCAAAATTTTCAGTGCTGAGGATGTGAGCTCCTTCGACGAACTCAGGATAAACGAATTGTGCCGAGTCTCAGAATCGAACTGAGATAGTCCGCTCTTCAGGCGGATGCCTTGACCAACTTGGCTAACTCGGCTTAAACATTAATCTACTATGCGTACGCTCTCTATGACAATTTGCACAGACTAAATCACATTTTTCAATCTCTTCTTTTATTCTGGCAATGCTCCAAAATTTTCGGAGTGCAAGTTTTGAAACGTTTCCAAGCTTTAATTCTCCATTTCTATGGTCGAAATCCATCACCCAAGGTGAATAAATTCTTCCGCAATCTGCGCACGGTTTACTCTTAATTTCTTCAAAAAACTTTTTGCGTTCCGATATGTATCTTTGTTTTCTTTTTTTTGCAAGCTCTAATTGTTTTTCTCTATTCTTGAAATAATAATCTCTCCCTCGACTTTTATAACAATCCTTGCATTTTTCATAATATTGTCCAACTCTTGGACCTGTTTTTCTTTTGTAAAAGTTCTCTAGTAATTTATTTTTTCTACAATTTGAGCATTTCTTCACATTCCAACTATACTCGATTTAATGTTGAAATACAAGATAAGTTCTTCAGACAGGTGCCTTGACCACCTTGGCTACCTCAGCTCGTCGCGAAAGCGACGAGTGTCTTCGGTCCGGTAAAATCGCCCCTTTGACTTTTCGTCGATCGCTCCTCTTTCAAAATGCAAGCATTTTGAGGGACACGAAAAAACGCGATTTGATTTCTAATTATACAAAAGAATAGGGAAAGTAATCAAGACAAGTAGTTAATTTTTAAAATGGAGTGTTTACACCGAAAACTCCGAAGAGTTGTTTGGTGGACGGTGCAGGGATCGAACCCGCGACATTCGCAGTGTAAATGCGACGCTCTACCAGCTGAGCTAACCGTCCTAAAAAAATGCGTTCATTTTTTTAGGGTAAATCCGTTCAGGTATTATATCATCTGTTTCTATTTCTTAAAAGTGTTTACACTGAAAAATTGTGTACAATTTTTCAGTGCGGATGAGAGGAGTCGAACCTCCACGCTTTTTAGGGCACTACCACCTCAAGGTAGCGTGTATACCATTTCACCACATCCGCGTAAAAGTCATTTTATCATTCCAGAGGCTGAATTAAAAGTGTTTACACTGAAAAATATCGCAATATTTTTTAGTGCCCGGGGGGGAGACTCGAACTCCCAAGTCTTTCGACATACGCACCTGAAGCGTACGTGCCCGCCTTGACTCGCTGTGCCCCAAGAGGGACTTGAACCCTCACGTCATTTCTGACACTAGCTCCTGAAGCTAGCCTGTCTACCAATTCCAGCATCGGGGCATAGGCGAGGCAGGTCTACCAATTTCACCACTCGGGCATATTCTGAATTATATCAAAAATGAAGCTAAAAAGTTGTTTTATGAGGCTAATTTAGGTATAATTAAAAAAACATTGGGGGATCGTTTAATGATCAAGAGCGGGAGCTTGTGCTGGGAAGTCGTCTAATGGTAGGACAACAGACTTTGGATCTGTTTATTCTGGTTCGAATCCAGGCTTCCCAGCAGAGGCTCTTGTAGGAATGATCCGTTTAATTGGTTCGCTTACCCTGAAAAGTTGAAAACTTTTTATAGGAGTCCATGTCCCGCAGCAAATCAGGACTATAACCCTAAAGCCGCGATTCACCACTCCTAAATCTTGAAATTATATTTAAAACCAAGCTAATTTTCGTTAATTCTGAATCAAAAATCTCTAAAAGTGCGCTTATAATGATAATTTGGTTCCAGACCGCACTCTCCCCATTATTTGATTAAATTTCTTTAGCTCGTGATAATATTAACTTATGGCGAGGCTTGAAGCATCTGAAAGAGAAGCAAGAGAAAGTTTCCCTCTCATTTTTGGCGACGAAAATCCTTTTAAGTTCGAAGGCGTATTAGATGTACGAGATGAACGTCCACCGAGCGTAATCCATGTTAGATATTTTCCGGATTCGGGTAAGGAACTCGTTGGGCTTGGGGAATGGGGGGACCAGCAAAATCTCCTTGTCTCTCCTGGATCATGGGTTGAAGAGCCTACCATAGGACAAGATCTTGCAATCAAGCTTCGCATTACCAGAAATAGAAGTGTAAACAGAGAACTATATGCAAACTTAATTGGGAATCAGCTTTTCGCACCAGATGAAGCCGCAAGAACGCCGCGTCTATTTGGATTTGGAACTGGAGGAAAGTATTCTCGGTATATATTTTCAACTGATGTACAGAAATTCATAACCGTAGAAGAACCAGACCATTATTTAGTTTTTGAATATATTGAGCAAAGCTTCCAGGAGCTTGGTAAAAATGAAGCGTTTAAGAATGGTCTGCCTCCAGAACAAGCAATTGGATTAGGCTTATTAATCACTGGTTTTTTGCAAAAGCTGCATAGTGCTGGAATAGTGCATGGGGATTTAGAGGGGCCAGGATTAGATGAGCATGTGTTTTGGGACCAGGCAAGTAACAGGATACGAGTGATCGATCTTGAAGGTGGTAAAATTTCGCTTTTGGATAAGGATTGGGAAAAACTACTATTTATGGATCAGGAAAGCATAGGGAATTTATTAGTCCGTGGATTATTTGGCGATGGAATAGACTGGTCTCATTATGAGGATGAAATACGAAAAATATTTTCAATACATCCAGAAATCTCCTCGCAGCTTTTGCGAATAATAAAAATGTGTAAAGGGGTTAACCAAGCTTGGGAAAAAACTGAAATGTATCCTCATAATGCTGCGGGAACAGGACAAATTTATGAAGACTTAATGGAAGTAAAAGAACTTTTATCGGCTGCAAAATAGACCCCTGCTATAATGACGAAAAGGGCCGAAACTGGCCCGCTCAGCAAAGACGAACTATAACCCTAAAGCTCCAATTCACCACTCTTGCGAAGCTAATACTCCTGAGGAAAATTCTGAAAATCCCAGAGTTATCTGATAGAAAAGAGAATTAATGCAGTTATATGACAATTTGGTTCTAGACCAATTCTCGTCGCGCAATTAAAGCAAGGAGCGACTCCAGCTAAATATTTGGTGTATATTGTTCGGTTATCTATAAAAGGAGATCTAGACTTCGTAAACAAGCTATTGTATATGCTTGACAACCAGTCCATACTTAAAACATGGCTCTGCTTAAAATCCCTCCTAGAGATGGACCAATGTGGCATTACTACCTAGCAGCCTCAAGTGTAGTAATTGCGGTCCTTGCGGCAATTGCTTCTTTTCAGTCAGCAACCTACTCCAGTTTAATTTTAGTAGAGAAAAATAATTCTATTCTTTTTCAAAACCAAGCTAATAAAGAGTGGAATCATTATTTAGCCGATTATATTTTAAATAGGAATACAACGGAATTTCAGGAAAAAGCTCAAGAATTGGAAGAAAAATCAAAAGTCGCTGACAAAAAATCAGAGCAATATTTTCAAAAAACAGGTCAATTGGCAAACTCCGGAACATTTTTCGAAATCGCGATTGCACTTTCTTCAATTAGTCTCCTTTTGGGGCGTACGCTTCTTTGGAAAATTTCCCTTGTTCTTTCATTAGTTGGGATTTATTTTCTTGTTACTGGTCTGCTGTTTTAAATATTTATGAAATATCTGTCTATAATTCTTGCTATTTTTCTTTTAAATTTTTCTCAAGTTAACGCTATGACGGTTGAAACAGACACTAGCGTTGTAAACACAGAAACTACCGCTGATTCGGATGGGGACGGAATTTCAAACTCCGCTGAAGGAGAGAATCCTACTAATGAGGCAGCATCAACTGACACAGACGCTGACAGTGTTCCAGATTATCTTGAACCAAACACCACTGATACTGACGGAGACGGGTTAACTAATAACGTCGATGCGAATGACGATGGA
>CAYILI010000014.1:0-19306 GCA_964364105.1 uncultured Gammaproteobacteria bacterium | reverse complement strand
CCGACGAAGGAATTACTCTTAGACTGATCGCAAAAAAACCTGGTGCGAAACTAAAATTAGGAAGTGTGAATATGAAGTTTAATTATAAAGATGACTTTGGAACAGCAGGACTTGACGCATATGAAAAAATACTTTTAGATATTTTTGCAGGAGATCAGATTTTGTTTACGCGAAGTGACGAAGTTCAGAATTCATGGAAGCTACTTGATAATATTTTAAAAAACTGGAAGAATGAAAAAAATATTTCTAAATATCCAGTTGATGGATGGGGGCCTAAGGAAGCAACAGAATTAATAGAAAAGGATGGAAAAAAATGGCTCTAGCCTTGTCATCCTGAACTTGTTTCAGGATGACGAAATGAATTCGGGATGACACGAAAAACAATGATTAGTTTTGAGGACTTCAAAAAAGTAGAAATAAGAATGGGGAAAATAATTTCCTGTGAAAAAGTAGAGGGAGCAGATAAATTATTGAAATTGAAAGTAAGCTTTGGGGAGTTTGACCGGCAAATTATTTCAGGAATCGCTGAGAGTTATGCTCCCGAAGACTTGGTAGGGAAAACTTTGCCTTTTGTTGTGAATCTTGAGTTTAGAAAATTTAAGGGAGAGGAATCCCAAGGAATGTTGGTAGCCACTGGGACCGGTTCTGACAATGTAATTCTACTAGAACCAAACAGAGAAATAGAACCCGGGATAGAAGTTGTGTAATGAGCTTTTTGTTCCAAAATTTAGCGTAGATTAAACATTCTCTTGTAGTACAGCGCTACATAGCGCTATACTATTGGAGCATGGCAGCAGGAAAGAGCAATTTAACTAAAAGCGACAATGAAGACTTAGTATTTGATTTAGTTTATTCTATTGTGCAAGCAAAAAATATAAATGATTCTGTTTTATTCCTCCAGGATTTACTAACAAAAAGCGAAATGCAAATGCTTTCCAAAAGGTTACGAATTGCTAAATTACTCTTGAAAGGCAAAACATACAGGCAGATTCAAAGCGATATTAAGGTAAGTCATGGGACAGTGGCAAAAATTGCGGAGTGGCTTGCGGAAAAAGGAGATGGCTTTAGGAAAATAATTAAGAATCTCCCAGAAAAGAAGAAAGAAAAATCTTGGGTTGATCGATCTGATTGGGACGGAATGAAAAGAAGACATGGGCTATACTTCTGGCCCGAGCTGTTATTAGAAGAAATTGTAAAACAAGCAGATAATAAACAAAAAAAGAAAATCGCCGACGTACTTGATAAGCTTGATGAGAAGAGCGAATTACATAGGAGAATTGAAAAGTTGTTAAAGTACAGTGCTACATAGCACTAGACCATATATTTGATTAGGAATAATTGGAGACCGGAGTTGTTTGGTTTATAGTGTAAGCTGTAATCCATCAATAGCAGCAATTGTATTAGGAAAAATTTTCTTCGCCTTTTCTTCAGCAATTTTTCGGTCATCTAAATTTAAATATAAATGTGCGCCGAAGTGGGTAAGAATTAATTGCTTTACATTTGCTTCTTTTGCGAGAGTAGCTGCTTTAGTAGCATTCAAATGACCCCATTCTGTTTCAGTATTGTCTTTTGCAGCGCATTCACAAATAAGTACGTCTGAATCTTTTGCTAATTTCCTAGCCTGATCTGTAAATCCACAGTCGCCGGTGTAGGAAATAATTTTTCCTTCTAATTCAAGCCTAAACCCATGATCTACATAAGCATGGTGTTGTTTGATAGCATATGCCTTAAAAGGAATATTTGCGCCTGTTTCAGACAGCTCATGAAGTCTTACCTCGGTTTTTAATTTGCCAACATTGTCCGGTCTTGGTTGGTATCCTACTGTAAATGGTGGATTAACCAATGTTTTAAAATCTTTTGCTCGTTTTTTTCCTACATAAATATCTATTCCTTGTTTAAAATTAAATTTACTTAATGTGTGAAGTCCTGAAACATGATCCAAATGAAAATGTGTGATAAACATAGAGATTGGTTTGTCTTCTTTTATGAACTGATCTAACTTATAAATTCCATTTCCTGCATCGAGTACTAAGTAATGGTCTTTTGTATCGATAAGAATTGAAGGCGTGTCACCAGTTGGGGAAGAATACCAGCCATTAGTTCCTAGAAAAATAATTTTCATAATTTGATTTTAACAAATTATAAAGCTATTAATATAGTACCTATTACCATTACAAATGCTCCTAAGAATCTTTCCTGAATATGATGCTCTTTAAATAAAACAGCTCCTAAAATTATTGAAAAAAGTGCTGAAAGTTTAAACACAGCAGTTACATAAGCAACGTTATTTAAGCTAAAAGCAGTAAGGGCAGCAAATTGCCCGATACTTGCTAGCGAGCCGTAAGCTAATAGCCATTTTAAATTTACGTTTACATACTTTTTTGGATTTTTCATTTTGAAAAGAAAAGGGAGTAGAAAAATAATTATGAATACAGTTTCGATTGTGGGAACAGCAACTGGAATATTAGGAGTAGTTTCAAAAATTGCTTTTTTCTGTAAAATTGGCGTCATGCCCCAGATTAAGTTTGAAATTAAAAAAAGTTTAACTCCCTTGTCGGATAAAAGCTTGGCAATGGGTTTAAATATACCTGCTCTTATTTGATCAACATTTAATAAATATGCGCCAATTATAATCAGTAAAATTCCAATTAATTTAATGGGTGTGGGATTTTCGTGTAAAAATATTGTTGCAAAAATTAAGGTAAATGCTGGATTAAATGATGAAATTGGTGCGAGAAGAGAAATTTCTGACATTGAAAGAGCTTTATAGTAAATAACTGCCGCGATCGTATCTAGGATTGAAACCACAAAAACGAACTTCCAGAACTCAGGGGTAAAAGCTGGAACTCCGAAGAAAAGTAAAAAACCTATTGAAAAAGGAAGAACGAAGGAAAGAGAAATTACGGTAAAGGCCATAGGAGAAATATCCTTCATCATTTTCTTGATGAGGATCATGCTGATAGAGGTCCAGAGCGCAAAAAGGAGTGAATAAGAAATCCACATCTGTCTAATATATCAGTTCTCGTTGACAAATTAGAAGAGCGAACATAGACTATTAATAATGAAAATAGGAATTATAGGGCTTGGAAAAATGGGTTCTAGAATTGCTCAGAAGCTTTCTGGTGAACACGAGGTTTCTGTTTGGAATAGAACTCCAGGGGATGTAGAAGAATTAAGAAAAGTTGCAAATATAGAGGGATATGAAAGTATTGAAAACTTAGTTAAGAGTTTGCCTACACCACGAATAGTCTGGATTATGGTGCCGCATGTTGCAGTCGAAGAAGTTTTAACTGAAGTTAAAAAGTTTGTTGAAAGTGGCGACATTGTAATTGACGGAGGAAATTCTAACTATAAAGATACAGATAAAAGATTTTTGGAATTTGAAAAAGCAGGAATTAAATTTTTAGGAGTTGGAGTAAGTGGTGGAATAGTCGCATTTAAAAATGGGTATCCTTTAATGGTGGGAGGAAATCGCGGCGCATACGAATTTGTTTCACCAGTTTTAGATTCTTTAGCAAAGCCAGGTGGAGGTCATGAATATTTTGGGACAGGCGGAGCCGGACACTTTGTAAAAATGGTTCATAACGGAGTTGAGTATGCTCAGATGCAAAGCATAGGTGAAGGATTTGAAATTCTAGAAAAGTCAGCATACAAGTTTGATTTATCAAAAATCGCGAGTCTTTGGAGCAAGGGAACAATAATATCTGGATTCTTAATAGATAGGGCTTCGGAAAAATTAGAACAAGATCCAGAGCTTTTAGAGTTTGCCGGCCCAATTTCTAGAAGTGGAGAAGGAGATTGGACAATTCTCGCTGCTGAGGAAGAAGGAGTGGATGCTGAGATGATTGATGGGGCAGTAGAATTTAGAAAAAGATCTGAAACAGATGAAAATATTCAGAATTCATTCACTGCAAAAATGATCAATGCGTTAAGGAATGCATTTGGCGGCCACGAAATTAAAAAGTAATATGCTATACTCGAATCTGTGAAGTACTCTACTTTTTTCCCAAAAGCCAGAAAGTCAGAATTTAAAGATGATCTTTCCATCAACGCTAAGTATTTGATTAAAGCAGGTTATATTGATCAATTGATGGCGGGTTCATACACCTTGTTGCCGCTTGGTTTCCGCGTTGTTGATAACATAAATAAAATTATTAGAGAAGAATTAAATAAAACTGGTGCTCAAGAGCTTCAAATGCCGCTTCTTCACCCACGCGAAATATGGGATCAGACTGGAAGATGGTCGGACCCTGATGTAAAACAAATCATGTATCAATTTAAAGACATTCATGATAAAGAATTTGGTCTTTCTTTTACACACGAAGAAATAGTTATGAATTTGCTTGGGAAAATGATCCAGTCATATAAAGATTTACCGGTAAAGGTTTATCAATTTTCTACCAAATTTAGGAATGAACCGCGCGCAAAATCAGGAATTTTAAGAGGACGTGAATTTATGATGAAAGATTTATATTCTGCGCATGTAACAGAGGAAGACATGTATAAATATTATGATTTAGTAAAAGAAGTTTATCCTAAAATTTTCAAGCGTTTAGGTTTGGATTCTATAACCGTTGAGGCCTCTGGAGGAGTATTTACTGATAAAAATAGCCACGAATTTCAGGTTTTATCAGAAGTCGGGGAAGACACAATCTTTTTCTGTGATTGTAGTGGGAAAAGTTGTGATTGTAAATTTGCTCAAAATAAAGAATTGTTCGCGGGCGCAGATGGAGATAAATGCCCAGAGTGCGATGACTGCACTTTAAAATCCGCGAAATCAATAGAAGTCGGAAATATATTTCCACTTGGAACTCGCTATTCGCAAAACATGAAAGTTTTATATACAGATGCCCAGGGAGCAATGCAAAATATCTGGTTTGCTTCATATGGAATTGGACCAACCCGCGTTATGGGAACGTTAGTCGAGGTATTTCATGACGACCGCGGAATTATCTGGCCAAAAACAGTCTCGCCATTTCAAGTTTATTTAATTAGTATTGGTAAAAATGAAGAGGCTTCGAAAATTGAAAAAGAATTAGAAGAAAATGGCATTGAAGTAATTATGGATGATAGGGATATTTCAGCCGGAGAAAAGTTTGCAAATGCTGATCTCTTGGGTTTTCCTTACCGTTTGGTAATCTCTCAAAAAACCCATTCGGCGGGCTCAGGGCAAGCAGGGGATAAAATTGAATTTAAAGAAAGAAAAAGTGATTCAGCAAAACAGAATACAGAAGGCGCGGAATTATTAACTCTAGCTGAGGTTATTTCTAGAATTGGGGAAGAAAAGGAATCTGAAGTTTAAATACGTAAATCCACACGAATGTATAAGCTACAAGTAGAACAATAACTCCGAGACCTAAAACTAACGACATCACTTTTGATCCGCCTCTTTTTACAGTCGCTCCCTGATTTTTTCCGGGATTATTCGCGTTAAATGCAATTGTCCCTCCGATAGGAGAAGGAGCGGCAGGAGCAGCAGCCTGTGGAGCTACTTCAGTAGGTACAACTGGAGCCGGTTGAGTCGGAAGAGGAGTAGACGATGTACCCATTTGCGGAGAAAACGGTGCTGGAGCAGGCGAAGGGGGAACTGCTCCTGGGGGAGGTACAGCAGGACCATTCATTACTCTATCATATGCTTCTTGAAGTTTTGGGTCAGTCGCGGACAGCTTTGGATCCATATATTCTAGTTTAACGCATCAGTGTTTTTTGTCAACCCCGATTTAATCGGAGTCAAGCATAACTTACCGTGCTTTAGTAAGAAGAGTTTCGACGAATTGATTAAAATTTATGCCTGCTGCTTTTGCCTCTTTTGGTAAAAGGCTTTCTGAAGTAAGACCTGGAATTGTATTTACGTCTAATACATAGGGAGTATTTTGAAAGACCATAAAATCCGTCCTTGAGTACGTCCCCAAATTAAAATGTCTATGAATTTGAAGGGTAATTTCCTGAATATTCTTTTGAATTTTGTGATCTAGCGAAGGAGCAAAGGGAATTTCTTGAGTTTTTCCAGTATATTTATTTTCATAATCAAAGAATTCTCCAGCGGGTGGAACAATTTCAATTAGCGGAAGAGCTTTGTCGTTTAAAATTCCCACTGTTGTCTCAGTTCCTTTTAAATACTCTTCAACGAAAAGTTTAGTTTTAAGATCTAATATATGTTTTACTTCCTTATCATTTAAGTTAGCTTGATTTTTTATGATTGCAACCTCACGAGAAGAGCCACCATTTGAGGCTTTGAGTACAGAAGGAATTCTAAAACTCAGAATATCTTGTTTATTTTTAATAGGTTTCCATGAGGGGGTCTTTATTCCATTTTTATCGCAGTATTGTTTGAAGGGTATTTTGTACCATGCCTTAGTAAGGCCTTTATGATTTCTGGTGCCTACAATTGGTTTATCGATTTTGCTTAAGAATTCGTGAAGCTTACCTCCTTCTCCTTCTTCGCCGTGAAGAACAGGGAATAGGATTTCAAAACTTTTTGCAAGCTTTATGATCGGTTCATATCCCTTCCTGAGGTCATATTGTTTTACATCGTGCCCATTTTCTTTGAGCGCTTTTTGTACATTTTTAGCGGAAGTTAAAGAAACTTCTCTCTCAGAAGAGTCTCCACCTGTAATTACGAGAACTTTCATGAGAAATGATTATAAATGAATTGAATCTTGTAAGCAAAAAGAGTAGAATGCAGGCATGAATAGACCAATAGATGCAGCATCTGGTTTTGGAATGTCCCCTGTTCCACCAGCGGATGGACCTAAAGATCAGCGTGATCAAATATCCCCTAGGGAACACCTCACAACTCTAGTTGAGGATATGTTGGTTTATAGAGCAAATCCAGGTGTAACTAATACTTTTTTAAGATTTCCAGATCTATCACCTCAGGATCTTTTAACAAGACTAAGAAATGAGACTTCATTGGGATTATTGATTCCAGATGGAGAAGAAATGCCAAGGCCAATGCTCGACACGACTGTAAGGCTCGCTGACTCTACGAGAGTAATTGGCGTTGCTTTAATTGCACATCGATATAGAGAGCATAGAGGAGTTAATAGATTTTTAGTTTTAGAATTTTCTTCGAGATACTCTGATAGAATCCGGGCAATGCAAAAGATACAGCTTAAAAGTGATTCCAGAAAACCTGGAGAATTGCACTTTCATAGAGTAGCACTAGTAGATCCGAATTCTGAAACCGGAGGTTATGATAGGTCTCCTGATGTTTTGGCTACGCCTGAACAAGCTGCGGCATTTATTGATAAGGCAAAAGGTTTGTTTAATACCTGGAAAGTTGAAAATCCTGCAAGAGTAGCTGCATTTAGTAGTTCTCAACCGCAAGCTCCAAGACTTGAATAAATTAGGCTGCTTGAGAAGTTGGAGCAGGTGATGTTGGTTAAATTGTTGCCATTGGTTCTTTAAGGAATTCAGTCATTCTGGCGGCAGTATCAACTCTTTGTCTTTCTGCATCACGAGCAACAGTGTTTGGTGTTTTGGTTATAGCTATTTCTCTATTTATCGCTTCATCAAATCCTAAACGAGTGGTTTTTGGTTCCTGATCATTAGCATACCTACTTCTTAGTTTTCTTAGTTGATCCTCTCTGTTCCACATTTCTGTTGAAAATTGATCTCCGGGAGTTCTATCTACGGTAACTGTCGGCCGCGCAATTCGCATTCCAAAAACTCGATTAATCAAATTTCCTCCGCGAGGCATAGTTGAATTTACAATTTCAGATTGATCAGGATGAGCGGGTCTTGTAAAATTTCTTGTAGAATCGGCTCTTTGAACGCTCCTTGCAAGTGCTTGCATTGCTTCTTCTTCGCTCGCATCTCTTATGAGATAAAGTGAAGTATCCTTAGAATCTCCTTTAGTGCCAACAATTCTTAAATCTGCTACGCCATCGCTTGGGTCTCCTATATAGTGTGAATTGCCAATGTCAACATCTTCTCTGCTTAGAAAATCTACATTCTCATTCGGCATATGAACCACCTTAGCACCGTCCTCAGTTATCGCAATAAATCTCTCTCTATCAGGTTTTCCAGCAGGTTCTTTTAAAATTGAAAATGGAGCTAGATTTTGGCGTGGATCTCCCAACTCTTTCCATCTAGGACTTGGATTAATATTGTATCCATAATTTGCTAGCTGAGGGATAAGCTCTCGAAAAGCTTTTGCTCTTTCTGCGCTGGTCGTAGCAAGCTCTTCAGCTGAAGTATCCGCATTATGACCTGCTAATGATTCGAGTGATGAAGCGTCAGCTGTAGGAGGATGCAAATCTGGAGAAGCTGGTTGAGGAGTCGTGATTGGAGCCGCTTCTGCTTGAGAAGGTGTGGTTTGATCTGGATTGGGCCCATCTAACATATAATATTTATATATTTCCTTGATGTTAATGTCAAATATATTCATTTAATTTATTAAATACGCTATACTGCGAATATGAAAATAATTGTGACTCATGCGGCTCCCGACTTAGATGCTGTGACTTCGGTTTGGCTTATAAAAAGATTTTTACAAGGCTGGAATGAAGCAGAGGTGAGATTTGTGCCCGCAGGGCAACGATTGAATCAAGAATCCCCGGCCTCGACAAGCGAAGCGGGGCGGGCAAGAATCAAGAATCAAGGTGAGGATCCGATTGAAAAAATTGGAGAAAATGAAGTTATTCATGTAGATACTGGCTTGGGTCCTCTTGATCATCACCAAACATTTTCAGATAAAGTTTGTGGTGCAACTCTTGTTTGGGATTATGTGAGAGAGAAAGGTCAAATGTTTGAAAATGAAAGCTCGTCCGATAAGGTTCAGATGCGAGAACAAGCGCTTTCTAGAATGATGAATGTAGTTGTTGCTGATGATCATTTTAAGCAGGTTTTTTACCCAGAACCAAATGCAGATCATTATGAATTTATGCTTTCTGACATGCTTGATGGTTTAAAAATTCAGAAACCAGGTCAGGATCAAGCTTGTATAGATTTTGCTATGTCGGCACTGGATGCAATTTTGCATAATTTTGAAAATAAAATTTGGGCTGAAAGAGAAATAGAAGAGAATGGGAAAAAATTTGAGTCTAGGTGGGGAAGAGGAATAGGATTTGAAACTATAAATGATGATGTTATAAAAATAAGTCAAAAAATGGGATATGCCATAGTAGTTAGAAAGGACCCAAGAAAAGGTTACGTACGAATTAAAGCGACTCCAGCTGAAAGTGTAGATCTAACTCCAGTTTATGAGCAGCTTAAAAAAATGGATCCAGATGCTACTTGGTTTTTACATGTTGGGAAAAGAATGCTTTTAAATGGAACTCCAAAAAATCCAAAAATGATTCCAACAAAATTAAAGCTTGAAGAAATAATAAATGTTTTGAAGAATTAGTTTTATTGTCATCCCGAATTTATTTCGGGATCCTGAAACAAGTTCAGGATGACAAGAACCGTTCAGGATGACAGAAATAGTATGGATTGTATTTTTTGCAAAGTTATCAATAAAGAAGTCCCAGGGTATTTTATTCTTGGAGAAAAAGATTATGTGGCGTTTTTAGATATATTTGGTTCAACTGATGGGCATACTATGGTGGTTCCGAAGAAGCACGGTTATAGCATTTTTGATTACAGCGAAGGAGAATTGGGAGTATTAATGGGAGGAGTACAGGAAATTGCGCGAAAAATGAAAAAGGCGCTGGGTACGGATTCAATTACGATTGGAATAAACCATGAGGAGGAAAAAGGCGTACCTCATCTGCACATCCATTTGATTCCAAGATTTAAAGATGATGGTGGAAAAGTGCTGCAGAGTTTGGTTTCGAATGGTCTTAAAGAAGATTTAGCTAAAACGGCAGAGAAAATCCGCAAGGCCTGAATCCCCGCCCATTTTTTGAGCAAATTTAGGGGGACAAGGCTTGTTTCTGCGAGTAATTTGGAGTACAATTTAACACACAAATCAAATAGATATCCGCCTAAGCTTACTTTGAAGCTTCTCAGTACTATCCGTACACGCTTCAAAGAGCACTTTAGCGGCGGATTTAAGAAACTCTAAAACTCGCTCGCTTCCGCGGCTCGTTAAGAGGTTTCTAAAAGGAGGTGTTTATTTAATTTATGGTAGTAGTAAAAAAATCACCAGGAGATTCTGATGATTCATTAATTAGAAAGTTTTCGAGAAAAGTTATGTCTGAGGGTATAGTTCAAGAGGCTAAAAGAAGAGAGTTTTATTTAAAACCTTCACTTGCCAGAAAACAAAAACTTGAAGATGCTAGAAGGGTAAAAAAAGTTTGGTAAAATGAGTAATCTTAGAGTTTTAATTTTTGTTGAGAGTAGATATAAGGTTAATAGGAAAAGAATAAAAACCGCACTCGCAAATTTATTAACAGAACAGGGCATTAATTCTCCCGTAGAAGTTTCAGTCGCAATTGTGGGCGACCGCAAAATGCGCGAGCTATCCCGCAAATATAAAGGGGAAGATAAGACGCGGAACATTTTATCTTTTTCTTTAACTGAAGGTGAAAAACATGCATTACCCGCTGACATAATTAGACTTGGAGATATAGTTATTTCATATCCAGTCGTAATTACAGAAGCCTCCCGAGACGAAGTGTTGGTAGATGACAAGATTGACGAACTTGTAGTTCATGGAATGACACATCTTTTAGGACTACACCATGAATAATTTTACCCTGTTCTTTTCTAAGAAAAGAACCAAAAGCTTTCATCAAGTCTTGTTTTGTGCTTTCGAACTTTTATTCACTTATCGTGGGATTTCACCCCCTCCTCGATCTTTAAGACGAGGAATCCCCCTGATGCGTTCATAAAAATTCTCATGCACAAAACTGCGAAATGATGATCTAGTTACTGGATATTTGAAATTTGTAGTATTTGTAGTATTCTTCTCCAGAGGAGAAGTATGGTTTTTTATTTAAAATATCGCCCCAAGAAAATATCAGAACTTGATAGTAGTGAGCTTGTTGAAAAATTAACAAACCTTTTAAGGGGAAATCTTCCTGATAAAATTCCTCACGCATTTTTGTTTACCGGCCCGAAAGGATTAGGTAAAACCTCAACTGCTCGAATTTTAGCGAAATCAATTAATTGCACAAATAGAAAACCTGACGAAATTGAGCCATGTAATAAATGCTCCTCGTGTAACTCTATAAATAATGGATCGAATTTAGATGTTTTAGAAATTGATGGAGCTTCAAATAGGGGAATTGATGAAATCCGGGATTTGCGAGAGAAAATTAGACTTTCTCCGGTAAGCTCCTTTAAGAAAATTTACATAATCGATGAAGTCCATATGCTTACAACTGAAGCATTTAATGCACTACTTAAGACTTTAGAAGAGCCGCCAGATCACGCATTTTTTATTCTTTGTACGACAGAAGTTCAGAAAGTCCCAGAGACAATTCTTTCTAGATGTACAAATATAAAATTCTCTAAAGCGACTCTTTCTGATTTCACAAGTTCTTTTGGGCGTATTGCAAAAGGGGAAGAGTTAAAAATTGATAAAGAGGCTTTAGCGCAGATTGCCAGACTTTCGGATGGGTCATTTAGAGACGGCGCAAAAATACTTGAAGAGTTAAGTACGTCTAGTAAAAATATTACATTGGAACTTATTGAAAAAAAATACAAAACTCAGTCGATTGA
The DNA here is from genome assembly GCA_964364105.1 of uncultured Gammaproteobacteria bacterium. Classification (GTDB taxonomy): domain Bacteria; phylum Patescibacteriota; class Microgenomatia; order Levybacterales; family UBA12049; genus 2-01-FULL-39-10-A. Next base: position 7,693 of record CAYILI010000014.1, on the reverse strand, counting down.
TAAATCGGTTTTAGATTTAATAGAAAGTTTTGAAAAGAAAGATTCTAAAAAAGGAATTAAAATTGTCTCAGATTTGGCAGCAGACGCTGCAGATTTTAAAATAATTGTTGAATCGTTAATTGATGTGCTCCACAAAAATTTAATTGCACGAGTCGGAGGAGAAAAATCATCTGGTTTGAGCTTGTCGGAAACAAAAAAGTTAATTGAAATGTTGGTAAAAACGCACACGAGCATAAAATATGCAGTCCTTCCTCAATTGCCGCTTGAGCTTACTATTATAGAATGGGCTAGTTTGACAGAGGCTCCAATTGAATCTCAAACAGAAGCTAAGGAAGCTGTTAAATTTGAGCCAACAATAAAAAAACCCCTTTCCAAATCCCCGGAAAATGATAATATATTAGAATCCCTGATTGAAGAAATAAAGAAAGAGAATTTTTCAATTGCTGGGGTGTTAAGGGGCTGTAAATTAGAAAGATCGACTGAGAAAGAGTTAGTTCTTTCAACAAGTTTTAAATTTCATAAAGAAAGACTAAGCGAAGAAAAAATAATAAAATTAGTAGAGGAAAAAATAGAAAAAATAACCGGAAAGAAAATTAAATTTAGTGTAATTTTAAAAGGGTAAGTCCACCAGATCTTACTTTTCGTCTTAGATCATTTGATCTGCGGCTCAAAGAGCGATCTTTGGTGGATTAAGTAACTCTAAATCTCGCACATTAGTGCGATAAGAGGTTACTAAAAAAGGCGGTGAATATTTATGAACAATCCATTTGGACAAATAGGCGAACTTAAAAAAATGAGAGATCAGGCGATGCAAATTCAACGTTTGCTATCCGCTGAGGAAGTAGAAGTTAACAAAAACGGAGTTGATATAACGATCACAGGAGACCAAAAAATTAAAGAAATTAAGACCAACGGTCGTAATGATAACGATATCAAGGAAGCTATAAATGAAGCTGTTAAAAAATCTCAGGAAATCGCAGCTAAGAAACTTGCAGGAATGCAGGGAGGATTAGGAGGACTACTAGGAAAGTAATGTTAATTTTTAGCGGGACTTCAAATCCCGCTCTTGCAAAAAGAATTGCCGAAAAACTAGATACTAAGCTTTCTTCTCTGGAGATTTTTAAATTTCCGGATAAAGAGGTGAGAGTTAGGGTTTTGGAAAAAGTTTTAGATAAGCACACTACCGTGGTGCAATCGACAGGTGTGCATCCGAACCACTACTACATGCAGCTGTTTTTTATTTTGGACGCTTTAAAAAGAAGCGGTGGATCAGAAGTGACATTAGTAATTCCATATTTAGGTTATCAAAGACAAGACCATATTTTTAGAAGCGGAGAGGCAGTTTCACTTGAAGTTATCGTAAATTTAATAAAAGCGATGAAGGTGGATAGGGTAATTTCTTTTGATCTTCATGCACCCCGCATCTCTGAGTTTTTTATTAATAAAAAAATAAAAATGGACCACCTTTCCGCTCTTCCAGTTTTTGCAAAAGAAATTGAAAAAATGGATTTAAAAAATGTAGTTTTAGTAAGTCCTGATATGGGAGGAATTAGAAGAATTAAAATATTAGCAGGTCTTTTAAATGAGCAAGTCCCATGCATTTCAATTGAGAAAAATAGAGATCTCGATACAGGTGAAATTGAATCAAATAAAATAAATGGGGAAGTTAAAAAAATTGCTGTTATAGTGGATGACATGATTTCAACTGGAAATACTCTCATAGCTGCAGCTAATCTACTTAAAAAAAATGGAGCCGAGGAGGTTTATGTATTTGCAACACATGGAATTTTTGCAGGGGAAGCGCCCGCAAATCTTCAAAAATCGATTATTAAAAGAGTAACAATAGCAGATACCATTGAAGTTAGAGCTAAGAGAAAGTTTGAGAAGCTCCATATAGTTTCTGTTTCTCCTTTAATAGCCGAAGCCTTAAAGAAATGAAAATACCCAAATCAATCCAGAATCTCATTGAGAGTTTTGAGAAGCTGCCCGGCGTGGGGCCGAAAACGGCTCAGCGTTTGACGTTTTATTTACTTCATGTTCCTCAATATGAATTAGATAAGTTTGCGTCTAGTTTAACTTCTTTAAAAACAGGAACTACTATTTGTTCAAATTGTTTTACGGTAGGAGAAAGTGATCCATGTGAAATTTGTGAGGATAAATCACGAGATCAGGGTTTAATTTGTGTAGTCGAAGAGCCTCTTGATGTTTTAGCTCTAGAACGCGGGGGGAAATATAAAGGCGTTTATCATGTTTTGCACGGAAGAATTGATCCTTTAAATAATATCGGACCTGATGAAATTTATATTGATAAGTTACTTCAAAGAGTAAAACGTGAAGGAGAAAATATAAAGGAGATAATTCTGGCAACAAATCCAACTATGGAGGGGGAAGCGACCGCGATGTACATCACGAAACAAATCCGAGGACAATTGACAATTGACAATCAACAATTGACAATATCGCGTATTGGGCGAGGTTTGCCAATAGGCGCGGATTTAGAGTATGCTGATGAAATAACCCTCCAGCGTGCGCTTGAGGGAAGAAGTGAGTTATGAGCCAACTTGGAGGTTTCGAAGACGCCCTGGAAAAAGGACAAAGTAGCGTAAAGCAGGCTGCTAAATCAGCGCAAACTGGAGCTGCAAATTTTGCAAAAACTGCAGTAGGACAAACTTCAAATTCTACCCCATCTGACAATGGAGTTAACGAAACAAACAGCGCAAATCCAGCGCAACAGCAAATGTCTGATGACGATGCACAGAAATTTTTACAGGACTTATATGGTGTAAAAAAACCAGCTCAAGATCCGAATCAACAAGGTCAAGGTCAACAAGCGCATAATAATAGTTTGCCGGTAGCCAAAAAATCCACTCAAAATCAACAGACTGTTAAAGCAGCATTGGGCTTGGTGGGTTCAGCAAAGCCTCATGAAAAAGCGCCAACACCAAAAGAAACTATTAAGGCGGCCTTAGGAATTCCGGGAGAAAAACCCAAAGTTGACGCACCAACCACTAAAGAAACTATAAAAGCGGCAATGGGTATTCCTGAAGTAATGGGTAGTCAGAAAACTCCTGAGGAGATGGCAAAAATGCAGGCATTAAGAAGTCAATTACATGGTGAGTATTATCAAAAACTTACTAAACCGCAACAGCAAGCAGAAGAAAGTGTCGTTGATAAATTAGAACGGGAAGATCAGGAAAAGAAGCTTGCAGATCTTGAAACAAATAAAGAAAAACCACCACCCCTTCCCTTAACTGTAAAACAGGGAACAGGGGAAAATGTGGTGGGAGTTAGTGGCTAGTGTCATTGTCATCCTGAATTTATTTCAGGATCTCTAAATTATTCTTTCTTAGTTATTTTCTCCGAGAAAATATTCTTCCACTTTCTGGAAAGTGGAGTAAAGCTTTTTGCGTAAAATTTTTGCTGATTTGTTCGTCGGGTAATTTCACCCCATCCGCAACAAGTTTGTGCGGAATTCCCCTGATCTCACAAATCATCAAAAATTTTACGCTCTTTGTTTTAATCGCAAAGAAAAACGCTTTAGAAACAATGGATACTAAATTAACTTTTTATGCACAACCCTTCGATTTGACGAGTCCTCAAAATTCCTAAGAGCAGTTTATCCTTATTTGCTGTAAAATAGGGTGATGAGAATTTATAATACACTTAGTCGATCAGTAAAAGAATTTAAACCAATAAGCGAAGGACAGGTATACATGTATACCTGCGGTCCCACGGTATACGACTATATGCATATAGGTAATCTTCGTACATTTACTCTTTCTGACCTTCTGTTTCGTGCGCTTAGCATAAAGTATAACGTTAAATCTATACAGAACATTACAGACATAGATGACAAAATAATAAAAAGAGCAGAAGAAGCAGGGCAAGAAGTTGCTGAGGTTGCCAAAGAATTTACGCAATATTTTCTCGAAGACGTTAACAAGCTAAATATTGCGTGGAAAATGGGGGAACAGCCTAAAGTCTCCGATTATATTGAGCAGATATCGGAATATGTGTCGGACTTAATTAACAAGGGATATGCATATAGTGAGCCAGACGGATCTGTTTACTTTGACATTTCAAAGTTTAAAGATTATGGAAAGTTATCTAGAATATCTGCTTCATCTCTTAAAACGGGCACAAGGGTTCTTTCTGATAATTACTCAAAAGAAGATGTGCAGGACTTTGCGTTATGGAAAGCTGTTCCGCAAGGAGAAAAAGGAAGCTTTTACAGCAAAAGATTAGGCTGGGGAAGACCAGGATGGCATATTGAATGTTCTGTTATGAGTCAATCTACTCTTGGTAATAGAATCGATATTCATGCTGGAGGAATTGATTTGATCTTTCCTCATCATGAAAATGAAATAGCGCAATCAGAAAGCAAAACAGGCGAAAAGCCTTTTGTTAACTATTGGGTTCATGGAGCGCACCTGCTCGTAAATGGAGAGAAAATGAGTAAATCGCTAGGTAATTTTTATAAATTAAGGGAAATAACTGGTAAAGGCATTGATCCGCTCGCCTTAAGATATCTTTATCTTCAAACACATTACAGGCAAGAAATGAATTTTACCTGGGAAGCTTTAGAAGGAGCGCAAAATGCCTTGAATAAATTGAGAAGAGAATTTGCGTCTTGGGAAGGCGAGAGAGTGGGCTGTGCAGAATTTGAACAAAGATTCATGGATGCTGTAGGTGATGACTTAAATATGCCTAAAGCTCTCTCAATAGTTTGGGAATTGGTTAAATCGGATTATCCAGGATCTGCTAAGAAACAGAGTTTGCTTAAAATGGATGAAGTTTTAGGTTTAAATTTAACAAATTATAAAGAAGAGGAAATTGAAGTTCCGCCTGAAATCCAGGAGCTAGCAGGTAAAAGAGAAGTGTTTAGAAAATCGGGAAATTATGAAGGAGCTGATAAAGTTAGAGCAGAAATTGAAGAAAAAGGATTTATGGTTGAAGACTCCAAAGACGGTATAAAAATCAGAAAAAGCTAAACAGAGCCTTCACCAGGCTGACGAGGGGCTTCTGGTTGAGTTGGTTTTGGAGCCTGGTCAGTAAGAGGTCCTACCTGGTGAGGAGCTAGGCCTCTTCTTTCATCGACTACAGCTTCCGTTTCATGTTCGCCTAATCTATTTATTCCATCATCCCCAATCAATTCGCCTAGCGGTTTACTAGTTTTCCCTAAATTAAATTTTCCCTTCAGTCTGTTTACAATTGATTGGGGAGGGATTTCAGGATCAGTAATGGATCTTCCTTCTGAACCGGTAAGTCCATGTTTTTCTTCTATTATTGCTTCTAATTCCGAGTCTCCATTACTTCTTGGCATAAGTTAAATTTAATATAGCATATGATATTGCACTTGACAAAATTCTGACAGATTCACTATCGGGTTTTTGAAAAATGGGGAATATATGCTAATCTTTATTCATGCTTCTGAGTTTGGTTTTATATATAGTAGCATTCGTTTTTATTTGGTTTGGTTCGGGACTTATCGTTTCATCTACAAGCAGATTTTCAGAAAGATTGAGGCTATCATCTTTTGCTTTTTCCTTTATTTTCTTAGGACTTCTTACATCCGTGCCGGAATTTTCAGTTGGTCTTCAAGCGGTCGCTGAAAATAATCCTGAAATTTTTGCAGGAAATCTAATTGGAGGAATACCGATCCTATTTTTAATTATAATTCCAGTATTAGCGATATTTGGCAGAGGAGTAAGCTTAAAGCATGAACTAGAAAGCAACACATTATTAATCACATTAGGTGTAATATTGGCTCCTTCTATTGTAATTTTAGATAAAAAAGTTTCGGGCATTGAAGGTATTCTTCTTGTAATGTTATACCTAATTTTAATTTTTAGTATAGAAAGAAAAAATGGAATATTTGATAACGGTAATTCCAAACTTTTTAACATTAAATCATATTCATATAAAGATATACTAAAAATCCTACTGGGTGTTGGTTTAGTTTTTATATCCAGCAATATCATTGTTGATAAGACTATTTATTTTGCTGATATTTTAAATATTTCAGCATTTTATGTTGGATTAATAGCTGTTTCTCTTGGAACAAATATTCCGGAAATGTCGATCGCGATTCGATCTGTAATTGAAGGTAAGAAAGATGTTGCTATGGGTGATTATTTAGGTTCGGCTGCTGCAAATACACTTCTTTTTGGAATATTCACGATTCTTAATAAAGGGGAAGTTTTAACTGTAAATAACTTTATGATCACTTTTGTTTTTGTTTCAACTGCATTGGGTTTATTTTATTTTTTCTCTAGAACAAGTAATTTTATCTCCATGCGGAACGGATTTTTTATGATATTAATTTATATTCTGTTTGTGGTTTCAGAACTAGTGTTCTGATTAGATTTTATTAGTGCGGCTTGACATTAAATTCTAAAATAAGTAGTCTAAATTAGATGGGAAAGATGTTTAAAACGTTTTCATTAGGATTCCTGGCTCTACTTTTGATCGGAGTATTTTACACTTCTAGTTCGTTTGCACAGGTGGAGGAGCCCGAAGTCACGGAAAGCGTAACACCAACCATTAAAAGAGTGAAGCCTGAAAATGCTAAAGAAAGGATAAAAGAAGCACGAGAAAAGAACAAGCAGCTTAAAGATAAAATGCAGGCCAGAGTAACGGAAGCAGCTCTTAAAAAAGAAGAAAGATTGTCTGATGCACGATTAAAAATTTGTGAAGCAAGGGAGAAAAATATTGGGAATAGGATTAGTGCTATGAAAAAAAGAGCGGAAGTAATCTACAAGGGGCACGAAAAGATTTATCAAAGAGTAGATGAGTTTTATAATAATAAATTAACTCCAGATGGCTATATCCTTTCTAATTACGCAGATTTAAAAGCTGAAATAGCCGCAAATAAAGAAAATATAATTGTAGCCATGGAAGCCGTAAAGACAACTGGAGAGGAATTTGATTGTAGTGCAACTGATCCCAGGGGTCAGGTAGATGCATTTCAGGAAGATATGAAAGCTTTAATTGAGGCAAATAAGGCTTATAAAAAGTCAATCCATGCATTTGTAAAGCAAGTTCGCGATTTAGCAAAAACTGTAACACCTATAAAAGTTAGTCCAACAATAACTACGGAGGTAGCGCCATAAATGAATCCAGTTAATAATTCACAGCCCGTAAATCCCGTTAATCAAGCTCCTGTTTCTCCGGTTTTGCCGGTATCCCCAGCGCCTGAGCAAGTAGGTAATCCAGTTCCCAAGACACAGAAAAGATTTTTACTGTACGGAGTTTTACTTGGTTTATTCGTAGTTTCTTTGGTAGGGGTAGCAGCGTTTTATATGATGTTTGCGCCAAAATCTAATAATCAGGTTGCGGTTGTGCCAACTCAGGCGCCTGTAGGTACATCAGAGCCTACCCCAGTTGAAGTAGCACAAGTAGAGCAGGTAGGAGATCTGGACAATCTAATCGTGGGATTGGCTCAGGCTGATGGATCTTTAGACCAGGAGCTCGCTGCGCTTCAAAAAGACTCTGAGTTTTAAAGCTGTTCTGGGTCAATTTTTAAAATTCTATCATCCCCAGTACTAGGACTTCCTCTTCCGTCACGATTACTAGTAGAAATATATAAAAGTTTGTCAGGACCCAGAATGACATCTCTAATTCTCCCAAATTCATTAAGGAAATGCTTGGTAATTAATGCATTTCCGTTTTCTACCTTTAATTCATAAAGTGC
>CAYILI010000013.1:0-19525 GCA_964364105.1 uncultured Gammaproteobacteria bacterium | reverse complement strand
TGACGCAGATCATTCTGCTGGTCTCATTTCGGTAGTTGAGCGATATAAGATTGATAATTTTTATACAGAAGCTGTCCCGGGAAAAACAGATGTATATAAACGCCTTGAGGCTAATTTAGCAAAGAAAAAGCTGAGTGCTAAGTATTTACACTCAGGAGATAGAATTTCTGACAAACATGGTTTTTCGATGTCAACTTTATGGCCGAGCCTGGAGGTAATTTCCAAAATAGATCAAAAGAGGGCAAACCTGCGCTTGAATGAAGTTTCAGTAATTCAGCTTATTTCTTATGGTGAATTTTCAACCCTTTTAACAGGGGATGCAGGTTTTAGAGTAATGGATCAGATTGCGGAATTGGCACGTTCGATAAATATTCTGAAAGTTCCTCATCATGGGTCTAAAACCGGAATGAGCGATAGCTTTCTTTCGATAACAAATCCTGAGCTTTCTGTAATTTCTTCAGGCAAAGATAATAGTTATGGTCACCCTGCGAGAGAGAGCTTGAATTTGCTTAAAGCGCATAGGGTTGAAATACTTCGAACAGATCAAATGGGCGATATAGAGATAATAAGTGATGGAAAGATATATTTATTAAAAAATAAAAATTGAGATCTTTAAGAATTTATTGGAAGTTTAAATATGGTGATTGTTCCTTTCCCTACAGTTGATTCTATTCCAATCGTTCCTCCATGAGCGTCTATTATTCCTTTTGTTATATAAAGACCCAGTCCACTACTGGCTTTTTGAGATTCCTTGCTAGCGCTTGAATTAAATTGCCCGAATTTGGTAAATAGCATGCTTTGCTTCTCCGGGGGAATACCTATTCCATTGTCTGTGACTGTTACAACTAAGAATCCTTGAGTTTTTGTTCTTTCGAATTCCTCATCAGTGTCTACTGTAATCTTTATGACACCATTTGTATTTGTATACTTAAGACTATTAGAGACTATGTTTGCAATAGCTTGAGCTATTCTGATGCTATCAAATGAGACTGCGGGAAGATTGTTCCCTACTTCAGCTATTAAAGTAATATTTTTCTTTTTGGCTTCAGGAAGGAATAGTGCTACCTCATCTTGTACTACTTTTCCAATATTCCCTGGAGCTTTTGTTAGTATAAGTTTGCCGCCTTCTACTTTAGCCGCATCAAGAATCGTAGAGATTTGGGTAAGCATTTTTTTAGCCTGGTCATGGATTAGATTTAACATTTTCTTTTCGTCGGTTTCGCTTAGTCCGTCCGCCAGCATTAGGGATGCGCTGTCTTTTATGGCCGTAACTGGCGCTCTCAGTTCATGTACTACAGAATGAGAGAACTCTTCTTTGGTTTTTTCTTGGGACTTTTCTGCAGTAATATCTTGAAGTAGAACTGAGACCCCGCTAATTGGAGCATTGTTTTTCCCGCCGATCGGGTTTATGAAGACCTGAAAGGTTTTGCCGGTAATAATAACCTCATGAAGCGTAGTTACTCGATCAAACTGCATAACTTCTCTAATTTTTTCCTGGATATTCATTTCATTTGTGAAAGAAAGGGAGATGTCCTCAAAAGTTGGGGATTCTTTGGTGATTTTTAGAAACGATCGCGCAGAATCATTAATCGCCCAGGGATTCAGCTTTTCATCCAAAACTATAACTCCGTCACTTAGGCTACTTATTATACTTAGGAGTTTATTTTTTTCTTGATCAGTAATATTTTTAAGCTTAGAAGTATCTGATTTAGACTTTAATAGAAATAAAAGTGAGATTCCAACTGAGACTGCTGTTATGGTTAAGAATAGGGCAGTGGCAGTAATCATAGAACTTAAAGTGGTTGTTCTCTGTCTGGCTGGGTTTGCGCTGCTTTAGTTAAATCTCTTATTTTTGTGTCTAAATCATCTGGTTCGATAAGATATTTAAGTATATAATCAGCTGCTCCAGTGTTGATAGCCTTTTGGATCAGTTCATTCTGTCCAAAGTTAGAAAGCATTGCCACTGGAATCATTTTTGTAGCTAAATCTTCTTTTAGAGTTTTTAAAACTTCATTTCCTTGAATATCGGGGAGAACTTGATCTAGGAAGATAAAATCCGGTTTTTCGTTTTTTGCTTTTTCGAGTCCTTGTTGACCATTAGGAGCAGTTACGACTTCATAGCCATGCTTTTTTAGGGTTGTCGCGAAAATTGTTAATAATGCCTCATCGTCATCAACCATTAAGATTTTCATTATTAACTATATGGTAGTACTAGAAAATCAAAAAAGCAATAGTTTTGAATTAGAGTGAACGAAGCTAATTAAATAATTGAGCTTTGATATTTCTTATTTCAGCATTTAATAACGATTAATTTAACAAGAATACGATTTGAAATTTCTATGCTACAATTCAATTATGGAAGTTCGAAGAGAGTTAATTAAAGAAATTCAAAAAATTATAGCTGAATTAAGCAATAAAAACGTTGAAATAAAGGTTGATGTGCCTGGTGATTTAACTAAAGGCGACTTTTCTACAAATATAGCCATGATTGCCTTTGACAGTATTAAGAATAGGGTATCAAGTATAAAGTATAAAAACGCAATGGAGCTTGCCGAGGACTTGGTCCGAATACTTAATACTAGATACTCAATACCTGATACTTTTCGCCTCATTGAGGCGAAGCCGCCTGGATTTATTAATTTTTATTTGTCTGATAGGGAAATAGTGGCTCAAAGTTTGAGCATGTTTACTGACAATAAAGAAAATAAAGGTGAAGAATTAATCTTAGAATTTGGTGATCTAAATCCCTTTAAAGAGCCTCATTTAGGCCACGTTAGGAACCTGGTCTTGGGGGAATCTTTGGCAAGAATACTTGAATCACAAGGCTATCAGATTATTCGCGCGAATTATGAAGGCGACGTAGGCATGCATGTAGCTAAAGCGATTTGGGGAATTTTGCAAATGGTAAATAGTCAATGGTCAATGGTTGATATCGAAAATAAACCGCTCGAGGAGCGAGCAAAGTTTTTAGGTAGGTGTTATTCAAGTGGCGCAAAAGCATTCGAAGACGATGATTCTGCAAAGCAGAGCATAATATCTATAAATAAACAAATATATTCCGCCATCGCTGAAGCTAAGGCGGACAAGCAAAATGATCCATTGATTTATAGTTTGTGGCAGAAAGGTAGAGAATGGTCTTTAGATTATTTTGAAGAGCTTTATAAAATTTTAGGGATTAAATATAAGAAATATTATTTTGAAAGTGAAACAGCGCCTGTTGGGAAAAAGATCGTTGAAGAAAATGTAGGTAGGGTTTTCCAGGAAGACGCCGGAGCTATTATTTTTAAGGGGGAAGATTACGGACTTCACACAAGAGTTTTTGTAACCAAAGAAAAAAATGTGACATATGAAGGAAAAGATTTAGCGCTTGCTGTTATGAAGAATCAGGATTTTCCAAATGCCAAATCCGTCATAATGACAGCAAATGAGCAGATAGAATATTTTAAAGTTTTACTAAAAGCGTTGGCATTGACTGACGAGAAAATTGCTGCCAAAACTTCACATCTTTCATATGGTTTTATAAATCTTAAAGAGGGAAAAATGTCATCGCGTACCGGAAATATTGTGTCAGCGTTTTGGTTAATTGAAGAAGTCCAGAAAAGATTAAAAGAGGGGTTTAGGGAGGTTCCCGGGGACGTTTTAGAGGCTCTAACTGTAGCATCTGTGAAATGGGCAATGCTCCGGTTTTCACGAGAATCAAATATTTCATTTTCTATAGATGAATCTATTCAAATTGAGGGTAATTCCGGGCCATATATGCTTTATGCATATGCCAGAACACAGAGCTTGTTAGAAAAAGCTAAGAACACCGATTTCGAGGCTAATCTTCGTGAAAAAATACAGCCGGAATTGGTAGCACTACTTAGAATTGTCTGCCAATTTGAAATAGTGATAAATGAGTCGTCGAGGAATTTTTCACCAAATATTTTAACGAATTATCTTTACATTTTGGCCCAGAATTTTAATCATTTTTATGAAAAAGAAAAAGTGGTAGGAAGTCCTAATGAAGACGAAAAAATGGCAGTGATTAACATAGTTGGAAAAACCTTAAAAAACGGACTTTATCTTTTAGGAATTGCGAGTCCTGCAAAAATTTAAAGGACGAGTCCTCCGAAAATCGCTCCATGAGCCGCTCTACGAATAGTAGGTAAGGCAAAGGGCAAGATTTGGAGGAAAGCCCCCGAAGAAAATCTAACGATCTCGTGTCATCCCGAATTTATTTCGGGATCTAGAATTAGAGATGCTGAAACAAGTTCAGCATGACAAAAAAGCAATAAACTGCTAGAATAGCCTGAATGAAATATAATAAAAAAACTCTTCCCAACGGACTCCGGGTCATAACAGTTCCAATGCCTTCTCTTGAATCAGCAACAGCGCTCATAATGGTGGGCGCTGGCTCAAGGTATGAAAGTAAAAAGAATAATGGTATTTCTCATTTCCTGGAACACATGGCTTTTAAAGGAACTAGAACTCGTCCGACATTTATGGATATCGCTGGACTGATTGATGGAATCGGTGGGGAGTTTAATGCTTTTACCAACAAGGAATACACAGGTTACTATATCAAAGCAGCTAAGAACAATATCGAAATATGTCTAGACTTATTATCTGACATGATTCAAAATTCACTCCTTGATCCAGAAGAGATTGAAAAAGAGAAAGGTGTAATCATCGAAGAAATTAATATGTATGAAGATACCCCTATGAGAAAAATCGGAGATATTTATGAAAGGCTTCTTTATGGAGATACCCCGCTTGGATGGGATATCGCAGGAGAGAAGGACTTAATTAGAAGTATAACTCGCGAAGATTTTCTAGAGTATCTTCAAAAATATTACAGCCCCTCAAATATGACTGTAGTTTTGGCTGGAGGAATTGATTCTGAAAAAGGAGAGGAAATGGTTAATAAGTACTTTTCTAGTATGAAACCTTTTAAAACAGGTGGTTTTCTTAAGATTAAGGAGGCGCAGAAAAAGCCTCAGATGCTTATTAAGAATAAGAAAACCGAGCAGGCTCACTTAGCCTTAGGTTTTAGAACAGTTCCCGTTGATTCACCCGAGAAATATCCGCTTTGGGTTCTTGCAAATATTCTTGGCGGAGGAATGTCCTCAAGACTTTTTTCAGAAGTTAGAGAAAAAAGAGGGCTAGCTTATTATATTAGAGCAAATTCAGAGCAGTATACTGATGCTGGATCTCTAACGGTTAGTTCTGGAGTAGATCCGAAGAGAGCGCATGAGGCGGTTGAGGTAATTATTTCTGAGCTTAAAGATCTTAGGGATGGAAAGAAGCCAATTATTAAAGATGAGCTTAAGAAAGCCAAGGAAAATATTAAAGGCCACGTAGTTTTGGAACTAGAAGATAGTAGATCAGCTTCGATTTTTTACTCAACACAGGATATATTAGAAGAAAAGATCTTAAATCCTGATGAGATTCTTAAGAAAATTGATAAGGTAACAGAAGCCCAGGTCATGAAAGTAGCTAAGAAATACTTAATAGATAAGACTCTTAATCTCGCTTTAATTGGAGATTTTACGAGTAAAGTTAAATTTGAAAAGCTCCTGTCCTTCTAGATATTAGTAAATAGATACTAGATAATAGGAAAGCACATCGAACTTGAAAAAAAGTATAAATATTGAGATACTAGTATCTAATAACTAAATTTATGGAACAGTCAGTCGTAATCGTAAAGCCAGATGGAGTCCAAAGAGGTTTAATCGGTGAAGTAATTCATAGATTTGAACGAAAAGGACTTAAATTAGTAGGAATTAAGATGATTTCACTACAAGACTCTCTTCTTGAAGAGTGGTACGTTCATCATAAAGATAAGCCGTTTTTCCCAGGCCTTAGAGATTATATGAAATCATATCCAGTTGTAGCAATGCTTTGGGAAGGACATGAGGCGATTAATACAATCCGGAAGATGACCGGTGTCACAAAATCCAGGGATGCAGAGCCGGGAACAATTAGAGGAGATTTTGGTATGAGTCAGCAGTATAACTTAATTCATGCTTCAGAAAGTAAAGAAGCAGCTGATAAAGAAAAAGGATTAATGTTTAAGCCCGATGAGATATTCGATTGGGTAAAAACAGAACACGGCCACGTTTATCTCCCAGACGAAAGCTAAACCGCTTTATCCACAGGCAATACGAAACCTTCAGTTATGCCTAGATCTGTTGCATTTTGTAAAACTGCAAATTGCTCCATTGGCCTAACTCTATGAGGACTTAACGGATCCTCACCTATGGCCGAATAACCAAAAGTTACATCTGAAGAAAGACCTGTTTTATCCGATATTTCTCGGGATCTGTTCATTGCTGTAAGAAATCCTTTGAGTTGTGTTTGTCTGTTGTCTGGATGAACTCCGTACGATTCAGAGAATTCTACTCTTCTGCCACTTTTTGTAACAAAATGATACTTTAAAGTAGATTCTATTTCTTCTTCGCGCTCAGGACCGTAATAATTAGGAGGCTCAACAGCTATAAAACCTTTAACACCTCTCAAATGTGCCGTCGCGAGCATATCATCAAAACTTAATGGTTCCACTGGGGGTAGTTCAGAGTCAGGAGTTCTTCTTACGAGCCTGTCAACAATATTCATTATATGATTATAGCTTCGTTGGTTTGGTTGTCAATACGGTTATTTAGCTACCCCTTCGCCTATCAGGATTTTGAAGCTATCGTAACCCTGGGGAGCAAATTTGTTATTGTTTAAGTCAGCTTCCAACCCCAGGGGTCGGAAGCTATTAGAGGAGATTTCGGAATGAGTCAGCAGTATAACTTAATTCATGCTTCAGAAAGTAAAGAAGCAGCTGATAAAGAAAAAGGATTAATGTTTAAGCCCGATGAGATATTCGATTGGGTAAAAACAGAACACGGCCACGTTTATCTTCCAGACGAAAGCTAGTTGGCGTATAGGTAATAGCATATAGGGTATAGTTTCTTAGAACCATAAGCAATTAGCCATTTGCAATAAGCTACTGTAGGGGTTTTACTGTTGGTGAGGTTCCTGACTTTTTTAATTCTTCATCGATAAGTTTTTTAAACTCATCATAGTTTGAGACGCTAAACTGCTTATTTCCTATGAAAAAGCTTGGAGTAGAATTAAGACCTAGACCAATTGCTTCTTTTTCACCATTCTCAACTGCTTTTTTAGCTTCATCACTATTCATAACTTTCCTAAATTCTTCTACATTTAGTCCAATTGAGCTAGCATAACCTTCAAATATTTCCTTAGGATCTCCCAGGTTTTCCCAATCAGCTTGATTTGCGTACAGAAGATCTTTCATTTCCGGGAATTTACCTAATTTATGCGCTGCATATGCCGCTTGACCTGAAATCAATGCGTTTTTATGAATTCCCCGCAACGGGAAGAATCTATAAACTAATTTTATTTTTCCGTTATATTCTTCAAGAACGCGATTGGTTAAGGGATTAACGGCAGCACAAGCAGGGCATTGAAGGTCTGCATATTCAGTAATCGTTACCTTGGCATTCCTATCTCCCACGACTATATCATCTTCAGTCATTTTTGGAAGATTTACATTCTCTACTGGAGCTTCGGTTGATGAAGTGCTTTTGTCTGCTATTAAAACTAGACCTGCGAGTCCAAGAATTGAAACCCCAATTATTGCTCCCCACATCAGTACTTTTTTTAGCATGTCGGATCTTTCCTGTTTTTTTATTTCATTCTGCCAATTGGACGAGGCTTCAGAAGGGTTATGATTCTTTTTCTGCATTTAGCCCGTTAGATATTTAATTATCTAATGGGTTTGAACACCTCCTCCAAAATAGTTTTTCAATCTGTTTTTTAAGTAGCGTTTGCCCCAGGAAGTTTTTAGATATTTTTCTCTGTGAGTAGCATCTTGTTGATTTAAACATGCTTCGTAATAAATTAATTCAAGGGGCAAACGTTTCATTGTCGAGTCAATCTTACCTTGATTGTGTAATCTTAACCTAACTTTCAAATCGTTCGTATATCCAGTGTACAGCTTTTTATCTTTCATACTCATTAAAATGTAAATATAATACATTTCTATCTAACGGGTTGAATTCTATTTTAAGTTTGAAATGAAGAAATTGCAATAGGTTATTAACTAAATGAGCTGCTTGGGAGTGTGGGATTTCCTGGAGTTCCCTGGTTTACTGTTCTAAGCGCATCGCTTTCAATTCCGGCCATTGAATCAGCGGACGGCGCAGTAATTTCGGTTGCTTGAGCTCCTAATTCAACTGCTTGTTCATTTGCAAAAACATTTGCGAGATTGTCAAGTGCTCCACTTTCAATAGCTTTTGTAATTTCAGCTGTCAATTTTCCTTTTCCCTCAGGAGTGAATTCATATCTAATGAGATCACCTTCCACTACTTTTCTAATTAATGGTGGTTCTTCTGAAGTTTCTACTTGGTCAGTGTGAGTTTCAGGAGACACCGTAGTGGTTGCATCTTCTGGTAATGCAGCCGACGGTACTGGTTCTACAGATGGGGAGGATGAAGATCTCATATCTGGTTCAATTGCTGTGCTAGGTTGATCTGAAGTATCAGGTGTCCAAACTGGAGCAATTGCAGGAGTTGGTTCTGGTGCAGGCGTTACTACGGGTTCTGGAGCAGAAGCTACAGCAGGTTCAGTTTGAGTTGCAGTGGGATCAACTACTGGAACGGTAGGTTCTAGAGCTGGGGTGGAAGTTGGTTCAACAGCAGCTGACTCGGAAGCGGTTGATGCTGTCATATCGAAAGATGCCGCTGGATTTGAAAGCATATCGTGTGCAAGAGTAGGTCCTTGGGGTTCACGAATCACGCCTGGAGCCTGTCCTGCAATTGCAAAACCAGCTGTAGGTTCTGAAACTAGAGCTGCATCTGGAGCAACTGGGGCGATGGGAACTACGGAAGGTGCTGCGTCTGGGTTTGCCCATGGATTAGGTACAACTGCAGTGGGAGTAGTGTCAGGTCTTGGCTGAAGCCCAGGGGTTGCGGGTGCTGGTTCTCCTGGGGGGTTATCAACCATGACTTGTGAAGATGTGTCGGGTGAACCATTAGCAAAAAACCCTCTAACTCTAGCTAAGGGACCGCTTCTAGGAGTTGTCGGTGTAGCATCAGGAGTAGCTGGTTGAGTACCAGATGATGTGTCAGGAGATGAAGGTTGGACAGGTTCCATAGGGACCATCGTATCGATTATTAATTATCCTGTCAAGATATACTGAATATATCAATTCAGATCTAGTATGTTGATTTAGGGTTTGATTCCTGATAATATGCGGCCATGATTCCATTAGAATCTGCTCCCCAAAGAATTCAATTGCCTGAAAGAAGACTATTGGTTCCTGAGCCAACAGTTAAGTTTGATAAGTTAACTCCTGCACAAATGGGAGAGGTGCATGGAAGAATTGCAGAAATGCCCCCTATTGCCGTTCTTCAGAGGCTGATAGCTCATGATACTTGGGATAATCCAAAACTAGATTTTCTAGGTTTTAAGCATGGTATGGAACCTAATCCAGATTCAAACTTTTCGTCGATGGGTACTGATAGATCTCAAGAGGGTAAAGATTATGCAGTGGGTTACACAACAGGTATCCGAGAATACATGGAAAAACACGGTGTAATCGCAGGCGATTTAGATGAACTTAATCTAAATTTATTAGAAAAAGCAGATCAGATGGATGCATTCATAGATGGATTTGAGAGAGTTCCTTATATTGGAAAGGAGATTATTCAGGAGGGTCTTAGAGATTTTACCAGAACTACACCTAATCCTGAAGGTTATCGATTGGGTTTTGCGGTCGGAATCACTAGGGATTTTGGTTTACCAATCAGTTTTACAGGAGTTCCTGGAAATGATGTTGAATATAATGCTTTTTTGGGAGGATTATCTGGTGACAAGATTCCAGCGTGGTACGGATCGAATATGGGCAGTGGTGAACTATTACAGTCATTTTGGTTGGGAAATAGAATTCATGAAATAGTAGAAGCAGAGCCTCTTCCTCAAGTTGCATAAATTCCTATTCTTAAGCTAGCTGTGATAAAATATATTTCATGTTCCCGTAGCCCTGCCTGCCGGCAGGTCAATGTATATTTGATAGGCAGGGAGCAGGCATATGTTTGTATATGTTTTAAAAAGTGAAGTAAACGGAAAGCATTATGTAGGTTTAACGGCAAACTTTGACAAACGGATACATGAACATAATTCTGGTTTATTTGCCAGGACAAGATACAATAGGCCCTTCATAATTGTGCATGTTGAGATTCTATCTAATAGAAGTAGTGCTAGGGAATTAGAGAAATTTTTCAAAAGCGGCTATGGAAGAGAAGTAATTAAGGAAATAGAAAGCTCGATCCCGTAGTTCAACGGATAGAATAGGCCCGTCCTAAGGGCTTGATGGCAGTTCGATTCTGCCCGGGGTCGCTAAGGGAAACTTGCCTGCCGGCAGGCAGGGATTGGAGGTTCAACTCCTCTCGGGGACGCCAAGTCAAACTTGGCTGTCGCGTTTGACGCGACGCAAGTCGCGCCCAAAAATGAATAAACATGACATCAGGTTTTTAATTCTTAGAAGTATAGGGAATTTTTTATTCCTTTTTGCTATTTTTGGTGTGATCGCTACATTTGGTCCAGCTGGATACTATGAAGCGCAATACCGCATAATTCAGGCCAGGGGAGTTTCGTTTGAAGTATCTGAGACAGTAGCAAGTGCGCCTAGGCAAACAGCGTCCTTTACCGATCTATTAGTTGGTAAGAAAGAGCAGGAATTGAGCCCTATTGATACAGAGTTTAGTATTTTGATACCTAAAATTGGAGCTTCATCTAAAATAATTGCAAACGTAGATCCATCAGATGAAGGTAAGTTTGGTCCAGCTTTACAACAGGGAGTAGCGCACTCGCAAGGATCTGTTTTCCCAGGTCTTCAAGGCAATGTTTACTTATTTGCACATTCAGCTGATAATTTCTGGGATGCAGGGCGATATAACGCAATCTTCTATCTTTTAAAAGATTTGAAGGAGGGAGACGAGATTGTAGTTTTCTATAAAGGGGAAAGACATAACTACTTCGTAACTGGTACTAAAATAGTTGATCCAACTGACGTTTCATTTATCACTCAAGCCCAAGAGGGCGGAGAGCAGTTAATTCTTCAAACTTGTTGGCCTCCAGGGACAGCTTTTAAAAGATTACTAGTTTTCGCCCGTCCACGAAAGACAGACGTAATTTTCCGAAATTGATTAATGATTAAAGATTTATGATTTAAAAATGTACTAGACTAGATTCATCAATCATTAATCGTAAATCTTAAATCTTGGTTACTTGAGGCTGATGGTGTAGAGATTAGGTGTAATATTTGTATTCCCGAGATTTGTTAGTATTACGATTCTTGTAGCATCCGGCCATGGGAATACGTAGTTTTGAATAAATGGTCCTGCAAAAACCACGGTATCATTTAATCCGTCATATTCGATCATATGAAGCTCATTATTTTTAACATAAATTAGATGTTTTGAGTCTGTAAACCAGCTAAATGCACCCTTAAAGTTATCAGAATTAATTTTGTAATTACGATCTTCTTTTATATCATAAGCATAGTAAGCGCCAGCTTCCAAAATTCTATTCTCAGCTGTAGTATTTACGCCGATTAGCCTTGGATTTATGATGATTGGGAGATTTCCTGATCTTGAAGCTTTATAAAGAATTTTGTTTTGATCTGGTGAATATGAAATTACATTAAAATGACTTCTAACAATAGCTTTCACACCGCGAGGAAGAGAATCAAAAACAGCTTTTTCTTTACCGGCTTTAATTTTCGCCCAGGTGGTAGTTATGTTTGAAATTGTTTCGGTAATATCATTCGGAGGATTATTCGCTCTGTCTGTATCTAAAAGGTAGGTGGTAGGAGTGATTCTTCCAGCGGAAATAGTAGCCATTAGATCTTTTCCATCTGGTGACCATGAAATTTGCGCCTCAGAAAAAGTATCTACAGAGTCATCTACTATTTGAGTAGAAGAGCTTTGAAGAGTTAAGAGTTGATTGGATTTCATATCAAAAACATAGATTCCATTTCTTGTGGCTGATTGCGATGAAACTATAAATGCAATTTTAGTGAGAGTTGGGTCAATTACCGGACTTTTTGCACCGATATCTGTAATGCTTTCAAGTTTGGGAGCTGTAGGAATTAATAACGCTTCAGCCTTAGTTACAACTTCTGCCTGGATTTTTACTTTCTTAATCCATTCAAAATAGCCTTCTTTAGTAATCTTTACTTCATATTCTCCTGGGGCAATATTTATAGTGTTATCTGTGGCTGTTTTTAATTTTCCGTCTACAAAAACCTGAGCTCCATCTGGAATACTCTTTGCAACGAGAAGTCCCGTGCCATTGAATTCAATTTTACCAGAACCGAGGCCAAATCTATAACCCTTACCATATAAAACTACCAAAACTGTAGCTAAAACAAGACCCATGAATACGATAATCGAAAACACCAGCTGTTTATTTGCCTTTGGGAGATTAGATTTTTTCAAAGAATTATCCTCTTAAATGAGATTATACGATTTACTTAATATATGTTGCAAGTTAATTCATGGGTGTTATAATGGATTTTAGCTCAAAGCTAAATTTGATCTACAAATAGTATATTATGATATAGTTTTGATTGTTAAAATTGCTCCATTGCTACATTGTTTATCAATCGAACAATGAAACAATATTGACGATGATCTAGTTAGATTATGTTATCAAAAAGAATTGCTATCGATCTTGGGACGGCAAATACCCTGGTTTATCTAGGCGGGGAGGGGATAGTTATAAATGAGCCTACGGTAGTCGCTGTCACGGCCGAAGAAAACAAAGTAGTAGCTGTAGGAAAAGAAGCTAAGGAGATGCTTGGGCGTACTCCGGGAAATATAGTTGCGATGAGGCCACTTAGAGATGGGGTAATAGCTGATTACACCATAACTGAGGCTATGCTCTCGTATTTCATAGATAAAGCAACAGGCGCATCGCGTTTTTTTAAACCAGAAGTTATGGTTTGCATTCCTTCGGGAGTAACTCAGGTTGAGCGTAGAGCTGTGCTTGATGCCACAATGTCAGCAGGAGCAAAAGTCGCTTATTTAATTGATGAGCCATTAGCAGCTGCAATTGGAGCAAAAATTCCTATCGCTCAGCCTGCGGGGCACATGGTTGTAGATATGGGCGGAGGCTCAACTGAAATTGCAGTAATTTCTTTGGGAGGAGTAGTGGTTCACGATTCGGTGAGAATGGGCGGAAATAAAATAGATGAGGCTATTTCAAACTATACAAAAAAGAAATTTAACCTTTTAATTGGAGAAAGAACTGCAGAAGAGATAAAAATCGAGATAGGAACAGCTCTGGTTGAGGATAGAAAAGAAGCTACTGAGAAAAAAATGGAGATTAGGGGAAGAGATAGCATAACCGGGCTTCCAAAAACTATAGAGCTCACACAGGAGCAGGTAAATGAGGCTATAATGCCAGTATTAAATGAAATTATTCATGGTGTTAAGGGGGTTTTGGAAAAAACACCTCCGGAGCTTGCAAGTGATATAATTGACAAGGGAATAGTTATGACTGGTGGAACATCGCTTTTAAATAACTTTGATAAGCTTATGACCAAGCAAACAGGAGTTCCTTGTCATGTAGCTGAAGACGCGCTTTTATGTGTAGTACGGGGAACGGGCGTAGCCCTGGAAAATATAGAACTTTACAAGCGCAGTATTTCAAGAAAATAAACCTAAAGTAGTTAGTCTTTATATGGAACTACTTACAAAATCAATAAAAAAGGACAATTTTTTCACGACTAAAACTAGATATAGTTTTTTAAATTTGCTTATATTATCACTTAGCATTAGGTTAGCCTCAGCCTTTGAAATTCAAAGCCAAAACTTGAGTAAGTACGATACCCATAAGACGCTATGAGTTGGGTTTGGATTTCAACTTTTCAGTCTCATAGTAGATTAAATTAATTATGAAAATAAAAGACATTGTTTTAAAAATTGAAGAGCTAAGTTTTCAAGAAGGCCTAGAGTATATAGTAGAAAAATCCCTGCCTGCCGGCAGGCAAGACAAAAAAGGCGATAATAAGACATTTGTTGTGACAATAAATCCCGAAATTATCATGCTCGCGAGAAATGATGCGGAATATGAAAAGGTATTGATTTCAGCTGATTTAGCTTTGGCTGATGGGGTCGGAGTGTTATGGGCAGGTAAAATGTTTGGCAAAAGCTTTAAGGAAAGGGTGCATGGGGTAGATTTGGTAGAAGGCTTAGCAAAAGAGGTAGCAGGCCTGCCTGCCGGCAGGCAGGAAAAGCCTATAACGGTAGGCTTTTTGGGCGGGAAAGAAAACGTAGCACAAGAAGCAGCAGACTGCTTAAAGAAAAAATATCCCAAGCTCAAAGTAGCTTTTGCTATCGAGGAATGGGATGGCGCTGAGGTCGCCGACAAAATTTCCGAGACTGCGCGCGCGGAAAAAGTTCAGATTGAGCCCGGCTCTAAGGCCGCAAATTCTCGCTTCGAAAATTTCGCCAGCTCCCCGCGCCTAAATCATAAATCATCAATCATAAATCATAAATCTTGTGATATTCTCTTTGTCGCTTTTGGGTCGCCAAAACAAGAAAAATGGATATATAATCATATTAAGGAAATTGACTCTAAGGTTTTTATCGGAGTAGGGGGGGCTTTTGATTTTATTTCCGGAAAAGTGATGCGAGCTCCAATGTTTGTCCGACGACTTGGACTTGAATGGTTATTTAGATTGATAATCCAGCCCTGGCGAATTAAAAGACAATTTGCTTTAATAAAATTTGTTCTTCAAGTTCTACGGGAGAAGTTAAAATAGTATAAAATATGTTATAATCCCTGTCTTATGAAAATTCTTTACTTACAAATGTTTCCCTTGTACGGATCAGGATCTGGGACATACGCCAGAGAGCTTGCCGAAGAGGTTGCTAGAAAGCATGAAGTAGCGATGGTGGTACCGGACAAAAATGGTATAAAAGGTATCAAAAATTATCAGGTTAAGCTTCCAGTTAAAATCGCTTTTACAGGACATCCCCAGTGGCCTGATTGTGCACTCTATACAAAAGTCGGAGGAAGAGAGTTATCTGCTAATCATTTGTCATATTTTCAGGAGACAGTAAAAGCCGTTAATGAATTTAAACCAGATATAATCCACGTTCACCACTTGATGCCACTTACATGGATTGCCCGATATATAAAAATAGCTTATGGATTAAATTTTATCGTCACTGCACATGGATCAGAGCTTCCAACACTTGAGAATGATAAAAGATATCCATATCTTACTCAGGAAGCACTGAGTAAGTCCGTAAGAATCGCGCCAAACAGTTTCTGGACTAAGACCTGGATTCAGAAGATTTTTGCAGATCAATTTAACCGCAAAATGAGGATGATTCCCGGTGGAGTAGACCTTGCGCGTTTTCCAAAAACAATGGATATTTCAGGAATTGATAAGAAACATAATCTAAAAGACAAGAAATTGGTGCTTTTTTCAGGCAAGCTTACTAAATACAAAGGAGTAAAGTATTTAATACAAGCTGCTAAGAATATAGATGCTGTTATAGGAATTACAGGAGATGGTCCTGAAAGAAAGAACCTGGAAAAAATGGTAAAAGACATGAATTTAACTAATGTTAAATTTTTCGGATATATAAACGGCCAAGAGCTTATTCATTTATATTATAGAGCAGATGTTTGCGTGGTGCCTTCAGTCTGGGATGAGCCTTTAGGGTTAGTGGTTCTTGAAGCAATGGCTGCAAGTACTCCGGTAGTAGTAACCCGAAAAGGAGGAATACCCCTTATGGTTAAGGATGGACATAATGGATTATTTGTCAGGCCAAGAAATCCTAACGAAATTGCCGAGAAAGTAAATTTTCTATTGAACAATGATGAACTTCGGATTAAAATGGGTAATAGAGCAAGGAAGACCGTAGAAGAAAAGTTTACCTGGGAAAGAATTGCAGGAAAGTACGAAAGAATGTACCAGCAGTTTAAGAAAAGACCTCAGGAGATAAAATAAGGATAATGAAGATTTTAATACTTGGATCCGTAGCCCTTCCAATACCACCCCCTGCTCAAGGAGGAACTGAGCTCATCGCATACCAACAGGCTAAAGGACTTTCTGAAAAAGGACACGGAATTATTTTAGTGGGAGCAAAAGGCACTGCGGAAAACTTTTCAGGCATAAAAGTAAGGGTGATTGAGATTGGAGATGGAGATTTAGTATCTGGAAGTTCACTTGAGCAAAAGTTTGATCCCCAAAAGACAGAAACTTCAAGAAAATTGCGCCTCGAAACAGTTTATCTTGCTAGAGTTTCTCAGGTGATGATAGATGAGAAGGATAACTATGATATAGTGCTTTGTAATATTCGCGGAGAAGCTATTTTTCTGCCAGTT
This sequence comes from uncultured Gammaproteobacteria bacterium, assembly GCA_964364105.1. GTDB lineage: Bacteria > Patescibacteriota > Microgenomatia > Levybacterales > UBA12049 > 2-01-FULL-39-10-A. The sequence continues at coordinate 3,127 of CAYILI010000013.1, read as the reverse complement.
GCCAAGATGCTTAACAAGCCTTTTGCAAACGTCATGCATTTAAATCTTTTTCCTGAGCTGGCAGATTTATTCAAAGAATACCAGGCATTAGTTGTAACGATAAGCAATGCCCAAAGAGGCGGATTTGACGGCCTTAATTATTTAGCAACGGTTGGTAATGGGGTTAATGTGCAAAAGTATGCTTTTAACGATAAGCCATCTGATTATCTTCTGATGGTGGGTTCAATTGGACGGCACAAAAATCAGGGGGGCGCTATAAGAGTTGCAAAGAAACTTGGCATGAGGCTTATTCTGGCAGGTAAAATTAGCGATAAGGAGTATTTTGAAGAAATTAAAAAAGACATTGACGGGGAAACCATTCGCTGGGAGGGGGAGATGAAATTTGCGGAAAAACTAAAGCTCTATCAGGAAGCTAAGGCATTTCTTTTCCCAATTCTATGGAATGAGCCGTTTGGTTTGGTAATGATTGAAGCTATGTCTTGTGGTACTCCTGTTATTGCTTTTCGGAATGGGAGTACTTCTGAAGTAGTGCTTGATAGTGTGACTGGGTTTGTAGTAGATGATGAACATGGGATGATTGAGGCTATTGGTAAGATTGATCAGATTTCAAGAAAGGCTTGCAGAAAGCATGTTGAGGAAAATTTTACTATTGAAAAAATGATAGATAATTATGATATTGCCCTGAAAAATATATAAATCTCTATGGAAGCGGCACAAATAGTTGAACCTGTTGAGTCTGTTAGTAAAGCTCCTATTGATGCTGTAGTCGTATGCGGCATGGGGCCACTTAAGCTTAAAGATCTCCAAGGTTCAGATCGACTTTTCCCGCTTCATCCACTTAATCGTGTTAACGCAATTGCAGCTAAAGAACTGGCTGTTAAGGGAGTAGTAGATACTGTTATTACAAGCGGAACTACAACAGGCAAATCGGAAAAGCAGGACTTGAGTAGGATTGAAAGTCTTGAGCAATTAGCCAGCGAAGGAGAATTACTTGCTGATACTTATGATAGAGCTAGTATAGGTAAGGGTCAAAATCCTCAAGGGTATGAGCATGCTGAGAAGAATATCCGAATTGACTCAGTAGCGAAAACGACTTTTGACAATGTAATCCAGGCGTTAAATGCGCTTGATGCAAAAAATGGAGGATATTGGCAGGGGAGCATTGCAGTATTGTCTTCAGAGTTTCACGGGCCGCGTATTCAGGAAATTTTGACCGCATTTGGAATTCCTGATGCAAGTGTTTTATCAGCAGAAAGAGTTTTACAGCATTTTGGTTATAGGGCTGACAGATTTTATCCAAAAGGAGACTTTGGTTATGGCAAGACTTACGAGGAGTTTGAGGAAGCAATTTATCAAGGTCAGCCCGCAGGCCTTGAAAATTTACGAGATAATCCGTCATATGTGACATTTGAACTTGCTAAAATAGCATCCAATAGACGCCTTCAGGAAGTAGGAGGTAGTGTTAAGAATTATTACGCCAAGCGGGGGATTCCTCTGCCTGAAGTTTATGGTCAAATACCAGCTGAGTACGATGAGCAGTTTGATTACGATTTGCTGCGTAGCGGGTTTTCGCAAATACCTTTTTCTAAGCATGAATACAGAGGGGAAGAGTATAAGGGTGATACTGCTAAATATAGAGATCTAGCCGCGACTGTTGGACAATGTACAGAAGACTTTCTGCAAACGATGAAACCTCTCTAACGGCCTAGGGTTTAAGCTCGTTTTTATGGTAATATACATTCAGGTGAATAATAAATGAAGATTGGCTTACTCCTACCATCAGTTTACATGGGGAGCAAATATAAGAATAAAATTTTTGCACCTAAGGAGCTGTTTTTAAATCTGGCGAATGGATTAGTAGATAAAGGACACGAAGTTTATGTATATGCCTCACCAAATACTAAAACAAAAGCTCGCTTAATTTCTGGAGATGAAAGATTAATCGATAAAGATTTTACTAGCTCTAAAGTGCTAGGTCTTGATAAGTTATCCAAGCTTAAGAATGCGCATACTGCAACTAAGATTGAATACGAAATAGATTTAACAGTTAAGGCATATATGCACGCAAAGAAAAAAAAGCTTGATATCATGCACGCCTATCATGATTTTATGGCTCATTATGTAAATAAGATAGAGTTGCTTAAAACTGTTTACACTCTTCATGATCCAAAACCCCGTAGGGAGCATTTGGTTTACAGGCGACTAAATTCTTTTAATAAAGATAACTATATCTTCATAAGCGAGTCTCAGCTGAATACATTTGATAACATGGTTCATAGTGCAGGAGTAGTTAGGCATGGAGTTGATATAAACAAATTTAAGTTTGATAAAACCGGGGGAGAATATCTAGCGTTTTTAGGAAGATATATTAAAGAAAAAGGAGTGTTGGAAGCTATATCAGCAGCAAAAAAAACCGGTAAAACTTTGAAAATGGTGGGGGATGATGCATACAGAGTTTTGCCTTACTATCAAAAAAACGTTCTACCATTTCTTAAAAATGGGGTTGTTGAAGACAAATCTTTTGGAGAAGCAGAGAGGGATGAGTTTTTAAGAGAAGCAAAAGCGCTTTTGTTTCCTATTCTTTGGAATGAGCCTTTTGGAATGGTGATGATCGAAGCAATGAGTTCGGGTACCCCAGTAATTGCATTCAATAGAGGAAGCGTAGCGGAAGTTATAAAAGATGGAGTAACAGGGTTTATTATTGAGCCTGATGAGAAACATAAATCAAGTAAATGGATCATAAAAAAGACCGGAAAAGAGGGATTGGCAGAGGCAATAAGCAGGATTTATAGTATGTCCCAAGAGGAATATAAACAGATGAGAATATCTTCCAGAATACACGTTGAAGAAAATTTTACAATTGAAAAGATGGTGGAAGAACACGAGAAAGTCTATAAACGCATTATCAGCCAAGGTTAATCTACTTGATACTTAATTCCAAATACTTAATACTAAATAGGATGTCCGATTTTAGGTTTGTTCAAGATCCCATTACAGGTAATTGGATTATATCTGCTCCAAAGCGGGCTAAAAGGCCAGATCAAGCAAATGGAGGCGAACCTCCTTGTCCGTTTGAGCCTGGTCATGAAACCCCAATCTTTACATTGAATCAGGTTAGAGTAGTTCC
>CAYILI010000012.1:0-21368 GCA_964364105.1 uncultured Gammaproteobacteria bacterium | reverse complement strand
GGAGTATGCTCAGAATACATTCTTCAAAGTCTTACCGATGTGGTCAGCCAGTACATCCCTTTGACTTTAGGCTTAAGCTTTAATATAATCTCTTTCAGTCCATCGGTTTAATTCTTTGCCTCAGGATAAACCTTAACCTGCCTCGACTTGTCCTCAAAAAATGAATTTATTAAATAGCTTATATAAGCCTCTTAGAAAAAATTATCTTAAAGCACGCAAAAAAGTTAAACCACGCGTTGCCTTAGTTAATAAAAAAAGAAAAGTTTATTATAAAAAATTTATAATACACGCCCAAAAGCGTCCTATCTCTACATTCTTAGGATTATTATTAATGCTTCTAGGTTTAATAATAATCAGTAATGTAATAAATAGACCAAAACCAGAAGCTACCGAAACATCGCTCCCAACTAAAGAAGTAGAAGTTTATACGATTGGTCAATCTCCAAAAATTACAGTACAGGCTCAGGTAGAAAAATCAGGAGTTATTAGAGTTGTCTCACTAGGCGCTGGAGTAGTTCAAAGTATAAATGTAGAAGTTGGGCAAGAGGTAGGCGAGGGCACAAATCTAATAAGTATGTCTACAAATTATCAGGGTGGAAATGCTTTTTCTGTACAAAGGCAGTTAGCAGGAGTTCAATATAAAAATGCAGTTGATACTTATAAAACAAATAAAGAAATTATAGATAAACAGAAAGAAATAGCAGAAAAATCAGATCAAAACGCAGATGAACTTAGAAATATTAGTAATCAATCGCTTGAGTCTACGAGAGGTTTAGTCGGGCTTAATAATGAAATATTAACTTCCCTTGAGGCCCAACAGAATGAACTGGAAGCTACAAATGTGGGGGGAGCAAATGATTCGGCAATTCTACAAACAAAACAGCTTCGAGCCCAGCTCATGTCAGGAAATAGCCAGTTAGAGGCTGGGCTTAGAGCCTCTGAATACACTGGTGCGTCTGATAAGATTCCCGCTGAAATTTCAAATTTAACACGGGGTATAACTATAAAACAGCTTGAGATCCAGAAAAAAGCATTAGGGCTTAACCTAGAAGTTTCAAGATTGAGCCTTACTCTCGCTCAAATTAATGAAGCTCTGATGTATCCTGCAAGTCCAGTAGATGGAGTTGTTGAGCGAATATTTGTAAGAGAGGGTCAGGCGTTGAATCCAGGAATGCCGATTGCTCAGATAAGCGGCGCATCAGAAAGTCTAATTGCTGTGGCATATCTAAATCGTGAAATAGCACAAGGCGTAGGAAGAGCAGCAGTTTCAACTCTTCACGTTGGGGATAAATCTTTTGAGTCAGTTCCTTTTTATGTTTCTAAAGAGGCAACTGATGGATCACTTTATACAGCTCGTTTTGCAATTCCGCAGGAATTCGCTTCACAAGTTACTGACAAAGGTTATATAACGATTGAGATTCCAATTGATTTCCCAAGTACAGGGGGAGTTGTCCCATTTGTTCCGATTGATGCTGTATTTCAAACTCAGGATCAGGCATTTTTATTTGTAGCAAAAAACGGACGCGCAGAAAGCAAAAAAGTGAATCTAGGTCAGGTAGTTGGAAGATTTGTAGAAGTGACACATGGGTTAGCAGAATCTGATCAGGTAATCCTAAACAGGAATGTTATTCAAGGAGATCCAGTAAGGGCCAGCAACTAGCAATTAGCGACTAGCTGCTAGAGGCTAAAAGCAAAAAGCTAAATTATGAAACATGCTTCCTATCTTAAACATCTTCACTTTGATAAAAAATTAGCTACGTCCATACAAGCTAAGTATTTGGCGAACCCCAGACTTTTAATTTTACTTCTTACTATTATCGTTACTTTCGGAATTTTTAGTTACAGAAGTATTCCCAGGCGTCTTAATCCTGAAATTAAAATCCCTTATGTAGTGGTTAGCACGGTTCTTCCGGGAGCAAACCCGGCGGATGTTGAGTCGCTCGTAACGGACCCTCTAGAGGATGAAATTGGAGGAGTCCCAAATGTAAAAACTTTTACTTCTACTTCTCGTGATTCAGTCTCCATTATCCAGATTGAGTTTAATTCAGGAACTGATGCTGATAAGGCCGCAAGTGATACGAAGACAGCAGTGGACTCCGTTACTTTATCAACCGACGCACAAAAACCAAATACTACCAAAGTAGATTTTGAGCAATTTCCTGTCTGGAGTTTTTCATTAACGAGTAAAACTGGAGACGTAGCCTCATTGATTACGCTTTCAAAGACTTTAAGGGATAGGCTTGAGGCAATTTCCACGGTGGATCAGGTTAGAACTTCAGGGCTTGAGGAGCAGGAGATTCAAATTATTTTAAAGCCTGAGGCAATTTCCACTTATGGTTTTAATCCCCAGACCTTAATCGGGGTACTTTCAAATGCGTCTAAGTCTTTTCCGGCAGGAACATTAAAAACTGATTCATCAAGTTTTACTCTTAGTATAGATCCTGCACTAACTAACATTGATGACATTAGAAATATAAAGGTTAACACAGGAAGTGCTATCGTAAATCTTTCTGATATTGCGACAGTATCTAAAAGGTCTAAGCCTTCACAGCTTCAAAGTTTTGTAGCAGATCATAAAGAGCCAGCAGGTCAAGCTGTGAGTTTTTCAATTTACAAAACAGAAAATGCCAATATTAGCGCTACTGCAGAGGATGCTAAAGAAGTAGCGGATGAGGTTTTAGGTTTGTACGATGGTCAATTTAGTATTTTTACAACTTCGGATGTATCTAAGGAAATTGATGATCAATTTAACGAATTAATTCGTGACTTTATTTTAACTATTACATTGGTATTTATAGCTTTATTTATTTTCTTAGGAATAAGACAAGCTGTTGTCGCATCTATTTCAATTCCCTTAACTTTTTTAATAACTTTTGGAATAATGAATTTTTTCGGAGTTGCCCTGTCGTTTATTTCATTCTTCTCGCTTCTTTTAGCACTGGGACTATTAGTTGATGACACGATTGTGGTTATTTCAGCGATGACTACTTATCATAGATCAGGAAAATTTACTCCACAGGAGACAGGCCTTTTAGTTTGGCGAGATTTTATCATTCCAATTTTTACTACGACTTTAACCACTGTTTGGGCTTTTATCCCTCTACTTTTGTCTGGAGGTATAATCGGAGAATTCATTAAGCCAATTCCAATTGTAGTATCAGCGACTCTAATAGCATCCTTCTTTGTAGCGATGTTTATTACTCTTCCAGTGATAGCCTATCTATTAAAGCCAAGAGCTCCAAAAAGGGTAATAGTATTACTCGGAGTTCTTTTTATTCTCGGTTTGGCCGGGGCTTTAATCGCCATTTCTGGAAGAACACCATTATTACTCATTGAATTTCTAATCTTCGGCTTATTCCTCTTTCTTTTATTTAAACTTCGAAACATTACCTTTAACGGATTTGATAATAGAATTTCAAAACCATCTAGAAAATATAGAAAATACTTTGATCAAGGTCTTATTAGTTTTGAAGTTGTGTCAATTAGGTATCAAGCACTCATTACTAAAATTCTTTCATCAAAAAGATGGCTTAAAACAACTGTAATAATAGTGGTCATTTTTTCAATTTTCTCTTATCTATTAGTGCCATTAGGATTTGTTAAGAATGAGTTTTTTCCAAAAACTGACTCTAATCAGCTAAGTGTTTCCGTAGAGCTTCCGCCTGGAACAAATGTAGGAGTGTCTAAAAAAGAAGCACTAACTATTTTTTCTAAACTTCAAAAGCAGGATGATGTAGAAACTGTTTCACTTAATTTGGGACAAGCTCCTGATGAATTTGGCGGAGCAGGAGGAGCCGAAGAAAATAGTTTTCTTTTCACCTTAGTATTTGAAGAAGATAAAGAGAGAAGCTCGTTTGAAATAGCACAAGATTTGAGAAAACAGTTTTCAGATTACTCCAAAGGTAAGTTTTCTGTAAATGAAGCAAGCGGGGGACCACCAGCTGGAGCAGATGTTCAAATAAAATTATTAGGAAATGACTTAGCGCTTTTAGATAAATACGCCGATGAGGTCGTAGATTATTTAGAGTCAAAACCTGGAGCTGCAAATGTTAATAAGTCTATAAAGCCAGGAACAAGTAAGATCACATTTATTCCCGATAAACAAAAGTTAGCTGAAAATTCAATCTCTTCAGACCAAATTGGATTAACTCTAAGGACTTATGCGAGCGGGCTTGAATTATCAAGCGTAAAATTTGATACTGAGTCAAGTGACGAGGAAGATATCTCTTTAAGATTTTCAGAAGGAACACAATTTGTTGAAAATGTTGATGAATTGTTAATCACAAATCCCACAATAGGTGAGCAGATCCCATTAACTTTTTTAGGGCGCTTAGAATTGGCAACAAGTCCAACTTTAATTACTCGCGAAGACGCTAAAAGGACAATCTCAATAACCAGTTCTGTTAAACAAGGTTACGGAGTTCAAGACGTGAACAAAGAACTTGAACAATACGCAAATACCCTAGATCTTCCATCTGGATACTCATGGAAAACCGGAGGAGTTAATGAGGAAAATCAAGATTCTATAAATTCAATTTTAACGGCTATGGTTCTTTCTTTTCTTTTGATTCTGGTAACTATGGTTCTTCAGTTTTCGTCATTTAGAAAAGCTTTCATTGTTTTATTGGTGATTCCGCTTTCTATTTCCGGGGTATTTATTATTTTTGCTCTAACCAACACTCCGCTATCATTTCCGGCTCTTATCGGAGTACTGGCGCTTTTTGGAATCGTGGTAAAGAATTCAATTTTAATCGTAGACAAGATTCAGGCAAATGAGAAAACAAAAATGGGATTTATAGAAGGGATCGCAGAGGGAGCTGCAAGTAGACTTGAAGCGATCGCACTAACATCTTTAACAGCTATCCTAGGTTTGACGCCAATTACACTATCAGACCCATTGTGGAGGGGACTTGGGGGAGCAATCATCGCAGGTCTTACTTTCTCTGGAACAATAATGCTTTTCTTTATCCCGGTAGTATATTATTTAATATTCAGATCTAGCCAAACACGGAAAAAACTTTCCTAACTAAGTCTTCAATAGTCTCAATAAAGCTTTTTTCTTCCTCTACGAATTCAATTGATTTTTCTAAATTGTCATTTATATTATCGTTGTCTTTATCTTCATCAATTGTAGGAGTCGGGGTTTGGGAAGTGTTTGGGTTTTGAGGTGAACTTGTAACCTGAATTACCTGGCCATTAACTTTTATCGTATGTTTGTCGTTAACTGCGTTTACTTCAATGTTTCCTGGTTTATCTGAGGTGTAGTTTGTCTTTCTGCCATTTGTTTCAACTGTTATATCTGTTGTGGTTTTAGAATCTGAGCTTGATGGAGAATTAACGTTGTTTACAATATTTACATTCGCTCTACTTTCAGCGTAAGCTGGTGTAGCGATTAGTAAGAATAGAAGACCTAGAAGAGCAGTTTTAATCATCGGAAAATTATTATAACATACTATACAAGAAGTCTTTTTTTGCTATAATCTTTTTTATGAATTATCTGAATGCTCGAATTATAGTTTTTGGAATTATATGTTTTTTAATTGTCGGTGGTGTGATAGTATACACAAAGAATAATATTACGCCAAGCGAGAGCGAAAAAGCAAAACAGGAGCTTTCTAATTTTGGAAATCCGGAGGCGGTTGTGTCTCAAAGCGAAAGTCCAATAGGAATGCAATCCCAGAAAGCGACAGTTGCTCCAACTCAGGCACCACAAGCTATGCAAAATGTAACAGAATTAACAATTCAGGATATAAAAGAAGGGACAGGAGAGCCTGTTAAGAGCGGAAATACCGTAGAAGTGAATTATCTCGGGACTTTTCTAGATGGTCGAAAATTTGATAGTTCTTATGACAGAAATCAAACTTTTAGCTTTAGTGTAGGAAAAGGTGAAGTAATCGCAGGATGGGATCAGGGACTCGTTGGAATGAAAATAGGCGGAAAAAGAAAATTATTAATTCCTTCAGATTTGGCATATGGACCAAATGGATCAGGGCCAATTCCTCCAAATACCCCCTTAGCTTTTGAGGTAGAACTCATCAGCATTAAATAGTCTTCTTTTTCCCCGCTAATTTTTTTGATACGATTATCTAGTGAAAAGGATAATCCTATTGCTCTTCACGGTTTTGTTTGCTCTCTTAACGACTGTAGCTCCGGTTAACGCTCAAATAATCACATCTGAAAAATTAATTACAGTGGACACTACTAAGCAAATGCTCTATGCATGGGATGGTGGGCGTCTAGTTAATCAAAGCCCTGTGAGTACTGGAATGGTCTATACACCTACTATAAAAGGAGATTTTAGGATTTATAAAAAACTTGAAAAAGGAAATATGAGTGGATATTATCCGCCATATCCAAGGTACTTCTTAAAAGATGTTCCTTATATAATGTACTTTCATGGTGCTTATGCTCTCCATGGTGCTTTCTGGCATAATAAATTCGGAACTAGAGTGAGTCATGGGTGTGTTAATCAACCGGTAGCATTTTCAAAGTGGATTTATGAATGGGCCCCGATGAATACGCGAGTGATCGTATTCTAGAAATGAAAAAAACACGTTTTAACGCGCCTTATTTATCTAAATTCTTCATTCTTTTCTTTTTATTTTTGTTTTTTGTTATTAATGCAAATAATACAAATATTTCCCAAAGATTATATTTGAGAAAAGATGATTCAATTATTGAAAAAAACATTAAGGTTGTGCCTTCCCAGCCTCCTTTTGATTGGAGCGTGGAAAAGGTTGATGAGCATATAACTAAAATTAACCTCCCACCTGATCCAAGAATGGCAACAAGTGAAGAATTAAATATTGCCATGAACGATTATAGGAAAGCTCATAATGTCCAGCAGGCGACTAAAAATGACCTTTTATGTGATATTGCACAAAAAAGAGCTGAGGAACAGCTTAAGAACGGAGGACTAGATGGGCATGCTGGGTTTGATAAATATGGCCAAAACCAAAATGAATTTTATAGAATGGGGGAGGTTCTTTTTGGTGGAGTACAGCCGCAGTACGGAGTTCACATCGTTGAGTATGGATGGGACAGGTCTTTAACGGGGCATAAGGAAGCAATCCAGGACGGCGGGTGGAATCATGGGTGCGGTGGAGTCGCAGGATACTATGCTGTGTTTATCTTTGGTACTAAATAAGCAGTTTTTTGAGAACTGGAATTTTACCCGCGACAAAAAGAATAATAATACTAATTAACATAATTAGTATTGCGTTTACAAAACCAGCATAGAAATTAACTGGACTTACAAAGACATAACCCTCAATAACTCTAGAAAGAATTACATCATGAAGTAGATAGATTCCCAAACTCATCCCGCTTATGTTCGCGACTATGTACCCAGTTATTTTAGAAAATTTAATTTTTTTAAGAAATTCACGAGATAAAATTGAGAGGGCAATAGATGCTAATACAATTGTAGGAGAGAAATAATGAATTATTTGAAGATTTATATTTTTTGTGTCAATTAAATTCGCCAAAACTATTGTTGAAATAATTAAAATAACAAACGTTGTTAAATAAAAATATTTATTAATTTTTTCTTTTGAAATTAAAAATAAATAATATCCAAAAATGTAAAACCCGATAAATCCAAAAGTTTGCCTGACCAGTCCATTATCAGCGGCATACGGAAAAGCCTGTGAATTTAGAGAATAAGGGAAAAAAGAAAAGGCTAAAAACCAGGCAATAAGCATAAGTAAAACTTCTTTCTTTGAGGAATTTTGAAGTAGATTTCTAAGAAAAGGAGTTAGTAAATACAAACAAACAAGAAGAGGCAGGAACCAAAATGCCTGCAGGCTTTTTTTAAACTCATCGATAAATAATGTAACAGATTGATTGTTTGAATAGAGCTGATAAATAGTAAGAATTAAAGACCAGGAAATCCATGGGAAAAGAATTCTGTTGAATCTTTTTTTGAAAAATGTTTTAATATCTTCTTTTTTATTAAGTAAAAAATATCCGCTTATTATTAAAAATAAAGGTGCGCCCAAATAGCCAAGAGAGGAATATAGAAGAGATGAATAATAGTTTATGTTAGAGGTTTGATTAATGCCTGAAGTGTGAACCAATATAATTAAAAAAGTGGCGAGGATTCTTGTTATGTCTGCCCAGGTTTCCCTATTGGTTTGCATTTAAGCCAATATCTCACGTCATCTTTTCTTTGTAAAGACCGATCTTATTGATGCGAGCCTCATTTTCGGGTACAATTAGCTTTACCCCTCAACTATTTAAGAATCATGTTAAATAGTGATGGGTGAATGCTTGCCCCGCTTTTTGCGGATTCAAGTTTGATTATGTCTGAAAATAATAAATCAAAAAGTGCGGGGTTTAAGCCTGTAACTCCCGCTGTTAATTTTCCGGAAATTGAAGAAGAAATACTGAAATTCTGGAGAGAAAATAAAATATTTGAAAAGTCAGTAGAAAAAGAAGCGCCACTTGGCGACTGGACTTTTCTAGACGGACCCCCTTTTGTAACCGGCATGCCTCACTATGGACATTTACTTGGGAGTATTCATAAAGACGTTTTCGGAAGATATAAGACCATGAGAGGCTATAGAGTGAAGCGTGTTTGGGGATGGGATGGCCATGGACTTCCTGTTGAAAATAAAGTAGAAAATAAGCTTGAGATAAAAAGAAAAAAAGATATAGAAGAGGTAATCGGGGTCAAGAAATTTATAGAGGAATGTAAAAATTATGTAGAAGAAATTTCAGGGGAATGGGAATGGTACGTTTTGCATATCGGCAGATGGGTAGATTTTAAAAATGCATATAAAACTTGGGACACACCTTACATGGAATCAGTTATGTGGGTCTTCAAGCAAATGTATGTGAGGAAACATATTTACAAAGGGCTTAAGGTTACGCTTTTTTGTCCGCACTGCTCTACTCCAGTTTCAAATTTTGAAGTTGCGATGGATGCAGATAATTATAAAGACACAAAAGACCAGGGAACCACATATAAATACGAATTAAAAGATGAACCAGGAGCATTTGTTTTAGCTTGGTCTACAACTCCCTGGAATAAAATTGTTACCCCGGCATTAGCTGTTAATCCAAAACTTAAATATGTAAAAGTCCTTCAAAACGAAGAATTTTATATTCTTGCAAAAACTACAATTAAAACTTTAGGAGAACCAAATACTTATAAGATTGTGGATGAATTTGAAGGATCTAGTTTGGTCGGCAAAAAATTTATTCCTCATTATGACTTCTATGAAATAAAAGAGGGAGAGAAAGCTTTCGAAATAATTGGCGGTGGATTTGTAACCGCAGAAGAGGGAACTGGGGTAGTCACCATTGCTGCTTATGGAGAAGAAGATTTGAAAGCGATGAATGAAAATAATATTCATATAGAGATTCATCTGGATGAAGAAGGAAATGTAAAGGAAAATGTGCCACTTTTCGGTGGGATGTATTACCTTAAAGCGAACAAAGCAGTTAATGAGGATCTTTCAAGTCGAGGTTTGATCTATAAGGACGAAGAAATCACTCATTCAGTTCCGCTTTGCTGGAGATGTCACACACGCCTATATTACGCTCCAATCGACGCATGGTATGTAAATGTCCAGAATATAAAAGAACAGCTTATAAAAACAAATGAAGAGATTAATTGGTTCCCAAAACATTTTAAACATGGAAGATTTTTAAAAAGTCTTGAGAATGCGCCCGACTGGAATATTTCAAGAAATAGATATTGGGGAAGTCCGGTTCCTGTTTGGGAGTGTACATGCGGAGAGAGATTTGTTCCGGGTTCGATAAAAGAGCTTGAAGAAGCGAGCGGCAAAGAAGTTAAAGATTTACATAAACCAGAAATTGACGAGGTAGAAATTGATTGCAAGAAATGCGGGAAAAAAGTAAAAAGAGTTCCTGAGGTTTTAGACAGTTGGATAGAGGCAGGGTCGGCTTCATTTGCAGAGCGCCATTATCCATTTGAAGGGGAGCAAAAATTAGATGACTTTTTTCCTCCTGATTTTATCGCAGAATACACTGGGCAAATTAGAGCATGGTTTTATGTATTGCATGTAATTGGGGGCGCACTCTATAAATCAAAAGCATTTAAAAACGTAGCAGTTGAAGGAGTAATTTTGGGGACAGACGGACGAAAAATGAGTAAGAATCTTGGAAATTACCCAGATCCAAAAGAACTTTTAGGAAAATATGGAGGAGATGCGCTTAGACTTTATTTGATGAGCTCACCAATTATGAATGGGGAAGACATAATTATTTCCGAAGAGAATTATAGAAATCAAGTTAAGGGAATGATGTTAATTCTTTGGAATACTTATAACTTTTTTGTTTCATACGCATTGGTTGATGGATGGAGCAAAGAAAGTTTAAATGAAAACTCAGAAAATGTATTAGATAAATGGGTAACAACACTTATTAACAAGCTTTCGGAAGATGTGGCAAAAGATCTTGATAAATATGACACTGTTTCGGCAATTTCCAAGATTGGAATATTCATAGATGAATTCTCAACGTGGTATATAAGAAGAAGTAGAGATAGGGTGGGAGCATCTGCACAGGATCAGTCAGATAAGAATGCTTTTTATTCAACAACTTATGTCGTGTTTACTACTCTTTGTAGATTGATCGCTCCAATTGCTCCTTTTATGGTGGAGGAGATGTATAAAAATCTAACTGGAGAAGAGTCAGTGCATCTTACAAGTTGGCCAGAAGTGGATAAATCTCTCATTAATCAAGAACTTATAACAAATATGGAAATAATAAGAGATGTTGTTGAGCAGGTGCATGCGCTAAGAAAAGAGAAAGGAATAAAAGTTAGACAACCTCTGGGAAAGCTTCTTGTCAGAGTGGATTTTGACGAAACAAGTTGGAATTCTCTTTCAAGAATTATGGCTGATGAGTTAAATATTAAAAACGTGAAGTTTGTATGGTATGAAGATATTGATAAGGAGGAGAAGCTAAACGGCAAATTATTTGAATTTGAACTTGATGATACTATTACGCCTGAACTTAAAGCTGAGGGAGATGCTAGGGATATTGTTAGGAAAATTCAGGCGGAAAGAAAAGTTATGGGAACATCTTTGGATGAAAAAGTTAATGTTTCTTTAGAGTCCTGGCCCAAAGAGTTTGAATCGGAAATAAAAAGAAAAGCTCTGATAAATAGTTTGACAATTGGCGTATTTAAAGTTACAAAGGTGTAATGAAGTTTTTCGCGCTTTTCTCAATTGACTGGCTTCTCATGATTGCAGTCGGTGTGCTCCTGACCTTTAGTCTAGTATCACTTTACTCCATAGATTTTGCCATTTTTAAAAGCCAATTAATTTTCAGCATTCTTTCAATTATCGTATTTTTTGTTTTTTCCCAGTTAAATCCTTCGATTTTTAAAAACTATACGATCCCGATTTATGTCGGATCATTGATTCTTTTAATTGCAGTTCTATTTTTAGGAGTAGAGAGTAGGGGAAGTGTTAGATGGTTTACAATCTTCGGAGTTGGAATTCAGTTCTCGGAACTTTTAAAACCATTTTTGGCAATTTCAATCGCATCATATTTATCAAACTTAAAATCTTACTCGTTTAAATCTTTTCTTGTTTCTTTAGCCTTTATGTCACCAATTGCGCTTCTAATTTTCTTTCAGCCGGATTTAGGAAATGCTTTAATTTATGTATTTGTAACCATGGGACTTTTACTTATTTATGGTTATCCATTTAAATGGTTTTTTGCAGGATTCTTAATGTGGCTTGCGAGTGTTCCATTTCTCTGGGTACTTTTACACGAATATCAGAGACAAAGAGTACTTACTTTTCTAAATCCGTCGCGTGACCCACTGGGTACCTCTTATAATGCAATTCAAGCTGTTATTGCAGTGGGGTCCGGTATGTTAATTGGCCGGGGTCTTGGTCAGGGAACACAGGTAGAGCTTAGATTTCTTCCGGAACGCCATACTGATTTTATTTTTGCAACAATCTCTGAGGAGTTAGGGTTTGTCGGGTCGTTAATAGTGGTAATTGCTTTTGCGTTTATTTTCTTTCGGTTATATTTAATAATAAAAAATACAGAGGATAAATTTTCGAAGATGTTTGCTATAACTGCGTTCTTTATATTGTTTGTACACTTTTTTGTGAATGTAGGAATGAATATAGGAATTGTTCCTATCGTCGGAGTTACTCTTCCTTTTGTGTCTTATGGAGGTAGTTCTCTTCTTTCTAATTTTATTTTACTTGGACTCCTCTTCGCCATCAGTAAAGGGAAAAGGCGAGAAGTATTGGAAATACGCTAGTTTTTTGGTATAATTTACCCGCCTGCAGTTGCCTTCGGCAAAAAGCCGATGGCGGGCAGGAAGCTATATGCAATACGCAGTCATTAAATCTGGAGGAAAACAATATAAAGTTTCGGCTGGCGACACTTTAACAGTGGACAAGATCGACCTAGCGGGCAAGAGAAATTTTACTTTTGAAGATGTTTTATTGTTCGTAAATGACGGAAAAGTTACGATTGGAAAACCAAGCATCAAGGGTGCAGTTGTTACAGCGGCTTTAGTTGATCAAGTTAAAGGCGACAAGATAAGAGTTGCTAAGTTTAAAGCAAAATCCAGATACAGGAAAGTTATGGGCTTTAGGCCACAGCATACAATACTTAAGATTGAAAAAATTGAAGTTGGTAGTACTAAAATAACTGAAAAAGCTGAGAGAACAACTAAAACTGCCACAACTGAACCAAAAAAGTAGAGAAAGATCTACTTTGACTTATTGACCTTTGTGAAAATTAAAGCTAAAATCTTATAAGTTTTCACAGAACTATAAACCTATATGGCACATACAAAAGCACAAGGATCGGTTAAGGGGAATAGAGATTCGAAATCAAAACGCCTAGGCGTGAAGCTTTACGCTGGTGAAAAAGCAACTCCAGGAAATATATTAATTAGACAGCGTGGTTCAAAAGTATATCCTGGAACGGGTGTATTAATGGGAAAAGACTATACGCTTTTTTCAGTAGCAAATGGAACAGTGGAGTTCATAACAAAAAGAGGAAAAAAATTAGTACAAGTAATAGCACAGAAATAAATGGATAATCAGCAGGAAGCAGTAATAACAGAACTTGAAGTAGGAATGCTTCAGAGTAACCCACTTCAGCCAAGAGGCATTATTTCTCCAGATTCACTCACTGAACTCGCAGACTCCATAAGAGAACAAGGAATCTTAGAGCCAATAGTTGTCGCAAGTACACCAGCTGGATATCAAATCATTGCAGGAGAAAGAAGATGGAGAGCATCTAAATTAATTGGTCTTGAGAAGGTTCCAGTAGTTATCAAAAAAACATCACCTCAGCAAATGCTTGAAATGGCAATTGTTGAAAACGTTCAAAGAGAAGATCTTAACCCAATTGAAAGAGCACAAGCTTATAAAAGACTAATTGACGAATTCGGACTTGGAACAAATGAGGTCGCAAGAAAGGTTGGAAAGAGTGCGCCAACTGTTAGTAATACGATAAGACTTCTTTCTTTGCCAGATGCTATTAAAGACGCGCTTGTCGCAGGAGTAATCACTGAGGGACACGTTAGGCCTCTTATTTCTGTAGGGGATAGTAAAATGATGCTTGAGCTCTTCAAGAAGATCCTTAAGGATAATAGTACCGTTAGACAGACAGAAGATATGGCGCGTCAAGTAAAAGGCGAGGTAGAACAAAGAGCTCCGAAGAAAACTGATAAACTCTGGGTTCCTGAATTAGATGAGATGGCAAAAAGCATTAAAGAGAAAAGATCAGTTGATAAGGTTTCAATTTTCCAGTCCCGTTCAAAAGCGAGGGTAGTTATAGAGATCGGTGGAGATGTTGAGGTAACAGGACCAAAAGTACAAGAGCTCGTAGGACTTCTGACTGCTTAAAAAAGTCTGACTTTTTTTAAAAAGGATTTTTTATTAATCCGGCATCACTTACTGGCCAGTAGATAAATTTAGAAATTCCAATTATATTTTTCTTAGGGACAAAGCCCCATTCTCTGGAATCAGAGCTGTAGGATCTATTGTCACCAAGTACGAAAAAATATCCCAGGGGAACAGTAACGGTTTGGCCTTCTTTCAAAAACGATCCGCCGTAGGTTTTTACTGAAGCATCGAGATATTTAGCTTCATCTAGAAGTTCATTGTTTCTGTAAACTTTTCCATCTTGAACTGAAACAGTGTCTCCCTTAACCCCAATAATTCTTTTTATAAAATCTTTATCCGGATCATTTGGTGCTTTAAAAACTATGACATCTCCTAATTTAGGGTCTCCGAGTTTTAGACTTATTATATCGGTGATTAAATATTGGTGATTATGAAGATTTGGATACATCGATTCACCATTTACTTCAAATGGGCGAAACAAGAACATGTAGACCACTACAAACGCCGCAGCTGCGAGTATTAGGGTTTGGAGTATGTCTAAAAGAAAAAAATAGGCCTTCCTGAGGGCTTCCATATCAATTAATTCTCCCATTCTAGCCTTGCTTTGTCAAATAGAAAAAGGTATTCTATGACTTGTTTGATAAATGATCAACTTTAAAAATTTACATAAAAAAATTCTTAAAAAAAATCAAAACTGGATTATTTTTCATCTTATTTTAGCTTCTATTCTTCTCTCGGTTTTTCTTCTCGAATTTAAGTTAGTTGGACAATCTGTTTATGGAGATGCCAGGTACTATATGGCATTTACTCGTTCATTATATTTTTCTCAAAATGTAGATATATCTGATGAGATGGCGCATTTTTGGAGTCCAGAGAGTAATAATCTTCCAGCAGGTTTTGATCCAGTGCCAGAATTTCAAAATGTAATCAAAGTTACTACTCATAATTTTTCTCTAGGAATTTCAGTGATTTGGTTGCCAATCTACTTAATAGCTGACGTTTTAGTAATAATATTCTCAAAGTTTGATTCAGGGATAGTTAGAAATGGGTACAGCGATATTTATCAAATAATTTTAGGCATTGGAAATATTTCATTTGTAGTCGGAGGATTAATAATCTTGTCAAGCATTTTGACGAAATTTTATTCTAAATTTATTAGTGCGCTTTCAATTATCCTAATTCTCTTCTCAACCAATCTTTTTTATTATTCTGCAATTGATGCGGTTAATACACATCCATTTTCTTTTTTTGGAACATCGCTTTTGCTATTCTTATTATTTAAATATAAAGAAAATAAAAAACTAAAATTCTTGTTTATGCAAGGTTTGGTTCTGGGGTTTTTGACAGCAAATAGGATGCAAGATGGAATTCTAATTTTAATTCCTTTTCTGACAATTTTAAGGGGAATAAAAATTAAAAAAATAAAAAGAGAAAAAGAAATTATAAAAATTTTAATAATGGGATTAGCAGGAGTAATCGGATATTTGCCTCAATTAATTTTATTATTTTTAGGACAAAATCGAATATTACTTATTCCACACTTAGCAAAAGCAGAATCTGATTTTATGCCATTCAGACATTTATCAGATATCCTATTTGACCAAAAGCTTGGAGTATTTTTCTACATGCCTATTTTATCTGCATCCGTTTTTGGACTTTTTCTTTTCAAAAAAAATAACAAAACATTTGGTACAGTTTTTATAACTATTTTTGTTTTGGTTTTTACTTTAATTTCAAGCTATGACGGGTGGGGAGTTGCAGGCTATACCGCAAGATATTTTATAAGTATTTTTCCGATTTTAATCTTTGGATTAGCCCAGTGTATAAGTTTAATAAGAAAAAGATATTCAAACTTATTTTTATATTTAGTTATTGGAATTTTTATTCTTCATCAAGGGCTAAGTGTTATTTCCTTTAAGTTATTTTGGCAAGATCCTACATTTGTAGGAAGTGAACTATCTAATTCAGGTCAACTTAAAATTCAAATTATTGAAATTCTATCCAAGTATTATCCGCTCCAATTATTGTGATAGAATTACTGATTAATGAGAGACATTGATGTATCAATAATTTTTGTTTATTTTAATACTCCAAACGAAATTTTAAAAGCTGTAAAATCGATAAAAAAAGCTAGCGGAAAATATTCATATGAAATTATTATTGTTGATAATGATTCAGAAAAACAAATTCCCAAGAAAACATTTGAGATAGAAAAAATAATTTATATAAAAAATAAAAATGTAGGCTATGGAACTGGTTTAAATATTGGTGCTGAAAAAGCAAAAGGTAAGTTTTTAGTTTTATCAAATCCAGATTTAATCTTTGAAAAAAAATCAATTGAAAGAATGATTGAAAGAATGAATGAAGATTCCTCAATCGGAATAATTGGGCCAGCATTTTTAGATGGAAAAAATAAAATAAGAAAAGTAGGGAATGATATTCCAACTTTACTAACTTCTATCTTTGCTTTATCTTCATTAAATAATGTTTTTCCACACAATTACTTTTCAAACAAATATTTTATTAAAAAATTTGATAGAAAAAACGAACGGGAAATTCCAGTTATCTGCGGAGCATGCATGATGATAAAAAGAGAAACCTTTAAAAAAGTAAAAGGATTTGATAAAAGATTCTTTATGTATTTTGAAGAAGCAGATATCTGCTTAAGAATAAATAAATTAGGGTTAAGAATCGCTTATTATCCTTTAGCTCGTGTAATTCATTATGTAGGAAGAAGTTCTAAGGATTTAAAATGGATAACTAGAGCTTATGAGAAAAGCAGGTTAGAATTTCTTAGAAAATATTATGGTTGGCTTCTGGGCACAACTACTGAGGGAATAATTAGAGCGATAAATCTGCCCGCAAGATTTATATGAAGATAATTTTCTTAACCAGGAGATTTTGGCCAGATAAAGGTGGGGTAGAAAAGCATGTCTACGAGATTTCAAAAATTTTAATAAAAAAAGGTCATTCTGTTACCGTAATAACTGAATCACAAGGTAATTCTGGTCTGTTTGAAGAGATTAAGATTAAAAGAATTCCGAGCTTTCCGATAGGGAAAAGACGAAAATTTAATATCTGGTTTTGGATGATTAAGAATAGGGAGCTATTTAAAAAAGCAGATATTATTCATGCTCATGATGTATATTATCAATATTTTCCGCTTAAACTGCTTTTTTTGAGTAAAAAAAGTTTTGTTACATTTCATGGATACGAAAAATACCCAATCTCAAAAAAAGCTGTTATTATTAGAAAAATATCTGAAAAATTGGCCAATGGGAATATAATCGTTGGGCAATTTATGGAGAAATGGTATGGAGTAAAACCTACTTTTACTATTTATGGTGGAACTAAGATTCCTGTAAAAAATATAAAACCCCAAAGATCAAACTCTGCGGTTTTTATAGGTAGACTAGATGAGCATACGGGAGTTCTTGATTATGCAAAAGCAGTAAGCGTGCTGAAAAAAAAAGATTCAAAGTTTGAATTTAAAATATTAGGAGAAGGACCATACTTAAAGAAATTAGAAAAATTTAAACCTCTGGGATTTAAAAATGATCCTTTAAAGTACCTGTCAAAGTATAATTTTGCATTTGTGAGCCGCTACCTTTCGATATTAGAAGCTTTTTCACATAAAAGACTAGTATTTGCTCTTTATGACAATCCTGTTAAAAAAGACTATTTAGAGATGACTCCATTTGCAAGTTTTATAATAACTGCTGATAGCCCGCAGAAGTTAGCAAGGAAGGTTATGTATTTTCAAAAAAATCCAAAACAAGCAAGAAAATTTATTAATGCGGGTTACAAATGGGTAAAGGGTCAAAGTTGGGAAAATGTCACAGATACATACTTAAAGCTCTGGAGAAAAAGAAATTAATTATTTTTTCTTTGCGACAATTACTACGTAGGTAAAAAGATCCCATGGTCCAAAATTAAATTTTTTCAGCTCAAATCCTGATTTTGAAAGTAGATCTTTAATCTGCTTTCTGGATTTAACTTTTGTTATTTCTTCAGGATGAAGCCTAATTTTTTTATCAAGAATATTATTTAGAATAAAATGCATGGAATTTAGAAATAAAACACTAATTCCGAATGCTGGCGGCCAGAATAAAATTATTTTTCCATCTTTTTTTAACACGCGATTAAACTCTTTTAGAATTTTTACTATTTCTTTTTCAGTAAAATGCTCCATGACACCTAAATTATAAATTCCGTCAAAACCCTCTCTTTTTACGGGAATATTAAAAATACTTCCATGAATTATTTGACATGAATCACCGTAGAGTCTTTTGTACAAGTTTAGTGCGCCTGTTGAAATATCTAGGCCAGTAATATTAATGTATTTAACAATGTCTGCATCAACTTGACCTCCGCCGGAGCCCGCATGTAAAACATTCGCATTCTTCTTAAAATTTACTCTAATATGGCGGTTTAAATTTTGCCTAATGATATATTTACGATAAAAAATAGCAATAGTGTCATAAAGAATTTTTCTATTTTTTCTTTGAAATTTCCAGTAGTCATCCCATTCATCTTCAACTTTTGTTTTGGATTTACTAGGGAAAAGAATTTGAGGTGTATATATAAATAAATCTTTATATGTTTTATATAAATAGAAGGTTTTTAAAAGTAAAATTAAACTTGAGTAAATATCCTTAAAAGTCATTTTTGAGCTCCCATATGTCCGTGCAGGGAGCTCAATAGAGACTTCTTTAATTTTAAATTTATTAACATGAAGAATGAACATGCTTTCAAAGAAAAAAGAATAACTGTTAGATTCGACTTTTAAAAATATATCTTTAGGAATTTTTTCAAGATCATAAAGTCTAAATGCACTCGTAGCATCATAAGGCATTTTAAGAAGATTTGTTGTTGAAAAATGAGCCATTAATGTTAAAAATTTTCTGATTATATTCCACTCTGAAAGACTACCTTTTGAAATATATCGTGAGCCTACTATTACATTTCCTGTTCTCTCCTTTTCTAAAAATTTCTTAATGTCTTCAGGTTTATGCGTAAAATCGCAGTCCATTGTAATTAGTTTTTTATATTTTTTTAAATAAGCAAAATTTATCGCCTCTTGATGTGCACTTCCGATTCCTAATTTTCTTTTCCTTGAAATTAAAAAAACTGATTTATCTTTTCTTAATATTTTTTTTATTACTTTTGAGGTCCCGTCTTTGGAGCTATCGTCAATAAATAAAATATCCGCTCTTATTTTATTTATTCTAATTCTTTTGTAGATTAAATCCACATTTTCTACCTCGTTATAAGTGGGGATTGCTATTAGAATATCTTTCATCTGTAAGCTAAGCGGCAGACTTGTTGATTCTAGCAGAAGTTTACTTTTTTATCTATGGAATAATAAGTATTTTTTTAGAGTTTTGTAGAAATCAATTGCTTTTGATTTGGATAAATAGAAGATCCAAAAAATAATTAATGAAGAAGTAAGTAGGCTAATGATTTTGAATAATTTGTAATTACCCAAATCCTGGTAGTTAAACTCAATTACTTGGAGTCCGGAAGGGAGTGTAGTTTTAATAATTCCATCATCGTCAGGATAAATATCAATATTAACTTTGTTGCTTGTAAGTTTCCAACCGGGGAAAAATAATGTATTTTCTTTAATTTCCAGCTGTGTTTTTGCATCAATTATATAATTGTGTTTTGTTGATGATCTTTTAATGTTCAATACTTTTCCTTGCCCGTTAACGATTTCTAAATGGTTTTGTGGTGGACTTTTGAACCATTGTGAATTTGGATTTACCCATTTTGAATTTGCATAAAAATGTCTTTCGCTTTGAGCAGTGCTGTATGGAATATTGTTTCTAAGCGTTTCATCATTATTCTCTGCGATCACTTTTCTATTTCCCCAATTTAAAATAGTTAAGCTAATTGCAAGAAAAATTAAAATATAAATCAATTTTTTATTACTTTTGTTTAATAATGCTAAATAGCCGGCAATAATTGAGATTGAAAAAGTTGTAAGAATTAAGAGTCTATGTGGTCCGGCAGCGTTTATGTATGGAAATAAGTTCCAGATACTAATTGAAGCTCTATTTACCATAAAAATACTAGTTAGTATTAGTAAAATCCAAAAGAAGATCTTATTTTTATTATGTTTAAGATTTTTTTTTCTTAAAGTTAAATAAGCAATATAAACTAAAGAAAATAATTGTATGTAACCCAAGAGATTAGAAATTTCTCCATAACTGCCTTGATATAAAAATCCCATACGCCAGGGTGAATAAAGTAGGTCTTTTAGAGTAGGATAATACAAATTTTTTATATCAACTGGATATTGACTGGTAAAAAGGCTACTTGAATAAACTATGACGGCTCCCCACTGGTATATTGAAATTAACGATGCAATTAAAAATAAAATAAATGAATGTATTAATGACTTATTAATATTTTTTGAACTAAACAATATATAAAAAAATATGATTGGTATTAGTACCATTGCTATGAATATATGGCCTAAAGCGGTTATTCCAAGAAAAAAACCAGCAAGCAATAAATATATAAATTTTTTATTTGAAAGAAATTTTTCAATAAACGCAAAAACAAGCGGAATTGTTATGAATACAAATATTTCTCCAATTGTATTTTTAAAATGTAGCGAAATTAAATGATAGGGTGCGAATAGATAAAAAACAGAAGACGTTAATGCTGCTGAATCATTTTTGAAAATAGTTTTACCAAGAAAATACATAGATATTCCAGAGGAAATAAAACAAACTGCAAAGAAAAGCTTCATACTTGAAACAAAGCTAAATCCTAAGAAGTGAAAAAAACTAATCAAGTAATATGGCAGCACATAGTTAAATGTAAAAAGTGGATAGCCATAGTTAGCATTTAGATTTCCAGCCCATGAGGGCATCAAGAGTCCTTCTGATAACGATCTATAAAATTCCATACTTCTATAAATGTGAATACTAAAGTCACCGCTTTCATAAACACCTGGTCTCAGAAGACTCAGTAGAGGAAGAATGGAAATTAGAATTAGTAATTTAAAAGGTCCAATCACTTTTTTAGGATATATAAATCTATAGACAAGAAGAAATATTAATAATGAGAATGCACTGATTACGCTTATTAAAACTGTTCTGTAAGGATCTTCAAGCATGAACATATTATACGAGAATTGTTTAAATTACCTCTAGTTTTGGAAGAGGAAAGATGAAGTGTCCACCTTTTTTTAGATAAGTTTTTTCTCTTCTCAAAAATTCTGACTTAAAAAACCATGGGAGAATAAGCATATAATCAGGCTGATCAATTCTTGCTTGCTCCTCAGATATTATAGGTATTCCAACTGATGCAATAATTTTTCCATGTTTTTCTGAATTTCTTTCAACTGCAAATTTTATTTGCTTTCTATTTAATCCAAAAAATTGGAGAAGCGTATTACCTCTAGTTGATGCTCCATATAAATATATTTTCTTATTTCCAGTTAATATTTTTAGTATTAACTTATTTAGTTCTTTTTTATTATCTAAAACTCTTTTG
>CAYILI010000011.1:20440-21857 GCA_964364105.1 uncultured Gammaproteobacteria bacterium | reverse complement strand
TAATTCTCTAAAACAAATCCTACATACTCCAAATTTTCTCATAAAAGATCTGTTTCTTCCGCAAATATTACAAACACTTTTAGAACGTGTGCTAAATTTTGGTTTTCTTCTTGCACTAACTGTATTTGATGTTTTTGCCATATATTATTTTTGAAAAGGCATTCCTAACGAACGTAGGAGCGCCATTCCTTCCTGATTTGTTTTTGCACTTGTAACAATTGTTATTTCAAGACCTTGTACTTTATCTAATTTTGACGGATCAATTTCTGGAAAAACAATCGGCTCTGAAAATCCCAATGAATAATTTCCGCGTCCATCAAAACTTTTTTCACTTACTCCTCTAAAATCTCTTAAACGAGGGAGAACGATACCAACTAATTTCTCATAAAAATCGTACATTCTTTTTCCCCTAAGAGTAACCACTGCTCCAATTTTATCTCCCTCTCTTAATTTAAAAGTAGCAATAGATTTTTTAGCTGCTGTTACTTTAGGTTTTTGTCCTGTTATCTGAGTTAAGATATTTACTGAATTTTCTACATTTTTCTTATCAGCTAATGCATCTTTTACTCCTATGTTTACTACGATTTTCTTAAGCTTAGGTGTTGCATAAAAATTATTTATATTTAATTCTTTCTGCAAATCCATCGCAATTTTTGTATTATATTTTGTCATTAAATTATCCATATTTATATTTTTTTATTGCACTTTCTGCAAATTCTTACTTTTTCTTTATTATCAATTTTATATCCAATTCTTGTTTCTTTATGACAGCTTGGACAAACCAAGGCTACATTGCTAACCTTAAAAGGTTTTGTAATTTCAATAATTTCTGATGGCTTATTTTGAACTCTAGATTTGTAATGTCTTTTATACATATTCAAACCCGGAACCAAAACCATATCAAGTTTTATAAATACTTTTTCTATCTTTCCCCTTTTGCCTTTATCTTTTCCTTTTACTACAATTATTTCGTCTTCTTTTTTAAGTTTCATATTATAACACCTCTACAGCCATACTAGAAATTTTCATAAACCCCTGATCTCTAATTTCGCGAGCTACTGGTCCAAAGATACGAGTTCCGATTGGGTTCTTATCTTTTCTATTATCAATAATTACTGCTGCGTTATCAGAAAATCTTATATAAGAACCGTCTGGTCTTTTAAATTCTTTTCTACTTCGGACAAGCACTGCCTCTACCATTTCGCTTTCTTTAACAGTTCCAGTAGGACTTGCTTCTTTAACAACACATTTTATAACGTCTCCAATAAATCCAAACTTTCTCTTAGAACCATTTCTGGCCTGAATTACTAGTAATATTTTTGCGCCGCTATTATCTGCGACTTTTAACATTGTTCTATGCTGTACCATTATTTAGTCTCCTTTTTTACTGTTTTTGTTTTCTTAGTAGAAGTTTTTA
>CAYILI010000011.1:19574-20430 GCA_964364105.1 uncultured Gammaproteobacteria bacterium | reverse complement strand
ACAGGTTTTTTAAATTCCTCTTTTACCTCTACAGATTCAACTTTTTTAACAGTTTTTTTAATATGTTTTTCAGGAATAATTTCCAAAATCTTAAAATATTTACTCTTAGACATTGGTTTTGTTTCACCAATTTTTACTTTATTTCCTATCACGAGTTCAAAGTCCCCAGTATCAGCTTTAAGCTTTTTACTAAGTCTTATAAGTTTTCCATATAAAGGATGGGGTGTTCTTCTACTTACCTCAACCACTACAGTTTTATTTCTCCCTCCACTTACTACGATTCCTTCAAATATTTTCATATTTATATTGAAATCCCGAAGGATTACTTTACTACCTCCATTCTTCTTGCTTCCTCTGCTGTTAATTGTTTTTCTTTAATTAATGTCAAAACTCTTGCTATCTCTTTTCTAGTGTTAAAAATTATTCTTGTATTTTTTAACTTGTTTTGTTTGTTATCCAAATTTAATTTAAATAACTCTTCTCTTTTAGTTTTCAAGAGATCTTTTAAATCTTTTTCTGTTTTACTGCTAATATCTTTAACGTCTTTTTTCATAATTTATCCTGAGTCCGTCGAACGGATTATTCTTTATCAATTATTCTAGTTTTTAATCCTATTTTGTGCGATGCAAGTCTTAGCGCAGCGTGAGCTATTTCACTATTTACTCCTGCCATTTCAAACAATACTCTTCCTGATTTTACTGGCGCTACGAATTCTGCAATATCTCCTTTTCCCCCACCCATTCTTACCTCAGGCGGTTTCTTACTAATTGGCTTATCTGGAAATATTCTTATCCAAACACGTCCTCCACGCTGTGTGTAATGAGTAATTGCGCGTCTTGCTGCCTCAATTTGGCGA
>CAYILI010000011.1:0-19564 GCA_964364105.1 uncultured Gammaproteobacteria bacterium | reverse complement strand
TTTGCTCAACAATTAATCCATAGTCTCCAACAGAGATTTTTGTTCCAGCATGTGCGAATCCTTTTAAGTTTCCTCTAAATTGTTTTCTAAATTTTGCTCTTCTTGGTGTTAACATAGCTCACCTTTCAGTCGGGAATTTTCAATTTTCAATTCCCAATTTTCAATTAAATTCATAAATCTTAAATCATAAATCATAAATCTAGTCCTCTTTTCTATTTATCCAAACTTTTACTCCGATATATCCTTTTTTAGTAAGAGATGGAACACTTGCATAATGAACATGCTCTCTAATTGTAGATAATGGAACAGTTCCTTGCTGAAGTTTTTCTCTTCTCCAAATTTCAGCTCCATTGATTCTTCCAGCTAAAATTACTCTAACTCCAAGCGCACCTGATGCCATTGCACGATCTACTGCTTGACCCATAATTCTTTTATGAGGCATTCTTCTAGCTAATTGATCCGCAATATTTCTTGCAACTAAATATGCATCCAGGTTTGGTTCTTTAACTGGCTCAATTCTTATATCCATCTTTGGTAAACTTTTCTTTGGTTTATTCTGAGAAAGAATTTCTACTAAGAATTTCTTAAGCTCTTCTAATCCTGCTCCACCCCGTCCAATTACCATTCCAGGTTTTGAAACATAAGCTGTAATCTTAATACTATTTATACTTCTTTCGATCTCAATTGTTGAAACCCCTGCTCCTTTTAATCTCTCAGTAATTGACTTTCTTAAATTGTAATCTTCTAAAAGAGTTGCAGCATAATTTTTATCATCAAACCATCTGCTATCCCAGTTATATAATGGCCCTAATCTAAATAATTTTGGATTTACTTTATGTCCCATATCTTATTTCGCAACCTCCTCAAGTGTAATTCTAATATTAGAAGTTCTCTTCTTATATCTGTGAATTCTTCCTCTTGTTGATGGTCTAAATCTTTTTAAAGATGTTCCCTCTCCAATATCAATACTTTTTATTTTTAAATTATTTTTTTCCATTTTTGAATTATTTACAGCATTTGCAACAGCAGAACGTAACGCTTTTTCTAAATCATAAGCTCCTTTTTTCTCAATAACCGTTAAAGCGTCCAATGCTTCAGGAACACTTAAGTTCCTAATAGCATCAGCTACTAATCTTACTTTTCTTGTACTTGTTTTAACTTCTTTTAATCTTGCTACTTGCTGCATAATTTATTAGCGTTTAGTTATTAGCTTCTAGCGTCTAGTTTATTTAACTGAACGCTAACTGCTAGTTGCTAGACGCTAGGTTTTACTAATTTCTCGAGCTACTATTCTTCCGTGAGATCTAAATGTTCTTGTAGGTGAGAATTCTCCAAGCCTGTGTCCCACCATTCCCTCGACCACATAAACATTTATAAAATTTCTGCCATTGTGAACTGAAAAATTATGTCCTACGAATTCTGGTGGAATTTGACATGCCCTAGCCCATGTTTTTATTGCAGTCTTGTCTCCAGTCTGCTTTTGCATATTTACCTTTTTAACTAATTTTGCGTCTACAAATGGACCTTTTTTGCTTGATCTAGACATATTTATTTCTTTCTTTTAGCTCTTCTACTTAGAACCATGGAATTTGAATATTTCTTCGGATTTCTAGTTTTTCCAACAGCTTTTCTTCCTGCATATGTTTTTGGACTCTTAAGTCCGATTCCCGATCTTCCTTCTCCTCCTCCATGAGGATGTGACCTTGGGTTCATAGCAACTCCCCGAACCGTTGGTCTTATTCCCATGTGTCTTTTTCTTCCAGCGCTTCCTATAACTTCATTTTTCCACTCTAGATTAGAAATCACTCCAACTGTCGCCATGCACTCATTTCTGACTCTTCTAACTTCTCCTGAAGGGAGTTTTAAATGCACAAACTGTCCTTCTCTTGCTTGAATGATTGCTCCTGTTCCTGCGCCTCTTGCAATCTGACCACCACGTCCAGGTGTAAGCTCTACATTATGAACTACAGTTCCAACTGGAAGATTCTTAAGAGGAAGACTATTTCCCACTTTAACCTCTGATCCTTCCCCTGATGTTATATTTGCGTTTACCTTTAGCTCTGAGGGCGCAATTATATATCTTTTTTCTCCATCTGCATAGTGAACAAGTGCGATATCAGCTGTTCTATTTGGATCATATTCAATTGCTACGACGCGCCCTACTACCTTAGATTTATCTCTCTTAAAATCAATTTTTCTAATAAATCTTTTATGCGCACCACCTTGATGTCTTACAACAACCTGACCATGACTTCTACCTGAATGCTTTTTTCTTATAGTTTTTAATTTCATTATTTATCTCCTCCGCCTAATTCGAATAATCCAATTTTCTGTCCTTTTTTAACAGTTACGATTGCTTTTTTATAATCTGAAACTTTAACTTCAGCGCGTCTTGCTCCAACTCTTTGCTTTTTTCCTTTTAAAATATTTGTAGAAATATGAGTTACATTAACTGAAAAGTTTTTCTCTATAGCATTTTTAATTTCAGTTTTATTTGCTCCCTTAAATACCTTAAATGTAAATTTTCCTAGCCCCGCATCTATCATAGATTTCTCTGTAATAAGTGGTGAAATAATAATACTATTCATAGATTATGAATTCTGCTTTGCAGAACCTCCCATCAAAACTTCAACTGATTCCTTCATGAATAATAAATTTTTATGTTTTAATACTTCATAAGTATTAAGAAGTTTTGCATTTATAATTTCTACATTTTTTATATTTCGACCAGCGTTATAAACATTTGGAAGTTCTTTTGGAGTCGCAGAAATAACTAATAAAACTCTTCCTTTTCCCTGCCTGCCGGCAGGCAGGCTTTTTTCTTCACCTGTTACTTTTGAAATTAATTGATACATATTTTTTGTTTTTGCTTCAATCTTAGAAATCCCTGAAAGCACTTTTATATCTCCGTCCGTTGCTCTTTGAGAAAGCGCTGAAAAAAGTGCAGCTTTTTTCATTTTTTGTGGCATTGAAAGAGAATAATCTCTAACCCTTGGTCCATGAGCTACTCCTCCTTTAACGAAAATTGGAGCTCTCTTTCCTCCGTGCCTAGCTCCACCTGTACCTTTTTGTCTATAAATCTTTTTAGTAGATCCTGTAACTTCTCCTCTTGTTTGAGAAGTCGCAGTTCCTAATCTTTGATTAGCAAGATAAACTCTTACAGCTTGAGCCATAAGAGCATTGTTAACTTTAACTCCAAACACTTCTTTTGGAAGTGCAAATGTTCCTGATTTAACTCCTTTTATATCAAACATAGGTGCGCTCAAACCACCTGTCTTAACAGTTTTTATTGCTGCTTCTACTTTTTCTGTCTTCACAGCTTTAACAGCAACAATTTTTTTTACTGGTGCTTTCTTAACCACTTCTTTTTTTACTGTTGGAATCTGCTTTGCAGATTTACTTGCTGCCATCTTCGTCTCCTTTTACTTCTTCTTTAAGATTCTCTTCAGTGACGGTGGGCGAGCTCTCCTGAGGTGAATCGGAAACCGACCCCTCACCTGACTCGGCTTCTTCTTTAACTTCGGTAGGTTGGTTTCCGCTTAGCGAAGCAGACTCCGAGCTAGAAACTTCTCCTGATTTTCCCTGAGCGTCACCCGAAGGAGACGTTTGCCCATCGGCGCTTTCCGAAACAGCCTCAGCTGCCGCTTGCTCTGCTGCAACTACTTCTGGATCTCTATAAAGAGGAACGAATTTCTTGTCAGTACCAGCTTTATCAATTTTTATTAGGCCGTTTATAACTCCTGGAACTAATCCTTTAATTACCAAAACTCCGTCATCTGTTATGTCAATTATTCTTAAACCTCTAACAGTTACTGTGTCATTTCCCATGTTTCCAGCCATTCTCTTTCCTTTATAAACTCTCCCAGGAGTTGTTCCTTGTCCAATAGATCCTGGAGCTCTATGTCTATCTGATTGTCCGTGAGTTTTAGGACCTCCGCGGAATCCGTATCTCTTTACTCCCCCAGCAAATCCTTTTCCTTTAGAAATTCCAGTAACGTCTACTAAGTCTCCTGGCTGAAATACTTCTTGTGGATTTAATGAGGTTCCAATTTCTGGAAGAGGGGAATCGTCAGTTATCCTGACCTCTTTTAAAAATTTAGGGGCTTCCCCTCTTTTAGCCCCTTTTGCGTGTCCTAATAATGCTTTATTTGCGTTTTTCTTAATTCCATATCCAAGTTGCACTGCTTGGTAGTGATCGCGCTCCGTTGTCTTAACAGACATGACCCAGTTATCTTTAACATCAATAAGAGTAACCGGAATTCTCATTCCGTTTTCTAAAAATCTTTGACTTTGTACTTTTTTTACGCCTATTAGAGACTGCATATTATTAACGATGTCATTCTGAACGAAGTGAAGAATCTAGATCCTTCATTCCACTCAGGATGACATGATAGTTAAACAAACAAAAAAGCGACCACATAGTGTCGCTCTATTCAGGTAAGAATAAAAACTCAAACAGTAACTATGTAGCTATCACCTCCTGTGTTTGTAAAGCCATTTTGTACTTGTAATTATATCTGAGCTCGTGCGTAAATGCAAGGGGAATTAGCCTAATATTTTACATCGGGTCTTATCCCTAATTCTTCGTCTATAGCATTTTTATATAGGTCATCAAAAGATATAATTTTTTCATTACATTTCTTTTTTAGTTCATATACTTTTATTGAATAATTTTCTGAGGCTGGAAAAGATTTACCTAAAGAAAAAAATCGCTCCATTCCAAGGAGCTCATCATTTCTAGTTACAAAAAAAAGTGGATATTTTGAGACCATACATTCATATGTCTCAATTCCAGGATACATTCTTGAATCCATACGAAAAGCAAGCAAATTATTTGTTTTTAATGAATAAACACTTATAGCATTTTCAGGGTTTCCAGCATTTAATCCAAAAACTACTATTCCCACACTCTCTCCTGTACTTTCTTTTATATAATTTACTGTTTCATTAATTCCTACACCCGAAGTCTGACCACTTAAATAAATCATTTCTGAGTATTTACTGACTTTTGACAGTTTCAAAATATACTCTTTGGAATTAAAAATTAAAAATGCTGAAGTAAATAAGGGAATAATTAAACAAAACCCAAGAAGCAATTTATTTAACAGTTTTTTTTGCCAAAAAATAGAAAATACATAAGAAGATGAAATAATTAAAAACGGAAGAAATGAAACTAAGTATCTATTACTTTGCGATTTTGTTAAAATTATTTCAAGAAAAAGTGCAAAAATAAAATAAGCAAAAAATATTTTGTAATTTTTAATCTTGTTTCTGAAAATCATAAATAATCCAACTATTCCCGCTATAAAAACTAAAGGAGTAATAGAGAAGAATCCGATCTCAATAAATCCAAGAAAGTTTTTCGTCCATGCACCGAATGGTAAATCAGCTAATTCCAGGAAAGTAAATGAATATCTGCTATTAGTAGGAAGGGTCTGCCAAAAAACAGGATTTATTAAAAGCAGAATATCGACAGCAAGAATTGAAGCTAAAATTATCGATGTTGGTTTTAACAACTCATTTTTTTTGCGTTTTAAAATGTAAAGAAAGATTATTAAAAAAGAGACTACTATGAATATTAGGCTAGTTGATTTAATAAAAAATCCAGTCCCTAAAATTACTCCGAGTAAAATCGCGTTTTTATTGTTTGGTTTTTCCAGAAAATTTAAAATCATATAAAATGCCCATACTCCGACGCAAATAAGACCACTTTCTAAAAGCGCTTGTCTGTTAAAAAATACAAAAATGGGAGTGATTGAATAAATAAATGCTGCAATTAAACCAGCATTTTTATTAAAAAGTTTTTTTGAAGTTAAATAAATCCCTATTAAAGTTCCGCCGCCAAATAAAACTGAAACAAATCTACCAGCAAATAGTGGATCGTCAAGGAAATTTGCAAAAATTCCAAATAACCATAACATTAAAGGCTGTTTTGCGTCACTTAAAGAATCATATTCGTGACCTGGCCAATGAGTTTGTATCCAACCCCAATCAATATAGATCGCCTCATCATTAAAAATAGGTAAACCCGTGAGATTAATGAGATTAAAAACAAAGTAAAAAAGAAGAATTAGAAGAATAAACTTGTTAATTATTACCCACTTTTTAATCCTAATAAATAAATTCAAGTCTAAAGACATAAATTAATGCTAACACCTAGTTTTTTATTTAGCAATGCAATTTCCCTGCATAATACATCGATATATCGATATATGATTAATTACTTCTTGGTGGCTGTTAGTCTTTGGATCTTTTTAGGAATTGGGCGACATCCACAATTCTTAGCATGAGCTAAGTGCCATTTAATTCTTTGAGGGGTTGAGGAATTCTTAGGCATTTTATTTTCATCATGCCATTTTCTATTCACCTTGGCCATAATTTTATTATAACAGAATACTACTCTATCTCTTTATTTCTAAAAATTCCATGATTTTTAATTATAAAAAAGAAAATAATTATAATAACAAGTAAAATTAAACCCGCAAAAAGACTTTGTGCGCTAAGCAACTTCTGGAATGCCACTCCGCCAAAATAATACCAAACTCCTTCAAATAGCTGGGCAATTAATGTCACTGCTATGAATTTTTTATAGCTAATCTTACTGAGCCCAGCAATGTAGCTTACAAAATCCATAATTGGCGCTGTGGTAAGCCTAATTCCTAAAAAAGCAAAAAATTCAGTTTTCTGAGACATTTTTTCCTCAAGCTTATGTAATCTTTCAAGAGGTACAAATCTTTTAACAAATGGCTCTCTAAATTTCCTAGCTAAATAGAAGGCTAAAGTCGCTCCAATTACGACTCCTATGCTTCCATAAAGCCATGCTAAAAACCAGCCAATAATAGGTATAAACGCGAAAGAAAGCACTCCTCCGGGAAGAGGCGCAATTACTATGGAAATAGCTCTCCAAACTATAATTAGAATTGGGATAAAATAGGGATTTGCAAGTCCAAAAGATGTAATTTGCGGCCGGTATTCTAAAGTTAAACCTATTAAAACTACGAGGCCAATTACCGTAAGAGTAAAAGTTAATATTCCAAGAGCTAGAGGTTTTTTCACTTGAAGAAATTATAACAGTTATTTTATGGGTAAATATAAGACTAGATCGTCATGTCTTCTGTAAAATTCTACGCTTGGACGAGTTTTATCAGCTTCATATTCTTTGGACATTGCCTCAAACCTTGAAACGAGTTTTGGAACATCCCTCCTGTAATCCCAAGGGCGAATCCTGTCCTTTGCATATTTTCCACCAGGAATTTCTGAGGGAGTCAAACCCAAAGAAGAAGGATCATCTCCTTCTTGGATTGCGATACAGGCTCGATAATGCAACCCTTTTTCATCTTCTGTGGAAACTCCATAACACCTTCTGCCTGTTAATTTGTGGTTTAGTTTTTCTTCGACTAAATCAACTGTTTTAGAAACATCTTCAACTCCCACTACTACAGAACACATTACAGGAATCATTTGCAAATCTACAATATCTGCCATCTTGAGGAAATTATAGCAGTTTGCCTTGAAATTATTGAAGGGAAGTTATTTATAAATCGTATGTGTTCCTACTGAATGAAACCAAACGACATCTTTTTTAACAATTTCAAAAATAATTCTGTATTGATAATCGATCGAAAATGAATAATACTCTTTTAGTTTTCCTGTCAATTTGTGGGTTTTAAGGCTAGGATCAAATGGATCTTTTTTGAAAATCTTCTCTTTTTTCTCAGCAGAAATTTTAATTCTTAGGGGTAATTTCTTATACTCTTTATCAAATTTGCTAGAGTAAATGATTTTCATTTGATTCAAAACTATCGAAGATCAGAACGAGATTTTAAAACTTTTCCTTTACCGGCTTTTAGCTCTTTTCTACTCTCATCAAGTTCTCTTGCAAGCTTTGTCTCCATATAGTTCCTAAGCAAACTTCTGAAGAACTCGCTTTTGCTGGCATAATTTCCAGTGGCAACCTCAGCCTCAATTACGGAATTAAGCTGAACAGGTAAAGAAATATTCACTATAGTTCTCATATGTAACAAATTGTATTACAAATTAAACAGCTTGTCAAGATAAATCGGGGCAATTATAGCAGGAGAAAAACGGAGAATTATGATTTAAGATTTAGGATTTATGAAATTGTTTAGGAATTAGTAATTAGAAATTGGAACGAAGCGACCTTACATTCGGATTTCGATGTTTACTCCGGCGGGGAGCTCTAGATGACCTAAGGAATCCATGGTTTTTTCTGTGGGACTGACAATATCGATGAGTCTTTTGTGAACTTTTATTTGGAAATGATCACGGGCGTCTTTATCGATGAAAGGGGATTTGTTTACGGCGTAGACTGATCTTTTAGTAGGTAAAGGAATTGGTCCCACAACTTTAGCACCGGTCCGAATGGCCGTATCTAAAATTTGCTGACATGATGCATCGATTACTCTTGCATCGTAGCTCTTTAAGCGAACTCGAATTCTTCCTTTTGGCATATACTAAAAAATCAATGTGCTCTTAACCCTGAGCTTGTCGAACGGGTTATTTGATGACTTTTGTAACTACTCCTGCTCCAACTGTTTTTCCACCTTCTCGGACTGCGAATCTAACTCCTTCTTCAAGAGCTACTGGAGCAATAAGTTTTACTGTCATTTTTGTACTGTCGCCTGGCATAACCATTTCTACGCCAGTTGGAAGTGTTGCTTCTCCAGTTACGTCTGTGGTTCTAATATAAAATTGTGGTCTGTATCCTGTGAAGAAAGGTGTGTGACGTCCACCTTCTTCTTTTGTAAGAATATAAATTTCTGCTTCAAAATCTGTATGAGGGGTAATACTTCCCGGCTTTGCCAAGACTTGTCCTCTTTCTACATCATCTTTTTCAATTCCTCGAATTAATACTCCAACGTTATCTCCAGCTTGTCCTTCATCTAACATCTTGTGGAACATTTCTACACCAGTTACAACAGTTGATTTTGTTGCATTAATTCCAACGATCTCAACCGTATCGTTGATCTTAACAATTCCTCTTTCGATTCTTCCTGTTACAACTGTTCCTCGTCCTTTAATTGAGAAAACGTCTTCAACAGGCATAAGAAATGGTTTTGCTGTATCTCTAACTGGAGTTGGAATATCCTTGTCTACTGCTTCCATTAGAGCTAATATTTGCTTTTCTGCTTCGCCGTCTCCCTCAAGAGCTTTAAGAGCTGATCCTCTTACGATTGTTACCTTGTCTCCTGGGTATTCATATTTTGTGAGTAATTCTCTGACTTCCATTTCAACTAGATCTAGGAGTTCTGCGTCCTGAACCATGTCGACTTTATTAAGCCAAACTACGATAGCTGGTACTCCAACTTGGCGTGCTAAAAGAATGTGTTCTCTTGTCTGAGGCATAGGACCGTCTGGTGCTGAAACTACCAATATAGCTCCGTCCATCTGTGCTGCTCCTGTAATCATGTTCTTGATGTAATCTGCGTGTCCTGGAGCGTCAATGTGAGCATAATGCCTGTTAGCTGTTTCGTATTCTACGTGAGTAATATTAATCGTGACGCCCCTTGCCTTTTCTTCAGGCGCGTTATCAATATCCTCATACTTCATCGCTTTTCCACCGCCAGTCTTAGAAAGAACTGTCGCAATAGCTGCTGTAGTCGTGGTTTTACCATGGTCAACGTGACCAATAGTTCCTATGTTTACGTGTGGTTTTGTTCTTTCGTATTTGTCTGCCATAATTTAAAAAAACCATCAGCCATTTGATGGTAAAAAGATAATACAATATTTTTTTCTAGGCGTCAAGAGGGATTTTACTTAATAGCGCTTGAATAAACATCCACGCTGGAAATCTCGCCTGCTTTATATGCCCTTGTAATTGCTGTGCTTAAATCCTTTTCTACCCCAGCTTTAAATCTTGGATCTGATCCAAGAGAAGTAAATGCATTCCCAGCTTCTTCAAGCCTAAGCTTGATTGTTTTAAGCGGAGCTGGCTGCGTTGGCTCATTAATAACAACGTCTTTTATTTCTTGTCCATCAAGCGTAACAGCCTGAACAGGAGACAATGCTCTTAGCCCTGGTTCAATTGCTTTATAAAATCTACTTGCGAATTCCATAACCCTTATATTATATACTATGGGTTGAAATTGTCAAATTCTATCTCTTTGGTTCTAATTTTCTTTTTTCTATTTTCTTAAGAGAATACATGATCGCATCATTGAGGTTTATCTTTTTAATTCTCGCCAAACGCAAGATTGAAACTAAAATGTCGCCCAATTCTTGCCTATAGGTCTCGTCCTCTTGAGCTGATAAGTTGGTCGCTTTTCTACCATGTTTTGCGAGATATGCGCGCGACATCTCGCCAACTTCTTCTACGATTTGTAAGATCAATATAGAACCGAATTCTTTAGAATCTCTGACACCTTTGTCTATTCCATCTAAGTATTTTATATAGTAACCAAACGGACTTGGCTTTCTTTTACTCATGAAAGCATTATATCAGAGCTGAGGCCTATTTACTCTTCATTGCGAAGTTGACGTATGTAACTGCAGGAACACTCAATCCTTCGCTTGGAGGATAATAACAAATCCTTACCTTATTTGAATCGTATTCGT
Source organism: uncultured Gammaproteobacteria bacterium (assembly GCA_964364105.1). Lineage (GTDB taxonomy): Bacteria > Patescibacteriota > Microgenomatia > Levybacterales > UBA12049 > 2-01-FULL-39-10-A. The sequence goes on along the minus strand of CAYILI010000011.1, from coordinate 8,989 downwards.
ATCCTGGATCTTTTAAGGAATCAGAGTAATTAATGCCTGAAAGATACCAATTCGCTAAGTTATCAACGTATTCAACTGTATTACATTTTCCAGTTGCTGTAACTACAGGAGATGCAAATTTAGTGCAATCTTTATTTCCGGTAAGTGTATATGACGTAGTTACTCCACTTGAATTCTTAACTTTTACTTTAAACGTTTTAGCCAGACAACCTTCACTAGAGTCTCTTTTAACATTCATGTTTGGGTCAGCAAACATTGTCATTTTAATTTTATATTTTACGGTTGAAACTGTGGTAGCCTCACCCATAACACCAACAGCAGGCTTTGTAACCTGATAAACAGTAAATACTGAAAGTACTAAGATTCCAAAAGCAGCTAGTTTTGGGAATGTAAATAATCTTTCTAAGAAGGATTTCTTAGCGGTGCGGCGTGCTGGTCTTTTCTTGGATTTGGACAGTTTTTTTGACATCTAATCTAGTGAACCATAAAATATCAGACTGTGTCAATTGGTATTTATTTTAATTGACTTTTAAAGCCCCTATTGTTACGATACTTCTGTGAATCAAGCTCGAATTCTTATAGTTGAGGATGAGGAATATTTAAGAGAACTTTACCAGGAAGTTCTTTCTGATCAAGGCTATTTCGTAGATACTGCAGAAAATGGAAACGAAGGTCTAGCGAAAATTCAGCAAGGCGGATGGGATCTAGTAATGCTGGATATTATACTCCCGGGAATTGATGGAATCTCTATAATGAGACAAGTTAAAGCTTCACCAGCAAAACTCCCAAATAAAAAGATAATATTTCTAACTAATTTAGATAAAGATAAAGAAATGCAGGAAGGATTATCTCTGGGAGATGGATATTTTATAAAAAGCCAAATTACCCCGGGAAATTTAGTGGAGCAAATTAAAGCTTACATAAATATTGAACAAACCCCGAATCATAATGCTCCGGCTGCTCCACAAGCGCAGGCACAAGCTCAATCTCCTACACAGCAACCTCAAGCTGCAACTCCGCCCGCTCAACAACAACCAGCTCCTGTCCAACAAACTCCAACGCAACCAGTTTCACCAGTGGATCCTAATAAGCCTCAGTGAGTTAAAAAAGGAAGTGTAAAATTAAAAGTAGCTCCTTTTCCTTCACCCAAAGACTCTGCCCACATTTTTCCCCCGTGCATTTCTACTAGAAGCTTTGAAAGATAAAGTCCAAGTCCAGTTCCCTGTGCTTCCTGCTTATGAAGATAACTCTCTCCCATTGTTCCAAATTTTCTGAAAAGCTTTTCTATATCTTCCTTATTCATACCCCTACCCGTATCTACCACTGTTACGAGTAAATCTTTATCTTCAGGCCTTATTGACACATTGATCGAACCTCCTGACGGAGTAAACTTAAGCGAATTTCCAACTAAATTAATAATAACTTGCTCAATTCTTTCGTGATCAGCATTTACCTGTGGCACTGGATAAGGAGGTTTTGCAAATGAAAGCTTCAAGCCTAACTGCTCAGCTCTTGGCACAAGCTCAATCACTTGTCTTTCAATAACATCCGTCACTTGAATACTCTTTAGCTCAAGTGAAAGCCTTCCAGACTCAATACGTGAAACATTTAACATATCATTTACTAAATTTATTAATCTTTCAGTTGAAGAATATGCTCGAGTCAAATAACTCATTTCTTTTTCTGTAAGTTGCCCTTTTTTCTTATCCATGAATAGCCAAAGATAAGATTTAATAATGGTCATTGGAGTTCTAAGTTCATGAGAAGCTAAGGAAACGAACTCATCTTTTAATTTGTCCAGCTGCTCTAATCTCTCATTTGCCTCCTGAATGGATCTGTACAAAAGTGAATTATCTAAAGCAATTCCCACTACTCCAGCCATTCGATCAATTAAAGCCTTTTTCTCTAGAGTTATTGAATCCTCTTCGTCCGTAATTCCAATTACTAGCGCTCCGATAACATCCAGCCTAACTATGAGCGGGTAAACGATAATGGATTTTACCCCCATTTCCTCTTGTGCTTCTTTAGACTCATCTTCAGAAATATTTGAACCAAATATATCCTGAAGGCTTTTTACAATCTGAACTTTCTTAGATTGAATTGTTTTAACCAAAACATTTTCTTTTTCTGATAAAGCAATCGATAATTTTAGAAATTTGTTTTTCCCAATATCATTCACAGCTTTACTATTTGCAAACGAAGATATGGCTATAGGAATTACTGTTTTATCCTCTTGCTTAACAATGCAAATATTCACAAATCTAAATTCTTCTTCTACTAAAAGATCTGAAACCTGCTGTGCGATTTGATTTGGGTCAGTAACTGTCGAAAGAACTACTTCATCAATGTGTCTAAGAAGCGCTAGAGTTTTATTTCTGTCATTTAAATCCTGATTCTTCTTATACATCTCCTGCATGATGTGCTCTATGCCAGTTACAGCAGACGCAGTCGTAGGGTCTGTCACGGAAACTAAAGGATCTTTTTGGGGCAGGTCCATTTGTTAATTATAAGTTGAATACTTATTTGAGTAAAGCGGGGAGACTATCAGCTGGAACAGAAAGTCCTTTAATAGCATCCTTACAAACCTCAACTGAAGTTTGACCAAATAAATTCTGGTATTGTTTTACAAGATTCTCAACAATGGCTTTTTCGTCGCCTCCTAAAGCCACTTCATGTTTTTGCCAATCAATCTTAAGGCCAGGCACTTTTTTAGCTTGTTCTAATGCCACTGGTCCAATAATAGACTCTTGCTCCTTTATTATCCTTTGAGCCATCTGAGCAAAAATATCCATAACGCTTACTCCTGAAGTTTCTTAACCATTGTTTTTAACTGAAGTATTCCAATTGCCATTAGTAGATATGCAGCTAGGTATATAAATTCACTTATTCCACCCAATTCCCATGTTCCGCGACTTACTTGGAATAAGAAAACATAATCAGATAAGAATTGCATAAAAAGAGCAAATAAAATAAATAAAATTTTCGTCTTCATAACTCCCCCTAATAAACTCCTAGATAAAAGGTATGTTAATAAAGCTATGGAAATATAAATTGCTTGTCCCAATGGGTATCCAAAATCCAAAAACATAGTTAAAGGAAGAGACCAATCAAATTCATAATTCTGTAGAAAAAGTAAATATGCAGCTCCTAAAATTAAAACTGGAATAATAACTGCTTGAATTTTAGACACTACAGATCGCATAGACACCCTAACTCCTGATACCTTTGCAAGGTAAATTGTCCCAATAATATAAAGAGGGATACTTCCAAAATATCCTACATCTCCAACTGAAGGATATGGGATACTAACGTGTAATACATAAACATATACTGTGTATGCAACTTGACCAAAAACTTGAGCAAGAAGTCCTAATGACAAAAATACAATTGCTTTTCCCATGGCACTTTTCAAAAATCCCCACGGCTTAGCGATAAACAGTCCCCAAACTCCTCCAAACAAAGCTACGATTCCATAAGTCTGTCCATAGAGATCTAAAAGTAGAGAGTTTCTAGTCTGAGGAAATTGAAGAGAAAGCCAAACCGCTGCATAAACAGCGAAGATTAGTAGAATTACCTTTGCTTGCCACTCTTTCCGGATTGTTTCAAGCATAATTTTAGGTTAGCTTAGCTAATATATATTGTCAAGCTAAAGTTTATGTATAATGAGTCTAATGCTTCCTCTGTATCCTAATTTCAAAAGCCTGGAACTAGAAGATAAAGATTCGATTGAAGAAATTACTAATAAATTTCCTCCCTACTCAGATTTTAATTTCGTAAGTCTTTATAGCTATAACACTGATAATGACGCACTAATATCAAATTTAAACGACAACCTCGTGATTAAGTTTCGAGATTATATAACCAATGAGCCTTTTTATTCTTTTCTTGGAAATACAAAAGTTGTAGACACCGCTAGAGAACTTTTGGAAAGAGCTAAAAAAGAAAATGCTATGGATATCCTCCAGCTTATTCCTGAATCTGTTGTTCACGCTGACATAAGACTTATTGAAGATTTCGATGTAACAGAGGACAGGAATAATTTTGATTATGTTTTAGATGTTCCAGAAATTTCAACCCTAGAAGGAGAAAAATACCACAATAAGCGAAATGTAGTTAATAGATTTCATTCAGAAAATCCTGGACATGAAGTTAAGATTATTGATGCTTCAGATGAAGAAATTCAAAAAGAAATAATTGATCTTTTTGATTTATGGGTAAAAGTAAGAAATAAAAATATTGAAGAAACAGAACATGAAAAAAAAGCGATTATTAGACTTATTCAGGCTGCGAATAAGTTAAATTTATTAGCAATAGGAATTTATATTAATGAAAAAATGGTAGGATTTGCTGTCGCAGAAATTCTAAAAAATGATTATGCGATCTTTCATTTCATAAAAGCTAATACCGAGCACAAAGGAATTTTTGAGTCTCTTTATATGCTAAAAGCAAAAGAACTTATGAAAAATCAGATTAAATTTTGGAATATTGAGCAAGATCTAGGAATTGAAAATCTAAGAACTTCAAAAGAACAATGGAATCCCGCCCATTTTCTAAAAAAATATATAATTACTGAAAAGATATGAATTGGGTTTTATTAGCATTACTAGCTCCTGCAGTTTTTACAATTGTCAATTTTATTGACAAATATCTTGTCTCCGATGCCGTTAAAGATTACAAAGCTATGCCCATCTATGGAACAATCGTAGGTTTAGTGGGAGGCACCATTATCTGGCTGGCCTCAGGATTTCCCACCTTAGATCCTCGAAGCGCTGCTATTGTACTTTTTACAGGCATGCTCACAATATGGGGTGTACCTCTTTATTTCAAAGTGATGGCAAAGGAAGAGACCACGACTGTAATTATACTCCTGCAAACTATTCCCGTAATGTCTCTCATTCTCTCCTATTTTCTACTCAACGAAACCATAACCGTAAAACAATTTATAGGCTTTACAATTATCCTATTTTCAGCCGCAACGGCATCTGTGAATTCGAGCAAAGGGAAACTATTTAGCATATCTTCATCTTTTGCACTCACGCTAATTTATTGTTTTATGTGGGCTTTAGCAAGTGTTCTTATAAAATTTGCTTTTGAAGCAAATACATTTTCAGTGATATTAAGTTATGAAAGCTGGGGATTAGGCTTGGGAGGAATAATTTTATTTGTATTATTTCCTTCAATTAGAAACGCATTTTTAAAAAATGTCAAAAAAGTAAAAAAACCTGCGCTTAGTTTTATTTTTGCTAATGAAGTAATTTTTGTTCTTGCAAAAGGAATTACTTTTCTCGCTTATTCATTAGGCCCTGTGGCATTAGTTAGCGTATTAGGAGGAACACAAGTGTTCTTCGGGCTTATTTATGGATTTATTCTGACAACATTATTTCCTAAATTATTCAAAGAAGATATAAGTAAAAAAACTTTAATCAGAAAAAGTGCACTCGCGTGCCTTGTAGTTATTGGAATAATTCTTATTAGCTAACTCCAGGCTTCAGATTTATAGGCGGCGACCACTATTACTGAGGCTGGCAAATCTTTTACCTGAGTTGTTCTAATTTTAATTCCCATTTTCTCTTCCTCAAAATCTATACTCCTATTCCTGCATAAATCCATAATTGATCTTTTTACTTCTTCTTTTAAATCTGCTTCAACTGAACTTTCAACTTCTCCAGTCTCTTCATGTTCTACGAAAACTCCCCGTCCATCTTCAAGCTGATACCATCCTAGTGCCGCTCCGATAAACCTTCCTGATTGTCTGCTTCTCATCTCAGCTTTTACACAATAGAGCTTATTTCCCCACTCAGAATCTTCTACGGGCATCTTGTCATGAACTATAGTTGTTCCAATTGGAATAACAGAAGAAAGCGTAAGAAGATTAAAATTCATAACTCCAGCATCCATGAGCGCACCGTCAAATGCAGAAAGCGGAGTTTTACCAAACCCCACACCAGTTGTAATATAAATTTTCATAACCTAATCAGTATATAAGGAAATATTGAAAAAATTCAAGCCTCATAGTTTCCTAATTGGGTTGTTTGGTATAATCAATCAAATGGAAGCACCAATTTCAGAACCACCAAAAACAGTCGAGTATAAAATACTAACAAATCCGAGAGACAGGGAGTTTATCAAAAGAAGAACTCAGGATTTGGTCGAAAAATCAGCTGATATCGATGCTGTTTTTTTTCTGGACTTATCAGCCCGTCCTATTGCCCACCTCTTCAGAAGAGTTTTCCCAATTTTTTCTCCTGATAAAAGAAGGCCTGAAATTAGATATCTAAATATAGGTAATGAGAAAACTAGTATCCCTAAAGAACTCGGTAGAGATCCTTTTGATAGGGAAACTTATATTGCCAGGTTTGGTAGGGAAAACATCGAAGAACTCGAACGACAATTGAGAGCACCTGAAGGACAACGAAGAATGATAGTGGATGACATTTATTCTAGGGGCAATACTCTTCAATTAACAAAAGAGTTACTTCATGTATTGGACCCTGGAAATTCTTACCAAGTTTTTCTTTTCGATTCTGATAGAGATTATGCTATTATGCCGTGGAGTAGCTACGAAACACTTGTTGCAGACAAAAACTCGCATCGCCAAGATCCCAGTTTTCTCGCAAAACCAGAACAAGACCCAAAACGAAGAAATGAAGGCTTGCAACTGAGAGCAGAATTGGAAAAATTAGCTGGAGAAATTGCGGTAGAAAAAGGTGTAACTCTTCCACCCATTCATCCATATTGGGAAGAACAATCTAAATAATTACTCAACTCTTCCGGTGAAGGTGGAAGCGGTTTTAATTAAATTCTCTAAAAACTATCTCAAATTGATTTTTGTATCCTTCAAAAGTGATCTTAGCCTTCTTGAATATATCTGCTTGTCCCAGAATACATTTATAAGGCGAGACTCCTTCAATAACGCTAAGGTTTAACTTAAAGTCATTATCATAAACGCTTGCTTTAATGTCTTTAACCGGATGAAATCGAAAACTTCCCCCAACTGAAAATCCACCTTTTACTGGAATTTTATTCCAATCTATACCTAATGCTTCTGCTATGACCGTAGAGATAACCGCACCGCTTGCGCCCGAATCAATTAAAGCTAGTGTGGAAAATTCATATTTTCCATTATAAAAAGTTATGGGGACAAGTGGAGCTAATACAACTTTGCTCTTGATATCCGGGAGAGGACTATACGAAACTATCATTTTTGTCCAATGAAATTAGAATATGATTCTCCTGTTGGAAAATAATAAACCTTATCCTTGCTATTTTTGGCTTTTGCTCTAGCAGACTCTAAAGTTTTAGCATGATATAAAACTTTTTTAAAATCGGAAGAGATACCAACCCAACCTTTTCCATATCCTTTTAATAATTTATTTAAATCAATTTTTGTCGCCTTCATACATTTCATTATAATAACTGTCTGAGGTGAATTCAAGAATCTATTCTACTCTTCCTGTGAAGGTGGAGGCGGCTTTCATTTGAGCCTGAATATTAGATGGTACTTCATCGTAATGCGAAGGCTCCATGTAATAAGAAGCTCTTCCTTGAGTCATTGAACGCAATATTGTCGCGTAACCTGATAATTCTGAAAGTGGAACCATAGCATTAACAATTGTCGCTTTTCCTCGATCTTCGCTTCCAGAAATTTGCGCTCTCTTACTTGAAAGATCTCCTATAACATCTCCTAAAAATTCTGATGGAGTTGTAACTTCTACTTTCATAATAGGTTCTAAAAGTGTAAGTTTTGCGCTTTGTGCAGCAATTTGAAGCGCTTTAGAAGCTGCGATTTTAAAAGCAATTTCTTAAGAATCCACATCATGGAAAGATCCATCATAAACCTCAACACTCATGTCCACCACTGGATATCCCAGATAAATTCCGTTTTCTTCTGATTCAACAATTCCTTTTTGGATAGCTTTTATAAATTCTGCAGGAATTGCTCCTCCCTTAATAGAATCTATAAATTCGTTTCCTTCTCCTCTTGGCTTTGGTTTAATTCTAAGGAAACAGTGACCGTATTGTCCGCGTCCTCCAGATTGTCTGATATATTTTCCTTCTCCTGTTGCTTCTTCTTTAATTGTTTCTTTATATGCGACCTGTGGAGCTCCAACATTTGCTTCAACACCAAAGTCAGATTTCATAGTATTAACTTTAACTTCAAGCTGTAACTCTCCAACTCCAGAAATAATAGTCTGATTTGTTTCGTGATTTGTTTTAACTTGGAAGGTTGGATCTTCATCCATAAGACGCTTCAGTGCAAAACCTAGTTTTTCCTGATCAGATTTAGTCCTTGGTTCAATTGCTAAAGAAATAACAGGTTCTGGGAATGTAATTTTTTCTAAAACTATTGGATTTGCTTCGTCGCAAAGCGTATCTCCAGTGATGGTTTCTTTAAGCCCAACAATTGCGACGATTTCTCCTGCATACGCCTCATCAATTTCTTCTCTTTGGTTTGAATGCATAAGTAGAAGACGGCCAACGCGCTCTGTATTATCTTTTGTGGAATTATAAATATAACTTCCAGATTTAATTTTTCCGGAATAAACTCTATAAAAAGTAAGTTTTCCTACGTGTGGATCGTTTTGGATTTTAAAAGCGAGTCCTGAGAGAGGCGCATCTGCTACTAATTGCCTCATTTCTTCTTTTTCTGTTTTAGGATTTAATCCTTTTACTTCTTTAAGATCTACTGGAGATGGCAAATATTCTACAACTGCGTCAAGGAGCGGCTGTACTCCCTTATTTCTTAAAGATGTTCCAGCGTAGATTGGTACTAATTTATAAGCGATAACTGCTCGTCTAAGTGCTGCTCTTAATTCTTCAACAGTTGGTTCTGTTCCATTTAAATATTTATCAAGTAGTGCGTCGTCAGTTTCTGAGATTTTTTCAATAAGCTTATGTCTGTATTCTTCTACCTGAGCCTTCATTTCCTCTGGAATATCGTCTGCTACATCGTATTTAGCTCCTAATTCATCTCCGCCCCATCTAATAG
>CAYILI010000010.1:0-21930 GCA_964364105.1 uncultured Gammaproteobacteria bacterium | reverse complement strand
GGCCAGAGGAGTGTAAATGTAGCAGCGGAAATTATAAAAATCAAAAATAAAGGAAGAATAATTTTGCGAATTATATTTGGTCTATTTTTTTTATTTTTCAAAAAATACCATAGAAAATAAATTGCAGCGAAGAGGGGATAAATAAAAATATTTGTTTGTTTAACTCCAAGAGCAAAACCTGTAACAATTCCAGTAAGAAATAAAGTTTTATAAGAAAATTTATGGAGTAAGTTTATGAAAAGAAATATTGATGCTGTGAAGAAAAACATCACGAGACTTTCTAGAGTAGCTATTTGAGAATAACCTAAAAAGGTAGGGAGCATAGCTAGAATTATTCCTGCAGTGAGACCTACAAAAGGAGAAATATATTTCCAACCAAAGAGTGCCACCAGTAAAACTGAAAGAGTTGAAAATATGATTGCAACTAGTCTTGCATACGTATAATCGTAACTGTAGATTGGTGTTCCGTTTTTATCAAAATTTTGAATGTCAAATGAAGATGCAAGGCCGTAAAGGTATCTGCCGATTGGAGGATGATCAAATGTAAATCTAAAGAAAGGATTATTAAAATCCTTATCTAATATCAGATTATTCATAGTGTAGCCATTTTCTGAATATGCTCCTTCATCCCAAGTTCTACCCATCTCGTTTAAGTTCCAAAATCTTAATGCCAGAGTTAATGCGACGAGTAAAGAAAGGCAAAATATTTTTATATTTCTCGGAGTTTTAAATCTTATTAAAAGAATATTAATTAAAGATGTTAGGAGTTCCTGGTTTCCATAAGAGGATTTTCCAAATTGTCTTTCTGCAAAAGTTGTTGGAACTTCAGAAATTTTAAAATTATTTTTTTTAAGTAGATATGCTGTTTCTGAAAGAACTATAAATCCACTTGACTCGAGTTTAACTTGTGTTAAAAATTCCAAAGCACGTCTACTATAGAGTCTGTAGCCGTTTGTGTAATCAGAAAGATCGAGATTTAAGAGAATACTTAAAAATTTGTTAATGATTTTACTCATCACAATTCGCCACAGTGCCCATTTTATGATTTTACTTTCTGATAAATATCTAGATCCCAATACGAGATCTGATTTTTCTTTTTTTATTTTATTTATAAATTTTTTTGCTTCCTCTGGGTTATGTGATAGGTCTGCATCCATTTCAAAAGCATGTGTTATTTTTTTATCTTTTAGTGCGATTTTAAATCCTTCAATTACAGCACTTCCCCTTCCCATCTTTTTATTTCGGGGAAAATAAATAACGTTTTTTTTATTAGATTTTGAAAGAAGTTTTTTTATTTTGACTTTTTCTTTAGATGTAGAATCGTCAACTATTATTATTTTAGATTTTGGGAAAAACTTTCTAATCTTTTTAACTAGAAGAAGAATATTTTCTGACTCATTGTAAGAGGGAATTATAAATGCAAGATTAATTAATTTCATTTCAAAAACCTGAAAAAGTATAGCATATATCTGAGGCAGAAATAGGGTTTATGTAATGTTAATAATTATCAACTTAGATTCCAATTATTTCAAATATTTTATTTCTTGATTTTTCTCCTGATGTTAAGATTATATCTGATCGGTTTATACCAAAATGTTTTGCCAGCGCATTAATTATTGCGGCATTTGCCCGTCCATCAATTGGTGGTTCATTTACGTATACATGAAGAGTTCCCAGTAAATCTCCTTCGATTCTATTTTTCTTAGCATTCGGATGAGCCATTACAGCAATCTGCATGTATCCATTCTACCTTATTTGCATTTGCTATACTTCATTCATGCATAATATCAAGTTATTATCTTGGTTTAATTTTTTTTCTGATTTTAAATTCTATGCGCCAATCGCTATCCTTTATTTTGCACAAGTATCGGGTTCTTTCGCACTTGGAATGAGTGTATTTTCAATTGTTACAATCTCGTCAGCGCTTCTTGAAGTTCCTACGGGAATTTTTTCGGATAGGATTGGACGCCACAAGACAATTATACTTGGGTCGTTTTTTGCACTAGTTGCATCAATTTTTTATGCAATAGGTGGATCATTTATCGTTTTAGCAACTGGATCACTTTTTATGGGATTATGTAGTGCATTTTATAGTGGAAATAATGACGCTTTTTTACATGATACGTTAGCTGAAAAAAGCGAAGAACATAGATTTGGAGAATTCTATGGAAAAATTAGCAAAATGTCTCAGATTGCACTGGCGATTTCTGCAGTAATTGGCGCATTATTATTAATCAATGGTTCTTTTACGGTTTTGGTTTGGTTATCAGTTATTCCCCAAATAATATGTTTTATGATTTCATTATTTTTTAAAGAGCCAAAAGTTAAGTCCAGAAAAAGCGGAAATATCTATCTTCATTTAAAAGAAGCATTTTTGGGATTTATGCATAATCCTAAATTAAGACTTTTAAGCTTATCGTCAATTTTAGGCTATGGATTTGGAGAAGCAAGTTTTCAATTTCAGTCAGCTATTTATAGTACAGTATGGCCAGCGTGGGCAATTCCTATTGCCAAGATAATTTCTAATGTAGGAGCTGTTGCCAGTTTTCATTTCAGCGGAAGAACAATTAAAAGGTTTGGTGCTTTAAAGATGCTTTTAGTAGGGAACATCTGGGGAAGATTTATAACTACAGTTGCAGTTATTTACCCAACTATTTTTACACCAATCCTTATGACTACGACTTCACTTTTCTTTGGCTCTACAATTGTAGCGAAAAATTCACTTATGCAAAAAGAATTTAAGCAGGAGCAAAGAGCTACCATGGGTTCCCTGGATTCTTTCATGGGTAGTCTGTTTTTTGGTTTAGTTGCTTTTTCTCTAGGTTTTGTTGCAGACAAGCTTTCTCCCACACAAGCACTTTTACTACTTCAGTTATTTCAAATGGGTAACCTTTTAGTTTATTTAAAGCTTTTTAAATCCCACAAAAAATAATCCAGCATTTATTCTGAGCCAGCCGAAAGATTGACACATCCAGAATCAATTGTTATATTATTCTTATGTTAATAGGATTTTTAGATATATTTTATTCGTCATCCTCCCAATAACGGGGAGGTTCTAAGTACAAAAATTTAGAAATTATACCTCCCCAAAGGGAGGTTTTTTGTGGTGAAAAATTATTAGAAAGGAGGTGAAATGAATGTATAAAGATCTAGAAACAACAGGAGGAGACAGAAGAATTGCAAATCCTTTTGATAAAGAGCATGTTGTAAATATACCGGCTCCAGATGCAATTTTATTAGCTGGATTTTTACATCAAGGCGCTAAAGATTTTTCTTCTTTTTTAATTGATAGAGGAGAAAGAGGAAAAGAACTCGCCGGAATATTAGGAGTAGCTGAAGTTGAAGAAGTTCCAGTGGCGCTTAGAAAAGGAGACGTAGTTTTGATAAAAGCTATCTTAGGATTGACGATTGCCCAAGCAAATTTAAGAGGAGAAGTGCTGCCAGATAGAGAAATTGGCTTAAAAGCATATGAAGGCTTGGCGGGTCAATTTGAAATAGCTAGTGCCCAGTTATAGAGTGGTATAATTAAACCTGAAGATAAATGAGGAATGGTACATAGAACACCATAGGGAGTGTAGCTGCCGTGAAATTCCTCCAAAATTCCAGGTGAAATCGATGAATATCTAAAAAATCCCCAGCCTTGACGCAATTTTTTCTTGTTCTTTTACAGCAAAAAATGATTTGTGCGCCGACCCCTCGGGTTGAGCCTCGAACTTTGTATCCGTGTATGATACATCACTACATTTACTACATTTAACTTTGGTATAATTTAAACTTATGGAAGAAAAAATGCCGCCTCAAAATCCCGAAATTCCAACTCTCACAAAAGCTCAGAAATGGAAGAAAAGTCTGCTTCTACTAGGCGTACTAATTGGAATAAATATTTTATTTTTCGGAGGATTATACTCTGTGATTGCAAAAAATAAACCGGCTTCAACAAGTACTCCCGGTTTAATTGCCAACAGCAAAACAGAAGCCAGTCCGACTCCTTTTCCATTCCAGGAAATGACAATTCCGTATTTAAGAAACAGAACTTACGAAAGTAACCTTGTGGTGATTGAGGAAAATTCAAGAAATGAAGACTATGTTTCAAGTTTGGCAAGTTTTGAATCTGACGGAAATACTGTTTTTGCTCAGCTAACAACTCCAAATTCACAGCCTCCGAAAGATGGTTGGCCTGCGATAATTTTCGTTCACGGTTACATTCCGCCGGAGAACTATCAGACTTTGGAGAATTATTCTTCGTACGTTGATTATTTAGCTCGAAACGGATTCGTAGTTTTTAAAATTGATTTAAGGGGACATGGACAATCAGAAGGGGAATCGGGAGGCGGGTATTATTCAAGTGATTATGTTATCGATGTTCTAAATGCTAAGGCAGCTTTGCAAAATTCTGATTTTATAAATGATAATTCAATTGGTTTTTGGGGACACTCAATGGCGGGGAATGTAGTGTCTAGGGCCATGGCCGCGAGTCCTCAAACTCCTGCGATATCAATTTGGGCGGGGGCAGTTTATACATACACTGATTTTTCAGATTATAGTATTGAAGACAATTCATACCAACCACCGCCATCTGACTCACCAGCTAGACGGAAAAGAAATGAAATGTTTGAAAAATATGGACAGTTTGATCCGAAAAGCGAATTCTGGAAGCAGGTTCCTATGACGAATTATCTGGATGGAATAACTGGTGCAATTTCTTTAAATCATGCTTTGGATGATTCTGTTGTTGATATTAGATATAGCCGTAATTTAAATAATATTCTTAATAAAACTTCAATTCTCCACGAATTAAATGAATATCCGTCCGGAGGACATAATATGAGTGGAAGCGTATTTAATCTGGCGATGGAAAATACTGTGAAATTTTATTCAAAGTACTTGAAGTAAATGAGGTTATTCGACTACTAAGATTCCGGTCATTCCTTGTTCTTCATGGTTTCCAACGCTGCAGACGATTTTAAATTCCCCAATTTTTTCCGGAGTAAACTCAACTGTTTCTTGTTCTCCCGGCTGTAATCTTTTAGTTGTTGCATTTAGGTTAGCAATCACATAATCATGTTGGAATTTTCCGGTATTTTTAAATGTTATTTTTACCTTTTCGCCTTTTTTAACAGTTATTTCAGAAGGGGTAAATTTAAATTCTCCGCCCTCGACTGTGAATTCATTTTCAGCCATTACGGAAGGGGAAGTTTGCGCTTGTGCTTCGGGGGTTTCGGTTGGAGTGGTTACTTCGTTTGCGGTGGGTATGGTAGCGGATTTATTTGCATTCATAAAGTAGAATCCACCTGCGGCGATTACTAAAATTGCAATACTTGCTACTGCGGCTAAAATAAGTTTGTTATTCATTTTTTTCTATACTACACTATAGAATATAAATGTCAATATATACAGATGTATGTTTTCATAGATTATGAAGCTGATTGATAATTTTATTAATAAGATTACTATGTATCGGCTCATGCTGTACTTTTTAATTTTTTTATGGGGAGAGGTATTTATACTTAGCATTTTCAACATTCTTCCTTTCAGTTTTATACAATTCTTATTTTCAACGATTGCAGTTTTGCTCTCATGCTACATAACCAATAAGTTTTTTTCTTATGTATTTAAGATTCCAACAAATCTTGAATCGGTTTATATTTCCTCTCTAATATTGGTTTTCTTAGTACTCCCCGCAAAGACAATTCCGGAGTTGGTTTTTATTATTACCGCGGGATTTTTTGCCATGGCGTCAAAATATGTTCTGGCAATAAATAAAAAACACATTTTTAATCCCGCCGCGATCGCAGTATTTATTACTTCCTTTTTTTCCTTAGGATATGCCAGTTGGTGGGCTGGGAACATTTGGACTCTGCCCGTTATTTTTATCGGAGGATTTTTGATTACAAAAAAAATAAAAAGATTTACGATTGTACTGGGATTTCTAGCGTCTTTCTTTATTGCGACTTTTTATTTTAGTTTTATAAACGATTCAGATCTTATCAAAACCACCCAAAGGATTGTTTTTGATTCGCCGATTTTATTCTTCTCTTTTGTAATGCTTGTTGAGCCTCTTACATCACCAACCGCTAAGAAGATGCAAATTATTTATGGATTTTTGGTGGGAATTTTAGCAGGATCACAGTTTAGCATAGGGCCTGTTTACTCAACGTATGAGACGGCTCTTATCGTTGGGAATGTTTTTGCCTTCATTGTCAGCTTTAAAAAGCGCTTAGTTCTAACTCTTAAAGAAAAAACCCAAATCGCAAACGGAGTTTATGAATTTATTTTTGCACCGGATCACAAATTTGCTTTTACTTCCGGACAATATCTTGAGTGGACATTATCTCACAATCGCCCTGATAGTAGAGGAGTGAGGAGATATTTCACGATCGCCTCAAGTCCAACTGAAGACACCGTTCGCCTGGGAATAAAAATTAATTCAGAAAAATCAAGTAGTTTTAAAAATGCGCTCATTGGTTTACCCTCTGGTTCTAAGATATACGCTGGACAACTTTCTGGAGATTTTGTTTTACCAAAAAAGGCGTCTGAAAAATTAGTTTTTATCGCCGGGGGAATCGGAATAACGCCTTTTAGAAGCATGATTAAAAGTTTGATTGACAAAAAAGAAGATAGAGATGTTGTACTTTTTTACGCTTGTTCTGACATTTCAGAATTTGTTTATAAAGATATTTTTGATTCTGCAAGAGAGTCAGGAGTCAAAACCGTATATGTTTGTTCACATCCACCCCAAGGGTGGAAAGGAAGATCTAGGCATATTGACGGGGAAATGATAAAAGAAGAAGTTTCTGATTTTAAAAATCGAGCATATTATCTTTCAGGGCCCAGCAATATGGTAGATGGATATAAAAAATTATTAAGGGAAATCGGAATTAAGCCGCATAAAATTTTGATTGATTATTTCCCCGGATATTAATCTAGCAGCATTAAGGGTTTAGTCTAATGAAGGAAGGGGAACGTGGTATAATTCTTTTCGTGAAAGATAATAGAATTAAAATTCAAATTAACCGGCCTGTCTCAGAGGTTTATGCATTTACTCTTGACCCCAAGAATACTCCAAGTTGGATAGATGACTCCGCTCACGAAGAAACAAGTGAATAGCCTGTAAAGCCAGGGAGAATGCAACTAATTAATACAATTCCAGCACATGTTACTGAAGGTCCAAAAATAGAAGAATTAGGCAAACCAACTATTAGATTAAGGACTGCGGATGACATTCCAGGCCTGCAGGATTATATTGAAATACGAAAAACCTCTGTGCCTTCTGCTTTAAGACAGCACGAAAGAGCAGTTCAAACAGCGGCAATTTCTCTAGGGACTCCAAGCACATAGCGCCCAGCCTTGACAGAAATTTCCAACTATATATAATGCCGGATATGAGCGTAGAAAATCCAAGGGCTTTTGTATTTCCCGGACAAGGAACCCAGAAGATAGGCATGGCAGAACCTCTAATTTATCACAGAAATCCTGATGTCTCAGCTTTGGTTAGCCAAACTTTTGAAGAAGCTAGAGATATCTTAGGAAGAGATTTAAAGCCTCTTGTTTCCGCTGGGCCTGATGAAGAGTTAGATAAACCTGGATTTACTGAGCCGGCAATTCTTGTGACAAGTATCGCCGCGCTTCGTGCCTTAGGTTATTATGATTTAAAACCGGATGTTGTTGCGGGTCATAGTATGGGTGAATATTCTGCACTTGTCGCCGCTGAAGCTGTGAGTTTTGCTCAAGCTGTAAATTTAGTTAAGATGAGAGGCGAGTTTATGGAGAGAGTAAGGGCAGATTATCCTGGAGGAATGGGTATGGCTGCAGTTCTTGGATTATCATTAGAAGAAGTTGAGAAAATATGTGAGAGAACTGGAGCAGAAGTGGCGAATATTAATTCAGAGGGTCAAATTGTAGTTTCCGGGAAAGATTCATCCCTGCGGGATATCTCTAAAATGTTGGGAGAAAGAAAAGCAAGAAAACTTAGAGTTAGCATTGCTTCACATTCCTCTTTGATGGAGCCAGCAAAAAAAGATATGGAAATCCTTCTTGACGCTACTCCTATTCAAGACCCCGTAATTCCATTTATCCAAAATACTACTGCAGATTACGCTAGAACAGGAGAGCAAGTAAGACGGGGATTACTTGATCATTTTACTGGAAGAGTTCTTTGGCTAGATACCATAAAACTTATGAAAAGAGACGGAGTGAATGATTACATAGAAGTAGGTCCGGGAGGAGTATTAGCAAAGTTGATAAAAAAAATTGATCCGCATGCTATGACCAGAAGCTATCAGGAGTTAATTTAGCCTTGATACAAAGCCAAAAAGAGTATATAATACCCCAAGTATGGCAGAAGGGGACCCGGGCAAAAAACATGATGAGGGTAATTTCGAGCAGGCAGTTCACGATGCCGTTTTTAGACCAGGAGTAGGTAGAACAGACGTTCCTGAAAGTTTGAGGGGAGCATGGGAGGAGGCACATCTTCCGTCCGGTGTTTCCCCCGCTTATTCTTCGGCTGTTGCGAGAGCACGGTCATTAGGATTAAGTCCATGGAGATTAATTTCAATGTCAGATAGAGAGCTTGAAGCGGTTGGCCAAGATCCAACTACTGATGCTCCTGATTCCGAACCCAAACCATAAAATCCCCAGCCTTGACACAAAGCCAAAACGTGCCATAATTACCCTCAATTGTGAAAACCGCTTTGATTACAAGAATAAAGTCCCTGAAGGAAGATGAGATACGTGATTTTGAAGACTGGCTTAATGTATTTAATTCAGACAAACGAATAGCTAATATTTACATTATCTCATTAAGAGACGAAGAGATAGAAAAGTTATCAATAAACAGAGACAAGATTAAGTCAATTGTTTCCGATGAGCCTACGTCTCCCACGTCTATAAATTTAGCTATTAGTGAACTAAAAAATGATATTGATTATTTTATTGTTGCCTCAAAAGAAGTAGGCGTAACTGAAAAAAAATTAGATAACTTAATTACTGAGATTGAAAATAGCAAGAAATATAAACTTCTAGTAACAGGTTATAAGTTTAAAATTGTAGATAAGAATGGTAAGTTAGATAAGAAATTAAACAATGAGCTTCAAGACTATTATAAAAATGATGACTTGATAGCATATAAAGTTCCTTGGAATACTTGTGCGATTTGGAATCGCAAGTTATTTAAAAAGGTTGAAAAATTTGATGAAATAACTGCAAAAAATCCATTTCCTGACGTTTATGTATGTATAGATAATGTATGCAGTCTAACTCCGCATCAGGGAATGGAAGACGGACTGGCAATTGCGGAGGCAGTAAATAAAAATAAAAACCTAAAATTTAAATTACTTGATGATTATTTATCTTGGGAAGTTAATGTAGGCAAAGAAGAAAATCATCGGGAAAAACTGGCTAGGAAAGAGACGGTTTTACGAAATTTTATGAGAGTAAGAAATTATTATGTTGATGATTTAAAAGCCGCAGAGATGCAGGCTAGTTCTTCTTGACATAAAGCCTAAAGGGGAGTAAATTTCACATCATGCTACAGGCGATTGAGCATTATCTTATTCCAAAGGATTTAAGCATCTGGCAAGGAGCTCTCTTGGATGCGATTTTAATTCCGTTCGTAATTATTGCTGTAGCAAAAATTATTAAGTTCTACGACTCTAAGAGACCTGGAAAACTTCTACTGAGCAAGTTCTGTAATCAGGGGAAGCGAGTACTAATCTTTACTTCTCAATTATCTAGCCTTTTGCCAACAGGAGGTCTTAATCTTAATCCTCAGTACGTAGCTATAATTCCACATAAGACTCCCACAGGAACTAAAATTTTAACAAAAGGATATCAAAATATTGATCCAGTCTGGTCAGAGGCAGATGGAGAATGTCTTGCGGATATATATAATGTTCTAGGAAAAGTAGACAAGACGGAGAATATTGACGTAGGAAATATAAATAAACATTTAGATGACTGGGACTCATCCATATTTTCTGTTGGGTTTAACTACAAAACAGACATGATTCTAAAAAAATATAAGCCTGTACATTTTTCACTTAAGCTGGGGGGGGTAAAGCTAAAAAATTCAAAAAAAATATATAGCTATATTAATGGCGTAGATCATTCTGTAATTCAAAAAACGCTTAATGAGGATACAGGTCAACCTGCATTTGTATTGGCAGGAATGGGCACGTTAGGAACAGCAGCGGCAGGTTATTATTTCAGAAATAATTATATAGATATGGGAAAAATGTTTGGCGACGAGTCCTTCGTCATTCTCTTAAGCGCTAATTTAGGCGAAGGTAAGACTTCTGCGAGAATGATTAAATCTTATCCTAAAATAAAAACCCTGAATAAAATTTTTCACCCAATAGTTTACTGGGAAAAATATAGAAAGACAAATTAATTTATGATTTGTCTTCTGCTATAATTAGCCTCGGATTTCTAGAACTGCTTTTTGGAATTTGGATGTTTCATTTTTTTTATAATTACTCTATGGACTATAAAACAAAAACATCTTTAGTCCTTCCTTTTAAAGGAACCTGGATGGTAGGAAATGGCGGGAGAGATCCTAAAACAAACAATCATCAAAATCCAGATGGAAGTGGACCAGGAGATCAAAAGTTTGCCTGTGATTTTTCCTCTCTTAATGTAAAAAATAAAGGGGAAATCCTAGAGGATTATGAAGCTTTTGGAGCATTGGTTATTTGCCCGGGCGATGGAGTAATATCACAGGTGGTTGATGGAAAGTTAAAGGAGAATTATGAACCTATTAGATTTGAAAAAGTATCAAACCCCTAATTATTTATAAAGTTGACTGTGGGTTCCTAGGGCTTCAAAAATAATAATTCCATTTTTCTCTGAGTAAATTGCACGCCAATCGCCAGTTACGTTAATGCTCCGATATCCCTTATAGCTTCCGGTCAAAGCGTGATTTCTAAGAAGCGGCTGGTGAGGGTTTTGTAAAAAAAGTTTCAATCGAGAGTTGAATGCAGTTTTAACCTTGTTGTTAGATTTAGCGTATTGCTTACTAAATCGGGAATTATACTTTATCTCCATTTACATATCTTGCATTAGGATCGTTTAACCATTTGATTGAGTCTTCCACATTGTCAAATCCAGGAGAAACTCTTCCTGCTTTCCTATCTTTCTCGTTTTCTTTTAGAATTTTAATCAACCAGTCGGATGGCTCTTCCGAAGTAGTAAGATGAACAGTCTTTGTTTTTACAAGGTGTTTTAGGTAGCCGTTAATTAGAGAGCTAAGGCTAAATCCTAGTTCCTCAGCGATTTCTTGAGCCTTCGCTTTAATTACCGGGTTTGTTTTTATATTTATTACTGCTGAATTCATATTAGGTTAAGTATATACAAAGTATATACCGCCTGTCAATTATAAATCCTGGCGGAGAAGAACCTTTTCTTAATTCAGCAAGAAAAGCTTCTTGTAGAGTAACAGATAAGTCTAAATTTACCCCTTCGTATCTTACTCTTTGTCTAGTAATCTGGATTCCATCCTGGAGTCTTCTTTCAAATGGTAAAAGTTCAATAACTTGAGGATCTGAAAGAACAGCAGCAAAATATTCCAAATGACCTTGTTGGTCATTGATTCCCAGAACAGGGATGCTTTCGACTGGCCTTGGACGACCTCTTCTTGCCTCCCTTAATAGGCCGAGGAGCTGCATCCATGGCTTCTGTAACTCTAATTGGACCTCTTTCTACTGGTGCTACTGGCATAATTGGCGAAATTATATTCCTATCGCTGCGTAAATACAAATTTCTAAGTTGACACAAAGCCAAAAGGGGAATTTTCTAGATTGAATTTTCCTGTGGGAGTTTAGCTAATATTTCATTTATTTTTTCAATTAAAAGCTCAGGCTCTGTAGCCTGTTTTAGGAGAAAGAAAGAAGCGTTGTTCCTATATGCGCTATCAGTTAATTCGTTAGTTGGATCAAGATTAGTTAGAATTATAACCGGTACTTTTGCGCCCCACTGGTCCTTACGAAGTGCTTCCAAAACATTAACTCCATTCATCTTTGGTATTCTTACGTCCAGAATTATGACAGTCGGATGATTTTCTAGAGCCATTTTCAATCCTAGCTCGCCATCCTTCGCCAATGCAGCGCCGTATCCCTCCGCGAGCAATCTAGTTAGATAAATATCTGCCTGGACATTGTCGTCTTCAATTAGTAAGATTTTTGCCATTGACTATCAATATATGCTTAGTGAAATTGTTTGTCAATTGCTTGTCGATGTGCTCCCTTGAATTTTAAACTTTTATATACAACACCCTCTAATTCATGCTATGCTGGATATATAGGAGGTGAATTAAATGGCGAAGAAAAAAAGTGGAGTAAATCCAATATTAGCAGCAGTAACAGGAGTAGTCGTGGGAGCAGGAGCAGCAGTTGTTGGGGTAGTTACCCTTAAAGATAATAAAAATCTTAAGAGTGTGGCAGGTGTCGTAAATAATCTAGTAAATAATCTAGTAAATAAAAGTGGAGAACTTACTGGTCTTATCAAAAAAGACACAAAAAAGAAAAAATAGAATAAATAAAAATATTTTTAGAGAACCTCGCATTGCGGGGTTCTTTTTTTGTATAATTATCAACTAATGATTGAAACAAATCCCAGTAAGGAGATTTTACCAAGAATTATAATTCCTTCTGTCCAGACTGTGCTTTTAAAGCCCGGAGATAGGGAATTGGAAATTTATTTGGGACTTAGAAGTACTAATAGCCATAGGCTTCAATGGTGTCCGCCTGGGGGAAAAGTTGACCCAGGAGAGACTGATAGAAGAGCAGGCGTGAGAGAACTTGAAGAAGAAGCTGGAATAATAGTTCCCGAGAGAAGTTTATTTTATTTTAAAGATATGCCTCCATCGTTAACAGCAGGAGAATTTGATGGACGAGCAGTAATGTTTCAAAATGCAGTTAGGGTATTTCTGGTGGATGGAAGGGGATTAAATCCATATAATGCCTCTCCAAAAGAGCATTTGGAAATGAAATGGATGGGAGTGACTGAGGCACATGATATGCATCAAAGAGTTTTAGCTTCAAGGGGAGAGGTAAAAGATGTCCATGCGGTTCCGGGGACTTTAACTCAAGGTACATTTAAAACAGTAAAATGGCTGATGGGGAAGAACCTGATATAATTGGCCTCACATGAATTTATCTATTGGAATTGTTGGTTTACCAAATGTAGGGAAGTCTACTTTATTTAATGCGCTTCTGAAGCGTCAGCAGGCACTTGTTGCGAATTATCCTTTTGCGACAATTGAACCAAATGTGGGAGTAGTTCCTGTGCCAGATAATAGGCTGGATCAGATTGCAGAAATTACAAAAATAGAAGAGAAAATGGATAGTCTTCCTCCATTAAAACCTGCTACTGTTAATTTTGTAGACATTGCTGGTTTGGTAAAAGGAGCGTCAGAAGGGGCAGGGCTTGGAAATAAATTTTTATCTCATATTAGAGAAGTTAGTGTTATCGCGCATGTCGTGAGAGCTTTTGAAGATGGTGACATTGTTAGGGAAGGTTCAGTGGGAGTTAAAGAAGATTATGAAACCATAAATACAGAGCTAATGCTAGCAGATATGCAGTCAGCTCAGAATCAGGACGGCAGGCTTAAGAGTAATGATCCGAAGAAAGTTTTATTTGCAAAAATAATTGCAGGATTAGATAAAGGGACTCTGGTTAGAGATATTGATTTTACAAAAGAAGAAAAAGAAGAAGTGAATGCCATGTCTTTTCTTACAAATAAGCCTGAAATAGTGGTATTAAATATTTCCGAGAAAGATTATAAATCTGATAAACTAGAGCCGATAGTAAGCCAATATACTAGTATACTTGGGGTTGAGAGAGAAAAGATTGTAGTTATTTCTGCTAAGGTTGAAGCGGAGTTGGCATCTTTGTCGTCTGCAGAGCAGACTGAATATTTGTCTGATCTGGGATTGAATTACTCAGGACTGGAGAGGCTTATTCAAAAAGCGTATCAGGAATTGGGTTTGATTTCATTTTTAACGGCTGGAGAAAAAGAGGTAAGAGCTTGGACAATTCGCAAAGGTTTGAACGCCCAATTAGCAGCTGGAGAAATTCACACAGATTTTATCAAAAGATTTATAAAAGCTGAAGTTGTGGGATTTGATAACTTTGTAGAGCTTAACGGCTGGAAGAGCGCTCGGGAACACGGAAAAGCAATGTTTGAAGGCAGGGATTATGTAGTAAAGGACGGAGACGTAATTGAGTTTAAAATTGGAACCTGATTATTATCCTCATTATTGTCATTAGCCTTAATTTATGTTAATATTAGGTCTAGTAAAAATGATTTACCAATTAACATTAGTCATTAACACAACTCTAAAAGATGCTGAGCAGAAGAAGCTTCTTGAAAGCATTAAGTCAGGGTTTGGAAAAGCAAAAATAGAAGAAAAGTCATGGGGCCAAAAAGCTCTTTCATATCCAATTAAAAAAGAAGTTTCAGGAGCATTTTTCAACTGGAATATAACAACTGACGAAGTAGTTGAAAAAGACTTTGAAACAAAACTTATAAACAACGATAAGATTTTAAGGCATTTACTGCTTAGAAAATAGATAGATGAGGGTAGAAGATAAATATGGCGCGAAGTTTAAATAGAGTACAGTTAATTGGAAATTTAACAAGAGACCCAGAGTTGCGATACACTCCACAGGGAACAGCAGTTTGCTCATTTGGATTAGCAACTAACAGAAGTTGGACAACAGATACGGGGGAGAAAAAAGATGAAGCAGAATTCCATAGAATTGTTGCCTGGAATAAATTAGCAGAACTTTGCAGCCAGTTTTTAACAAAAGGAAAGAAAGTTTTCGTAGAAGGAAGACTTTCAACCCGAACTTGGAGCGCACAAGACGGAACTCAAAAGTCGACAACTGAAATAATCATTTCTGATATGATACTTCTTGACTCGATGGGTACAAGACCTGCTGTAGCAGTTGATAAAGAAGCTAGTGAAGTAGAAGAGGCACCAAAAGAAGCAAAGAAAACAAAAAAACCCTCCTCCGCCGAAGCTTCGGAAGGGTTAAACCTGAAGGTTCACCCTGAAGGGCGAGGGAAAGATAAAGAAAAGGAGGAAACGGAGGAAACTCCATCTGAGCCAGCTAGTTCAGCTAGCGAAGAGGTTGCCCCAGATGACATACCTTTTTAATTAATATATGGGAAAAGACAGAAGACCAAGAAAAAGAATATTAAAAGGAGTACCAAAGAAATGTTTTTTCTGTGAGGAAAAGAAAAATCCATCCTTTGAAGATGTTTCTCTTCTTCAGAGATTTTTGACAGAAAGAGGGAAGATTATTCCTAGAAGTAGAAATGGACTTTGTGCAAAGCATCAGGATGAAATCACAAAAAACATAAAGTACGCACGACACCTAGCCCTAGTGCCATTTGTTGCAAGAGGATAGGTTTTACGTTATTCTATCTAGATGCATAAAACCCCAAGAATTCAGTTAGCTCTTGTGATTTTGATCTCACTCTTAGTGGGCTACTACTTTGGGGTAAATAAGATCAACTTCGACTGGAAAGGATTCAAGCCTCAAATCTCTGTTGCAAGTAAAGAGCCGCCTCCACAGGTCACAAATGTAGACTTCGAACAATTCTGGACAGTATGGCAAAAACTTGAAAAAGATTACTACGATAAAACTAAATTAGACCCACAAAAAATGTTAAATGGTGCCATTTCAGGGATGGTTCAGTCACTTGATGATCCGTTCACCGTTTATCTTCCCCCTGTTCAAAATGATAATTTTAAGCAAGGAATGGCCGGTCAATTTCAGGGAATTGGTGCAGAGCTTGGAATGAAAGACCAGAAAATAATTGTCATCTCTCCTCTTAACGGAAGTCCTGCGCAAAAAGCTGGAGTCAGAGCAGGAGACTTTATAGTTGCAGTTAATAAGCAATCAACTGCCGCTATGACTCTTTCTCAAACAGTTGAAAAAATACGGGGTGAAAAAGGAACAACTGTGGAGCTTACTCTCTTACATAAAGATGAAGATAAAACACGGGATGTAAAAATAATCAGAGATGTTATTACTGTAAAAAGTGTTCAGACATGGATTAAAAAAGGAAAAGAAATTGACGCAATTGAACTAGATAAAAAATATGCGGAAGCAAATATCGCTTATGTCAGTCTTTCACAATTTGGAGATAACACAAATTCAGAATGGCTTGCTGCCATTAACGACATGAATCTAAAGCTTAATAAGACTAAAGTTGAAGGAATAATTTTAGATCTTAGAAATAATCCCGGAGGATATTTAACTGACGCAGTATTTATTTCCTCAGAATTCGTAAAAGAAGGATCTGATGTAGTGAGTGAGGAAGATGCAGCTGGAAAAAATGTACTTAAAGCAAACAGGCGTGGATTCTTAACAGATATTCCGGTAGTAGTTCTTATAAATAAAGGCTCTGCTTCAGCTTCTGAAATTGTTGCTGGCGCACTAAGAGACAATCAAAGAGCAACTTTAGTTGGGGAGACATCATTTGGAAAAGGAACAATTCAGCAGGCTGAGGATTTAGGTGGAGGAGCTGGAATTCATGTTACGATCGCAAAATGGTTAACTCCATCTGGCACTTGGGTAAATGGAGAAGGATTAAAGCCAGATATTGAAGTAAAGCTTGATCCAAAAAGTCCTGAGAGAGATACTCAGCTTGAAAAAGCAGTATTAGAGTTGTTAAAATGACACCGCTGGGTCAGATTCTTCGTTTGCACTCAGAGTGATAAACATAAATGCTTATGAGAAGACTAATTTCCCTCATTGTTGTTTTGCTTCTGCTCTTCGTAATTTTCTCCTATGTAGGAGACAAGTTTAATCTTAACGTTTCTCTAAAAGCTCCAGAAAAAAAAGTAGAGGAAGACCGTGTTAGAATTCAAAGTGAAGAGTCAGTTGTAATTGATGCTGTTAATAAAGTAGGTCCATCTGTAGTAACAATTTCTCGTGATCTTCCACCGCAAGCTAATAACTATGATCTTGGTCCATTTTCAATTTTTGGATTTGATGTTCCCGAAAAGTCAACGGATCCTGAACCGCAAAGTATAGGATCAGGATTCATAGTGAGCTCAGATGGTTTAATTGTCACAAACAAGCATGTGGTGAGTGATGCAACGGCTAAGTATGAAGTTGTTACAAATAATAATAAAAGATATGAAGTAACCCAAATTTACAGAGACCCACTGAATGATATTTCAATTTTAAAAATTGATCCTAAGAAAAATCCTGGACAAGAGTTAAAACCCGTGGTTCTTGGAAGTTCTTCAAATCTTCAAGTTGGACAGTTTGTAATTGCAATAGGAACTGCGCTTGGAGAATTTCCCAACACAGTAACTACAGGTGTGATTTCAGGATTAGGACGCGGAATAACTGCAGGTGATTTTTTTGATGCAGAAGAGCTTGATAATGTAATCCAAACAGACGCTGCGATTAATCCGGGAAATTCCGGAGGACCACTTCTTAATTCTTCTTCTCAAGTTATCGGA
Organism: uncultured Gammaproteobacteria bacterium; assembly: GCA_964364105.1. Classification (GTDB taxonomy): domain Bacteria; phylum Patescibacteriota; class Microgenomatia; order Levybacterales; family UBA12049; genus 2-01-FULL-39-10-A. Next base: position 4,450 of record CAYILI010000010.1, on the reverse strand, counting down.
GTGAATACAGCGGTAGCTAGTGGAGGACAAAATATAGGCTTTGCGCTTCCAATTGATGCTATTAAAGCATCTCTTGAGAATTTTAATAAGACCGGTCAATTTAACAGAGCATTTTTAGGAGTTTCATATAGAGTAATTGATGAGGAGCTAGCAAAGGAAAATAAAGTTGTAAAAGGCGCATATATTCAAACAGTTATCGCTAATTCTCCTGCAGAGAAAGCAGGGATTTTGATTGGCGACATAATTACAAAAGTAGACGGAAAAAACTTAACACAGGATTTTCAGATTTCGACTGCAGTATCAGGAAAAAAAGTAGGGGATACAATAGTTCTTGAAATTTGGAAAGATGGACAAACTAGATCTGTTAGCGCTAAACTGGAATTAGCTCCATCAGAATAATGATTCAAACTAATGTTCCTCTAAAAAAACACAGTAATTTTCGAATTGGCGGACCAGCCTCATTTTTCTATGAATTTAAGTCTGAAGAAAGTCTAAGAGAGGCGCTTAAAGAGTGGCGGAATTTAAAAAAAGATTTACCGGTTTTTATTTTGGGAAAAGGCACAAATATTTTATTTAATGATGATGGATTTGATGGATTAGTTCTTAAAGATTCAATTAATTTTATAAAAAGAGAAGGAAATATTCTTGAAGTAGGATCAGGAACTTTAGTATCAGAACTTGTAAGTTATTGTTTGCAAAATTCTCTTTCTGGATTTGAATGGGCAGGAGGACTCCCTGGAACTGTAGGGGGAGGAGTAAGGGGTAATGCAGGCGCATTTTTGGGAGAAATGAAAGATAATTTGGTAGAAGTAGAAAGCATTAACATTGATACTCTTAAAAAAATAAAAAGAAATAAAAAAAACTGCGGATTTGATTACAGACAAAGCATTTTTAAGAATGGAATAGCAAAAAATGAAATAATTCTGTTAGTTAAGTTTGCTTTAAAAAAAGGGAACAGGGAAGAGATAAAGAAAAAAACTCAGGAAAAAATTGATTATAGAATTGATAGGCATCCGTTGGATTTACCAAATATTGGAAGTACTTTTAAAAATGTTGATGTTAAAAAAATTTCAGCACAAGTTCTGAAAGAGTTTGAGGGCAGCATAAAGCCTGATCCATTCCCAGTTTTACCAGCCGCTAAGTTATTAGTAGGCTCTGATTTTAAAGGACGCGAAATTGGAGGAGCTAAATTTTCTGAAAGACACCCTAATTTTATTGTTAATTTTAAAAATGCTAAGGCCAGGGATGTCAGAGCATTAGTTGACTTAGCAAAAAAAGAAATAAAAGAAAAGTATGATATCGCACTTGAAGAAGAAATTATGATCGTCTGATCCTGGTTTGAGATCTTTAAATACTTGATACTTAATTCTAAATACTTAATACTAGTTAGGTGGAGAGTATTTTTTTTGAACTTACAGTTGTAATTTTTTTAGCAGCAGTCCTTTCGATAATTTTCAGATTTTTAAAACAGCCCTCAATTCTAGCGTTTATCATTACTGGAGTTATAGTTGGTCCTCTGGGCGCTTTTAATTTTCAAAGTCATGAATTAATGCGCTCTCTTGCCTCTATTGGAATTACACTTCTTCTTTTTATGATTGGGCTTGAGTTAAACGTAAAAGAACTTAAGTCAGTAGGGAAGAATGCCCTGTTAGCAGGAGCTTTCCAAATGATTCTAACCTCAGTTGCAGGTTTTGGAATCAGTATTCTCTTAGGTTTTTCAACTCTAACGTCTGTTTATATAGGAATTGCGCTTGCGTTTTCCTCTACCATATTGATTATTAAACTTCTGTCAGACAAAAGAGACCTTAAAAGTCTTTATGGCAAAATAACCGTAGGAATTCTTTTAGTTCAGGATCTGGTCGCTATTTTTATTTTAATTTTACTTTCAACTTTTAGCGGAGTAGGGGGAACCTCGATTGATTATGTTCAAATTTTAATTGCCATTCTAAAAGTAGTAGTGTTGTTTGGTTGGGTAATATTTTTAAGCAGGGGAGTTTTGCCTAAGATATTAAATATCATTGCACGTTCTTCGGAATCACTTTTTTTATTCAGTCTGGCATGGGTTTTTGGCATTGCAGCATTGGTCAGCTCTCCTTTAATTGGTTTTTCAATTGAGATTGGCGGGTTACTCGCAGGAATTGCCCTGGCAAGTTCCATTGAGAGTTATCAAATTATTACAAAAGTAAAACCTCTTAGGGATTTTTTCCTTACAATCTTCTTTGTCACATTGGGAATGGATCTTGCGTTTAATAGTATTTCGCAAATTTTAGTTGCAGTTGCTGTTTTTTCAGGTTTTGTTTTACTGATAAGTCCAATCATAATGTTTTTGATTTTGGGGCTTCTTAAATATAAAAAAAGAACAAGTTTTATGGCCGGATTAGCGCTTGCTCAAATCTCGGAATTCTCACTGATTATGCTTTATCTGGGTAATAAGATTGGGCATATCTCAGAGGAAGTTTTATCAGTAATTACTTTTGTGGGAGTAATAACCTTTGTAGTTTCAACCTATTTTATTACAAACGCAAATTATTTATACAAATTGCTAGCACCATTTTTAGGAATATTTGAAAGAAGAAGCGTAGATTCGGAAAAAGAGACAGAAGGATTAAATGATCATATTATTTTAATTGGTGCAAACAGAATGGGGGAGGGAATTCTCAGAGCCTTAATAAAAAAGAATGCAAATTTTGTGGTAGTAGATTTTGACCCGGATATAATTGAAAAATTAAATAGAAAAAGAATCAGGACTTTTTTTGGTGACATCTCTGATCCTGAAATTTCTCAGGCTGTAAATGCGGAGAAGGCAAGTCTAATTATTTCTACTGCATCTGATCCTGAAGACAATTTGCTTCTTCTAAAAAATATTAAATCTTTTAAAGGTCCAAAAGCAATTGTTGCAGCATTTGATAAGATAGATGCAAGAGATTTTTATAAGGCTGGTGCTGATTACGTAATTATGCCCCACATAGCCGGGGGAAATCATTTAGCAAATATTCTGGTCGATGATAATCACCTGAAGCTTATAGAGGAATATAAAGAGAGAGAGAAAGAATACATAATGTAGATTGCTACATTGCTCTAGTGTTTCTTGGGTTTGTTCGAGTACATCATCTATTTCTCCATCTCCCGCACAATTCTTTCTTGCTCCCGAGGTTTGCATCCTCGCGTTGCAAGAGCGCATGTGCGGGACAAGCATTATTTTTCAATTAACTCTGAAGTCTGTTCGATTATTTCATCGATATTGCCATCCATTATTTCTGGAAGGTTGTGCCAGGATTTATTAATTCTATGATCCGTTAAGCGGTCCTGGGGAAAATTAAAAGTTCTAACTTTTTCGCTTCTCATTCCACGTCCGACTTGGGTAGATTTAAGAGAGCTAATTTCTGAATGCTGTTTTTCAACTTCTATTTCCCAAAGTTTACTGCGTAAAAGATTCATGGCTATTTCTCGATTTTGTCCCTGAAATCTTTCAGTTGAAGCTGTTACCACGATTCCAGTAGGGATATGTTTAATTCTTACTGCAGTTGAAACTTTATTAACATTTTGTCCTCCGTGTCCGCCGGATCGATAAGCTTCAAATGAAATATCATCAGGTGCAATGTGTAAATCGATGTCTTCGAGCTCTGGAAGAACAGAAACAGTAGCGGTCGAAGTATGAACTCTGCCTCTTTTTTCAGTTGCAGGAATTCTTTGAACTCTGTGGACTCCTGCTTCATACTTAAAAATATTAAATGGACCTTTACCGTTAAATTTTCCGCTTACTCTTAAAATTCCATCGTCGACTTGCTCAAATTTAAGCCCTACACGTTCACCAAATCTTGAATACATTCTGAGAAGCTCGTCACCCCAAAGCTTGGCTTCCTCTCCTCCAGCAGCACCACTTGTTTGAAGAATAACATTCCTTTCGTCCAGTGAGTCTTCATCATCTTCAAGATCTTCACTGTAATTTCCCTGCCTGCCGGCAGGCAGGCCCATGATTTGATCTTTTTGTTTGTTAAGTTCTAGAAGTTCTAGTTCTGCCATTTCTTTAAAGTCGGGATCAGACAGTAGCTCGGAAGTCTGAGCAATTTTTGCATCAAGAGAATCAATTAGGGCTTTTCTGTAATCGTCCATGAAGATTTTATTTAGCTAACTAACCTGTGCTAGCATTTCTCGAAGAGTTTTTGGAGCTTCTTCCTGTTTTCTTTGAGCTTCTTTCTTTTCTTTATTTACAACCTGATATTTTTTAGCTGTTTCGGTTCTTGTCTGGAATTTTTGAATTCTAGAAGCAGAATCTACAAATCTTTGTTCACCTGTATAGAATGGATGGCAATTAGAACAAAGCTCCACATGAATCACTTCTTGCGTACTGCCAGTTGTCCATTTATGTCCACAAACACAAATTACTTGTGCTTCGTTAAAATACTGTGGGTGAATTGTTTGTTTCATTCCATTTAATATATCGTAAAAC
>CAYILI010000009.1:0-22044 GCA_964364105.1 uncultured Gammaproteobacteria bacterium | reverse complement strand
GATGTGGACGCAAGAGAAGAAATATGAACAAAGAACTCGCGGCTCTCAAGGAATTGGCCAATGCCAAAATATTAGACATACTTGACGAGCTTGGCGTGCCGTATAAGGAAAAGTATAACTACGTAAATGCCTGCTGTCCTGTCCATAACGGAGACAGGAAAGATGCATGGAGTTGGCAGATTGACATTGGTATTTGGAAGTGCTTTTCTAATAGTTGTCAGGATAAGCTTGGCAACGATATTTTTGGCCTAGTAAGAGGAATGAGAGACTGTGGATTTAAAGAGGCTCTAGATTTTGTAAAAGATTTTGTTGGCGGCGACTTAAACCCGGCAAAGATTAAGGAACTGAAAGACGCGCGAGATAATCGAGTTTTTGTTTATTCAGCTAAGAAAAAAGTGCCACAAAAGACATATGGCAACGATTGTTTGCAACGCATTACTTATCACGACTATTTAGAGAAGCGTGGCTTTACTAGGGAGATTATAGAAAAATACCACATCGGAATAGGCAAGGAAAACCACGGCTATATGGTGGACCGAATAATCTTTCCAATAAGGAATTTAGATGGGCAGATTGTGGCCTTTTCTGGTCGCACGCTTCATAGCAACTGGAAAGAACGCGGCATACCTAAGTGGAAGCATTCCAAGGACTTTGAATTACATGCTAGTAAGATGTTGTTTAATATTGACTGCGCAAAAGAAGAAATTGAACGCACTGGCATAGCTATACTAGTAGAGGGTCCACTTGACGCCCTGAGACTTGTAGAAAGTGGCATTAAGAACGTCGTTGCTGTGCTTGGTAAAACTCTCTACAATGGACAAATTAGCGAATTAATTAGGGCTGGAGCTACGCATCTAATTATAGCGTTCGATAATGACAACCCTGGAAAGACTGGCGCAGATAAGGCTGTTAAATTAGCCGCACCATTCTTTGACGTAATTAAAGTAGAAATTACGTCTGGTCAAAAGGATTACGGCGAAATGAATGCCGCAGAAGTAAGGGAGATGTTTGATGCATTGTGTAAGGAAAAGAGGAAGTTTGCCAAAACCTAAAGTTTACGGCGTTGACCTCGACGGCGTTTGTTTTGATTTCCTTGGAGGTTTTGCTAGTTGGTTAAAAGTAAATTACTCTATTGATGTTCAGCCACACAATTTAACAAACTATTACTGGACAGGTTTTGATACAGAGCTTAAGGACAAAATTTGGAAGATTTATTTCCATGAATTTTGTAGAGAGGGCGGCCTACTTGGCCTTTCCGCTATACCTGGCGCAGCAGAAGGTATTAATACTTTAATAGATGGCGGCAATACTATTCACTTTATTACCAGTAGAGAAGATTATGTATTAGAAGACACAATACAATCTATTACTACTAAGTTGGGAGTTGAATCGCCATCAGTTCACATTGCTAAGGGACATGTTAAAACTCCATATGTAAAAAGTCTATTAGTTGATATCTTTATAGATGACGCACCTCATACTTTAACTGAGGTTGCTATTAATACACGAGCGACCGTCTATTGTATGGACCATCCTTATAATAGAGAGATTGACGAGACATTTATTATCAGGGTACATAATTGGCAGGAATTTTTGGAAGCAGAAGGATGGATTAATGCCTGAGCCACGTGATACATTTGGGTTGACTGAAAATCTTGATGACACAGCTGTATGTCGTGCCCCTGGTGGAAATTGTATAAATAGTGGTGCATGTAATTATTCAGACTCTTGTATTTATAAACTACCACAAGCACAGACTAATTCGACCGAAAAGGCCACTAATCCAAAGGATGCCGTTGGTATAAAGAAAGCTCCAATTACCACTGTTTCATTAGCCGTAATTGCAGAAATTGGCCTTGCAATGATGGAGGGTGCTCGCAAATATGGTCGTCACAACTATAGGGTGGATGGCGTTCGTGCGTCAGTTTATTTAGATGCCACCTGGAGACACCTATCAAAATACTGGGAAGGCGAAGATACTGACCCTGATTCTGGACTTAGTCATATTACTAAGGCGTTAGCTTCGCTAACTGTACTAAGAGACGCGATGATTAATGGATTGTGTGAGGATGATAGACCTCCAAAACTTCCAGAAGGTTTTTTGGCTAGCCTAGACAAGCTTGCAGCCGGTCTAATAGAAAAGTATCCAGAACCCAAACAGCCTTTTACGGAAAAGAATAAAAATGCTAACTAATAATTTAATTGATAATTTATTTTTAACCACATCTAGTTGTCATAGACTAGCTCATATTTCTTTGCAAGAAATTGGATACTTGCTACTTAAGCAGGGAAAGATTCAATTTGACAGAAGTTTAGGAAAATATAATTTGGTTGAAAATGTTTAAAGCTAAAGTAATTTTAGATTCATTAAATGAGTTCAATAAAAAGCGACTTACAACATTTGAATTAACATATCCGCGCTTCATTCATTCTGAATTTATGACACATAGACATTTTAGTAGAAATGCAGCTTCATCAAGAGCAATTCCAACAAATAAGCTCTTATCTATGATTAAAAATTCTCCAGCTATGCCAGTAAGTTGGGGTGCAAACCAAAAAGGTATGGCTGCAGATAAGCAAGTAGATGATATTAAGAAAGCTTCAGATGAATGGTTGGAGGCCAGAGATTCTGCCGTATTACATGCCGAAAAAATGCAAGAGTTATCACTTCATAAGCAAGTTCTAAATAGAATACTGGAACCATTTGTTTGGATGACTGTAATTTGTTCTGCGACTGAATATGGTAATTTCTTTGCACTAAGAGACCATCCAGACGCTCAGCCAGAAATACAATTACTTGCAAGAATGATGAAGGCGTCTTATTTTGAATCTATTCCAACTATTAGAGATTGGCATATTCCTTATATTCAAGAAGATGAAGAACATATTGATATTGAAATAAAAAAGAAAATGGGTGTTGCCAGGTGTGCAAGGGTTAGCTATTTAACTCATGATGGAGCAAAGGATATAAATAAAGACCTAGAACTTTATGATAGACTTCTGTCTGGTAGTGGTCATGGTCACTGGTCGCCATTTGAACATGTAGCAATGGCAACGAAACTTAATCATTCATACTATAATTTTTCTAACAACTCTTTTGAAAACCAACCAATTTGGTGTGGTAATTTCCAAGGATGGATACAATTTAGAAAAACTTGTGTTGGAGAATGTCAATAGTGAAATGTAAACACGAATGCACTTTTGACGAAGAAGTTGAATTTGACGAAGTGGCCGCTCAGGGTCTTTCTTCTGAAGAGTGCAGGATTAGATGGCCGCGCAAAATGAGCAAATGTAACCAGTGCGGTGAGACAACGATGCGATATGCTTCGTTTGCACATTACGTATATGTGGATGGATAAAATGGATATGGAAGCCCTGAGTGTATCTAGACTAAATACAAACAAGGATTGCGAATTTAAGTATTTTTTACAATATCACGTAAAGCTCCCCGAGCTTCGCAACCCAACGATTTATACAGATAAGGGCGTTGCCGTTCACGAAGTCTTGGAGCTTTACGCCAATGGCGACAAGGACTACGAAAAAAACCTAATAAACTACTACTGTAAGAGTCGTTTATGGGAACTTGACCAGAGAGACCCGGCAAAAGGCGGTTTTCCACATCCTCAAGTTAAAACGTGTGAAACTTGCAAATGGAACGATAATGGGTTTTGTAAAATAGCCAAAGAGGCTGCTACTAGTTTTATTGGATGTCCGCGTCCTAATTTTGAAGATGACTTAGAGTTGGCAGCTAAGGTTGTAAATAGAGAAGGTGAAGCAGATATTCTTAGTAGGAAGATACTAGGGGCTGAAGTTGAGTTTGACGAAATAGTAGAGGGCGTCAGAATTAAGGGAGTTATCGACCTTGTTACTGAGGTTGATGAAGAGACATTGGAAATTATCGACTATAAGACTGGTCGCCATTCCAAGGGTAATGCCGCTCTTCAAAAGGACCCACAGGTCAGAGTTTATTCAGTTATAGCCAAACGTTTGTGGCCACAGTATAAGTTTCGAATGATGACTTTGGATTACTTAAGAAAAACTACAGTTTCGGCAATGTTTTCGGACGAGGACGACGAACTAACTATTCAATCTATTAAGCGGCACAATACGGACATTAAAGAAAATGTAACGCCGTCCCCAGCCGGCCGCGAATTTTGGTTGTGTAAATTCTGTATTGGACATGAGCGTTGCACGCAAATGTATGTTTCGCTTAAGCGAAACGGCAAATTTGTTCTTCCTGTTATTACATGCAACTATTATGTCATCGAGGAGTGTTGGGGTGGTCTAAGTTGCTACAATTCCAAGGAAGTAGTTAATGACCTAACTATCATGAGATATGCCTGCCAAGGCCACAAGGAGATACCAAATGGCGGAATCTATCAACAAGAAAAACCAGTCCAGGTCGCGGTCATCGAAGACCCTCTTGAGCTTGTTTAAGTTAGTTGATGGCACAATAATTTATTCTAGAGATATTAAACGCGGCGCAGCTTGTTGGATGTTGGGTAAGTTAAAATTTCAATCTCCAGGAGAGATTTCTCACTACATAGATGATGGAGATACTGCAATTAGCGATGACGCTATTGAGACAGTGTTGCATTTACTAAAGGGCGGAAAGAAAAAGGAACAGAAGAAAGAGTCTAAAGATGGAAATAATGGGCCAGGGGCGGCATGAGTAAGAAAATTAACATTGATATTGAAGAAGTTAAGCGACTTTATGTTGAAGAAAATAAAACTACAATTGAAATTGCGTCTATTATTGGGTGTCATCCAACAGTAATTCAAGACAGACTTAGACCATTTGGAATACTTCGTAAAGCTGGAGTTCGTACTAAATTTACAGAAGAAGAGAATAAACAAAGAAAGATAGCTTTAGATGCAATTTATAACTCATCTGAGGCTGCAAAGAACTCACATAGACGAAGATGTATTAAAGATAGAGAAAAGGTTAGAGCTAGAGGAGCAGTAGCCAATGCAATAAAATCTGGTAGATTATTAAAAGCATCAGAATATTTATGTACTGATTGTGGATTAAAAGCTCGTGAATATGACCATTATTTAGGATATTCTAAAGAAAATCAACTAAGTATTCAACCAGTTTGTTCAAGGTGCAATAAAGCAAGAGAGAAACTAAGATATGTCCAAAATTGAAATGTCTCACTTACATATGCATTCAATCTATTCTCAACTTGATGCAATTAGTAAAATACCAGATATAGTAAAGAGACTAAGTCAATATGGACACTCATCAGCCGCATTAACAGACCATGGCTCGGTGGCGGGTTGTGTAGAGTTTTATAAAGAGTGTAAGAAAGCCAATATTAAGCCACTTCTCGCTTCCGAGTTCTATATGCAGCCAGATGCTAATGCCGCAAAGGAAGCAAAGAATAGAAAGAACCATCACCTAATTCTAATTGCACAAAATGCAACTGGTTGGGATAACATTAAGAACTTGACCAGTTTAGGTGCAGAGAAGTTTTATTATTCGCCGCGCATTGATTATAAGGATTTGAGGACTCATAGCGAAGGTATTATTTGCCTAACTGCCTGTCTAAAGGGTATCGTTCCATACAACATCATGGAAGAGAAATATGATGAGGCCGCTAGTCACGCAGCTATACTCAAAAGTATTTTTGGTGACAGATTTTACCTTGAACTACAAGATGGTGGACTGGACGTTCAGATTAAAGTAAATGAAGTTATGCGCAGGATGGCAGAGAGACTTGAAGTTAAAACAGTTGCTTGTCAGGATGCTCATTATATCGACCGTAACGACGTAGAAAGTCACGAAGCGATTTGGGCTATTAGAACTAGACAAAACCTAGATATGCCAGTAGCGGGACCTGACGAAGAGAGTCTAGATAAAAAACAATTTAGGGTCTATTATTCGACGCGCGAATATTGGTTAAAAGACGCGCACCATATGCTTAATGAATATCTCACTACTGAGCATGGACATCAGAGAATGAGCACGTTGACTCAAGAAGAGTTAGAGCGAAGTGTTGAAATTGCAGACAGGTGTGATGCTGTAGAAATTAAAGATGAAATGCATCTACCTCGTTATGAACATATACCAGAAATCTCGCTTCATTCGGAAGACCATGGGTGTGCAACTGTAGGTCCTGGCGGTAAAACCGGATGTGGACATGACCGCTCATTAGCCTATCTAAAGAAGCTTGTTAGAGAAGGATATGAGTGGAGATATAAGAATAAATGGGAGGACGTTACAGAAGAGCACAAGGCTCGCTTGAAAAAAGAACTGGACGACATTGGGTCTGCTGGTCTTGCAGATTACTTCTTGATAGTGTGGGATATTGTAAGCTGGGCACGAAAGCAAGATATTTCAACAGGACCAGGTAGAGGGTCGGCAGCAGGTTCTATGGTTGCATTCTGTCTAGGTATCACTAAGATTGAACCTATTCAATATGGCCTTATTTGGGAGAGATTCTACAATGCTGGTCGTAAGGGCTCATTAGCAGATATTGACCTTGACTTCTCAAAGCGCCGTAGAGATGAAGTTATTGCTTATATTAAGGAGCGATTTGGTGAGGACCGCGTAGCTCAAATGGTTACATTTAATACACTTGCGCCGCGCGCCGTTCTAAAGGACGTTGCAAAGTTGGTAGGAAAGAAAGATGGCATGGACTTCGAAGAGGCTAACGCTATGACTAAGTTTGTTCATCTAAAAGCCGAAACTATTGAACAAGCTCTTTATGGAACTGAAAATGGCGATATTCCGCCAAGTGATAAGTTACAAGAGTATGAGAAGAAATATCCTAAACTTTTCCGTATAGCAAAGATGTTGCAGGGCTGTCCCAAATCTAAAGGTAAGCACGCAGCCGGAGTTATTATTTCTGACAAGTCATTTAAGGACGGCGCCCTTCCAATGTGTTTTGATACAAAAGAAAAGACTCTAATTACCGAGTGGGACGGCGCAACCCTCGACAAGCTAGGGTATCTCAAATGCGATTGTTTGGGTTTGAAAACTCTAGATGTATTGCAAGATACTCAAAATGAAGCAAATAAGAGGAGAAGTTAATATGAGACACGGTGCAATTGATGTAAATGGTACTGTATGGGGTCTTCCTGTTCCACTAGTTAAGTTTAAACGAACACACCCAGATGCAAAGCTCCCAACTTATGCAAAAGATGGTGACGCTGGTATGGATATTTACTCGGTGGAAGATGTAATTATTTTTCCAGGCGAAACCACCATAGTAGATGTTGGTTTTAACATAGAACTTGGTATAGGTTGGGAGTGCCAAGCCAGGTCTCGTAGTGGGAATGCCTGTAAGGGTCTGGTTGTGGCAAATTCTCCAGGCACAATTGACAGCGGTTATCGCGGAGCGGTAAAGATTATACTACACAATAACAATCTACCTAGTGCTGGACATGACCATGATATTAAAATAAAAAAGGGCGATAGAGTAGCTCAGTTTGTTGTAGTTCCATGTTATAGAGCTATAATTCAAGAAGTTGATGAATTAAGCCAATCTGAGCGCGGCACTGGCGGCTTTGGTAGTACTGGCAAGTAATGCACTTAGACGAACAGAGTGGAGACGACGAAGAGGGACCGTTTACTTATCGCCTCTGGGCTTGTTGTGAAAAAGAATGGTATAGGAAATTGAGACCGTCCGAATCTCTAGAGGATTGGGCTTGGACTCCAGTATGCCCAATTTGCGGAGGATTTGATGGAAGCTTATTTATTTAATTTGCGCGGCACGTAATGGCCAATTATAATTTCAAGAGAGACTTGGAAGAGTCCAAAAGGGGAGTTAAGGTCGCGGCTGATTTCTTCTCTACTAAGCTCGGAGCGGAAATTAGAGAGTTACCGAAAGTTGAACAGCACAAGGGCGACTTTGAATGCGCAGGTGTGTTTGTTGAGGTTAAATTCGACCTAATGGCAGCTAGAACCAATAACTTATGTTTTGAGGTGGATAATGGAAAAAAAGCAACTGGTATACTCGCAACTGAAGCAGATAAAATCGTCTATGTTGTCCCTTATGCGGACAATTCAGGTTTTAAGCTATACGTGTTTAGCCGAGCTAATTTGCTCAACTATCTTAAGGACCCAAGTAGTAGCGGCAAGTTCCGACTTGTGCGCGGTGGCGACAATCATAAGTTTGGTATGATATTAGTTTCACTAGACCAAATAGTATCCGATAATGTTGCAGAGGAGGTTGTAGAGTGCCTAATTACAATTACCAGTGTCAAGTCTGTAAAGTCATAGATAAGAAGTTTTTACCTATTAGCACAGACCCATCAAAACTCTTCCTTTGTGTTTGCGGCGCATTAATGGCTCGCGGCATTATACGACAGGAAGAAGTAACTGGCCTCAAGACCTTTGCTGGCGATTGGTTCCGTAAGACTTATGGGCACGAATTAGGAGAAGACGGCCACTCAAACGCAGAAAAGCGCAGAGACTTCCAAAAGGCTGTAGAGGAACACAAGAGGGAGAAGTAAGATGTTTACTGTAATAACTGGGCCAATGTTTAGTGGAAAAAGCTCCTATTTGATTAACTGGCTTATTGCCAATGAAAAGGTGGGCCGCAGAATATTGTCATTTAAGCCCGCTAAGGATGACCGTTATGGCGAAAACAAGATAGTAAGTCACAATGGCATTTTCGTAGATGCTTTATCTATACAGTCTCCTTTAGAAGTTGAAGAGTGTCTTAATAAGCATGGCAGGCCACTTCCTGACTTGTTGGGGTTTGATGAAGCTCAGTTTTTTGAAGCAAACCACATGCAGAAAGAAGTAACGGTATTACTTGATAGGGGATATGATGTTGTAATTGCTGGACTTGCACAGAACTCTTTTGGAGAGCCATTTGGCGCCATGGGTTCATTATTAGCCATGGCTGATGAAATTGTTCAGTTGCCTGCGCTGTGCGCAAAATGTAAACATAATAAAGCTACTAGAACATATAGAAAGAATTCTTCTATGGATAGGGTTTTTGTTGGCGGCGCAAATGATTATGAATCACGTTGCTATAAATGCTGGTTGGAGTAATAAATGAAATTTGATTGTGGATGTGAATATGACTCTATTGACTTTGAAACGCCATCCATTCCCTTAGACTGTAGTCGTACCTGGGATTTTTTAGGAAGTGGCTTAACTAAGGGAGTTTTTCAGTTAGAAAAATCACTTGGCAAGAGATTTACTAAAGAAATAAAGCCGCGCTGTATTGATGACCTAGCTGCGGTTATTTCTCTAATTAGACCCGGCTGCTTAGAAGGTCAATTCAGGGAAGACCCAATTACCTTTAAGCCCATTACGATTATCGACACTTATATTAGAATCAAAAATGGAACATTACAGGCTGAGTATATCCATCCTGTGTTTGAGTCCATCTTTAAGGATACTTATGGCGTGCCCATTTACCAGGAACAGATTATGAGAATTTGTTCTGAGTATGCAGGCTTTACCCTTAAAGAAGCTGACGATGCTAGGAAGGCGATGGGTAAGAAAGACAAAGAGAAGATGAAGAAGGTGAAGGAGAAGTTCCTTACAGGAGCTAAGGAAAGAGGTCATGACGAGAAAATGTCTGACACTATTTTCGGATGGATTGATAAGTTTTCTTCATATGGATTTAACAAGTGTGTTTCATCTAAAGTAACACTACAGAGACCATCTTCTAATCAGTATGGCGATAACAAGATGGAAATTGGCCATCTATGGAAATTAGTTAACAATAGAGATTATGCCGTTGAATGTAAACAAATTCCTCTTAGGAAAAAACTCCGTCAGTTTGGTTATGGAAAATGTCTTGCTAGAGATATAGATGGTCGTATTAGGCCGCGAGATATTAAAACTATCCATTTTAATGGACCAAAAGAACTTGTTAGAGTAGTAGATTCAAATGGTCGTACTATTGACTGTACAATAGACCATAAATTTATGACTGAAAATGGTCAAATGATTCCAGTTGGACAAATTGGAGTTGGTGGCAAGCTGATTTGTCATGATAATGTGTATGAAAATACATTTAATGGTCGTGACTATATGTTACTTGGTAATGATTGGCAGAATTTTAAAACAATTAGAGATTCTTTTTCTAATATTATTAATTGTGAAATTTGTAACTCTAAACCAAGAAGACTTGAATGGCATCACATTGATAGTGACAGAACTAATAACGTAAGAGAAAATCTACTTAAGCTTTGCGTTAGTTGTCATAAGAAGGAAGATTATAAGATGGGTAGAACGAGTAGATGGGAGAAGGGTCACAAAACTTCTCTTTCTACAATAGTATCTATAACTCCAATAGGAATAGAAGATACTTATGATGTTGAGATGGATACAGAAGAGCATAATTGGATAGCTAATGATTTTGTAGTATCAAACTCACACGCCGTGTCCTATGCTCTAATCGGCTATATGACTGCATATGCCAAGGTTCATACGCCTCTTGAATTCTTTAACGCCATGTTATCTAATAGTGATGGTAAGCAAGATAGTTTGGAAGAAATACAAGAATTGGTCAATGAGGCAAAGCTCTTTAATATTATTGTAAGGCCGCCAAATCTCTCTTTGGCCAATGAGGACTTTGGTATACAGGACGAAAAGACAATTGCTTTCGGTCTAGCGCATATTAAGGGGATTGGAGCCAACTCAATCGCTTCGCTTAAAAAAGTGGCGCATGTCAAAACTGCCCGTGAGTTTTTGATGGCTGTATATCCAGAGAAGCCAAAGAAGACCAAGAAAGAGAAGGAACAGGAAGAAAGGGAACATGATGAGCTAACGGTCGATTTACTTCTAGAGAAAGTCCTTGAGCGAGATGCCGAAGATGGCATTGAAGGAGCCAAGGATTTACTAGAGGAGGTATTGGAAGAAAATAGAGAAAAGACCATTGAGAGCTTTGAAAATAGAGTTAAAAAGAAAAGAGAGGGCGGTAAGCTCAATAAGACGGTTTGCGAAGCCTTAATTAAATCAGGCTCCGTTGACCACATCAGTAGTAAGAGAGTTAAACTACTAGAGTGCTACAGGATTTTGGGAGAGCTTACCGAAAAAGAGCGCCGCACGTTCTTTACCGAAGAGTGGAAGCCTTCCGAAATGTTTGATGCGGCAATGGAGCATTTTTTGGCCCGCCCTAAGGGTGGCCCAAGTGCAGCCAGGAAGCCAAAGATTGTCGAAGCCATTAAGACAGTTAAGGCTGAATTTCTTGGCGCAAATGTAAAGAAGCTCGCAATCGCTTGGGAGAAGTTCTACCTTGGCGTTCCTTTGACTGGTTCGTTAGTAGAATTGTATTTTAACTCACGAGTAGATACTAAGCTACGAAACTTGCTTCGCCTACGAAGTGGTCACGTCGGAGCCGTTGGTGTCGTCATTGAGGGAGTTAAGAAGTTTAAGGACAAGAACGGCAATTGGATGTGTTTCATGACCGTTAGTGATGAAACCTATATCAATGAGAGTTTCGTTCTGTTCGCTAAGCAATACAACGATAATGCCTGGATTGTTGAAGAAGGAAAACCCGTTTTGATGCTGGGCAGAAAAGATAAAGAGAGTTTTATCGTCAATAAAATTGAGCACTTGTAAAGTGTCTTTATCCGCCTATAATCACCAGTGAGACCGCTCTTGGTCTCACATTGTAAATAAGGAGAGTTGAAGATGTCAATGAGTGGAAATGGTTTTTGGGCACTTGGGCGCGCGGTAGCTGATGCTCAGTCAAAAAAGGTTGGAACTAGTACTGTTACTTCATTCCGAATTGTAACAAATAGATATATTAAGAAGAAGGGTTCAGAAAAGGGAGAAGATAGGGCAACTTACATTGATTTTGAGACCTGGGAGAAGAGAGCGGATTATGCCGCCGAGAAGGTAAAGAAGGGCACGCCTCTTCTAGTTATTGGAAGAATCGAAAGTGATGAGTGGACGGATAAGAAGACCGGCGAGAAGCGCTCAAAGCTTAAGGTCTATGTTGAAAATCTTCAGGTTGATACCAGAGGACAAGATGGTAAGCGCAAGGGAGATGAGGATGGCGAGGGCGAAGATAATCAAGAACCTTCAAGCGTAGGTAGTGCAGTCGATAACGAACTGCCATTCTAAGCAACTACGTTGCATCTTGGGAGTCTATGAATAAAAAATATTCCGACATGATTAACAAGGCAATAAGAAAAGTGCCAGCCCGCCTGAGAGACGATGCCTTTCAGGCTGGCTGCGTTGGACTCCTTAAAGGATTGGGAAAGGTCGCCTATAGCGACAGTAATCCAGATGGCTATGTCTATACTTGTATTAGAAATGAAGTAATGCGAGAAGTCGCTGCCTTGAATCCTATTTATGCACTTGATGTCAAGACGCTTGGCGAGCTTTTGAAACTCAAAAGAACCAAGGCATACGGTCTAGACCCTGCTTCAGAAGGTCTCTCTCTTGCTACAGTTGAACAATTGGAACGGATTTTGAGACATAAGGGGCAGTAATGGTTAAGAAGACGAGAGTTTTATTTTGTGGAGAAGCTTCGTGGCTCTCAACTGGTTTTAGTAAGTTAAACAGAAATATTCTGGAGGGCTTACACGCTACCGGTAAATATGAACTCGCTGAGATGGGCTCATATGGAAATGAGCGTGAGCCACAGGCGCAAAAGTTACCATGGGCTTTTTATGGAGTTACTCCAAATAATCAGCAGGAAAATGAAATATACAAGTCGGACCCACGCAATGCTTTTGGTCGGGCAAAGTTTGATTCTGTAGCTATTGATTTCCAACCTGACATTGTGTGGGATTGTGTTCCGCCTGGCGAACTCATACATACATCAAATGGCTATGTTAAAATTGAAAATATAAAAAGTGGAGATAGAGTATTAACTCACAAAGGCAGATTTAGAAAAGTAAAATCTTCTTGGTCTCGTGATTTTAATGGTGAGTTAATTTCTATAAATGTAAATGGAAATAGAGAACCATTAATGATTACTCCGAATCATCCAGTTCTTGTATTTAGAAAAAAGAATCAAAAATTTAATCAAAAATCTTGGAAAGATATTTATAAGAATGAGGTGCCACAATTCATTCCAGCAAAAGATATATCTATTGGTGATTTAGTTACACTTCCACAGATTAATGAAGAAAATATAGAAACAGTTTATGATGTATCTAAATATGTAAAAGATTATAGAATTATTGGAAATAAGATTGGTCCAAAAACACATGGTAAATTAGTTAACAGATTTATACCACTTAATAATGATTTCGCTAGATTGCTTGGTTATATAATTGGTGATGGTTATATTTCAGATAAATGCACAACAACGATAGTGTTTGGTATTAATGAAATTGATTTTGTAATAGACTCAATTAGTTTATTCGAAAGAATATTTGGTATAACTGCTTCTTATTTTAAAGAAAAGAATAAAGAGGCATATGTTGTTATTTTTAATTCAAAAACAGCGTCTAATTTCTTAAAATGTCTCATTAATCATCCAAATTCATCTACACCTGGAGAAATATTTTTCTCATCGAGCGATATTAAGAAGGGCTATTTAAGAGGATTAATTAGGTCAGATGGGTGTTTGAAGAATAAAACTGTTAGTTTTGCAAATTCAAAAAGAAATTTAATTTATGAATATCGTTCAATTTGCACGAGTATCGGTATACCAACAAATATAACATTTAGTGACCATTTAACAATAAATAGAAATAGAAGTTATGAAATTTCTACTTTTGGAAACGCATCAGAAGAATTGGCATTAATAGCGAATAAAAAGACATATGAATTAAATAATGCAGTAATTACAAAATCTTCTAGATGTGCTCGTCGCACACAGATTTTAAATGGATATCTTGTTTCTTCAGTAAAGAAAATTTCTTATATTCCTTACTCGGGTCCTGTATATAATTTTGAAGTTGAAGAAGATAATAGTTATTGCGTGCTAAGCTTTACAACTCATAATTGTAGAGACCCTTGGATGTTTGACCATATTGCAAATAGTAGACTAAGGGCTAATTTTCGTCTCTTTATAGTTCCTACTGTTGACTCTGCTCCACAGAAGAAGGAGTGGATAGACCAATTATTCAAGAAGAGCGATATAATCACTACATATAGTCGTTTTGGTAAGAAGGTCTTGGAAGGCGAGGGTTGTAAGGTAACTGATGTTACTTCTCCAGGTGTAGATTTAGAAGTTTTCCATCCAATAGATAAGAAGATAGCAAGAGACAAACATTGTTTGTTTGAAAACTTGTTGGTTTTTGGTACCGTAATGCGCAATCAAAAGCGCAAATTATTCCCAGACCTTTTTGCTGCCTATGCTGCATTTAGAAATAAATACAGGAAGGGTAATCAGAAGGCTAAACCAAAGCAGGTTGAAATAGCTCAGAAAAGTGTCCTTCTATGTCATACTAGTTGGCCAGATGTAGGTTGGGACCTGCCAGAACTTCTATGGAGAATGGGACTACAGCGTCATGTAATTTTTACATACAAGTGTGATAGTTGTACGAATATCTTTACTAGTTGGTTTATTCCATGTGATGGTAAAGGCATGGCTCTTTGCAGAATATGCGGTAAGCATACCGCTCATATGCCAAATACCCACAATGGCGTTACAGAGAAAGAATTAGTTGATATCTATAACCTAATGGACGTTTATGTACATCCATCAATTTGTGAAGGTTGGGCTCTACCAATTACGGAAGCTAAAGCCTGTGGTATTCCTGGTATGTATCAAAATTATTCAGCAATGGAGGACCACGTAGAAAACGGTGGCGGCATTGCTATACCAGTTGGTAGATATTATCACGAGAGTGAAACAATGTCTATTCGCTCACTTCCAGACCTTGATAAAATGGCAGAGGGAATGGCCAAGCTGGCGTTTGACGAAAAGTATAGAGAGAAGCTTGGAAAAGAAGCTCGTGAATGTGCAGTTAAGTTCCATAATTGGAATATAACTGTAAAGAAAGTAGAAGGAATTTTAGACGGCATTCAATTACTTGATAGAGAAAAAACTTGGGATAGGCCGCCAAATATTTCAAACATTACACCATACAGACCAGCGGCTAATTTAACTGACGAACAGTTTGTGTTATGGTGCTATGTAAATATTCTATCGCGTCGCCCTGATGATAAAGGCTTTCAGGACTGGATGAATAGTTTGAAGAATGGAACTACACGAGACAAAGTTGAGATGTTCTTTAGAAATGAAATTAGTTCTGGAAACGAAATTGAAGCGGCTCGCTTCAGTAAAAGTAGAGAGCTTCGCGGATTGAGCGATGAAGACGATGATGTTGTAGAAAATATGCCCGCTCAACCAAATGGAGTAATGTTGTGAATAATCCGCGCATGTTATATATAGCGCCACTTTTTGATTTTAGTGGTTATGCGCACGCAGCAAGAGATTACATCAGGGCTTTAGATAAGGCCGGATGTGATTTAGTAACTAGAGCAGTTCGTTATGACAATGGCGACTATAAATTCACCGAAAGAGAGCAGGAGCTTTTTAGTAGAGATACTTCAAAGGTCAATATTACTATACAACAAACGACGCCAAACGAGACCGAGCGCAAAGAAGGGGTCTTTAACGTAAATTACTTTGCATGGGAAACTGACAGGGTTCCAAATGAGTGGGTTAGTCAGTTAAATCAAATGGACCTTGTGTTAGTTCCTTGTGAAGCAAATGTTCAGGCTACACGCAAAAGCGGAGTTGTAGTGCCCGTGGTTAAAATTCCACATACTTTTGATAAGACTAAGTATAATAAGACTCCAATTCCATTAAATATCGACGGAATGGAAGGAAGATTTAAATTCCTCGCCATTTGCCAGTATGCAAAAAAGAAGGGCATTGACGCACTACTCAAAAGTTACTTTGCCGAATTTCGCGCCACTGATAACGTAATGTTGATACTTAAGATGTACTTAGGTAATAATGATGGCCAGGAACAAATGGACTGGCTTGCCGGTCTCATTAATGAAATGAAGGACCAGCTTCGTATAGGAGATTACGCTCCTGTACTTCTACTTAATCAAGTTATGTCTGACAATGATATTAATAGACTTTATGCAACATGCGATGCTTATGTTATGCCATCAAGAGGCGAGGGTTGGTCAATTACTCACTTTGACGCAATGGGTTGGGGCTTACCACCAATCGCAGTTAATTGGGGCGGGCCAACAGAATTTATCACTAAAAAGACTGGCTGGCTAACAGACTTTAACATGAGTCCCGTTTGTGGAATGAAACACCCTCATCCATTTATGTATACAGGACTTGATAGTTGGGCAGAGCCACACGTTAATCATTTACGTCAGTGCATGAGAGAAGCGGTTATTGAACACGACAATGAAGAAGCTTGGAATAGTAGAGTTAAAGAGTGCAAGAAGAGAGTAGAAGATTTCTCTTATGAAGTTATCGGTCCACTTATGAAAGAAACAATTATGTCTCACTACGAAAAGTGGAGAAGCTAAGAATGCAACCAATTAATTTAATGTGCCCGGTAAATCATTTAGGTTATGGCGTAGCGGGCTATAATATCCTAAAAGCCCTGGTTTTGGCCGGCGAAACAGTTTCCTTCTTTCCTATTGGAGAACCAAAGTGGGAAGGTGACCCAAAGTTTGCCCAAATAGTTAAGGGCACAATGAGCAATGCGAGAATGTTTTATGACAAAGGGCCCGCAATTAAAATCTGGCACCAAAACGATATGGCGCTTTTTCCAGGAAGGGGTCCGCGCATAGGGTTCCCAATATTTGAGTTGAATAAATTCAATCCACAAGAACTACTTCATCTAAACAGTCTCGACAAAATACTTGTATGCTCACAGTGGGCAAAGCAAGTTGTAGAGGACAATGGAATTAAAGTACCTACCTTTGTAGTTCCTCTGGGCGTTGATGTCGAAGTATTTCATGAGATAGAAAAGATTAAAACTTCGCGGCCTTACTGGAGTAAAAATACTACAGTTTTTATGAATGTTGGCAAGTGGGAAATTAGAAAGGGTCATAAAGAGCTTCTAAAGGCATTTAACGACGCCTTTACTGAACAAGACGATGTTGAGCTTTGGATGATGAATGACAACCCATTTATTGGTATTGAAAATGAACTTTGGAAGAAGGAATACCTAGAGAGTAAGCTAGGAAGCAAGATAAAGATTAATCCACGAGTAAAGACTCAACAGGAACTAAGAGATTTGTATAATCAAATTGACTTCGGAGTATTCCCGTCGCACGCCGAGGGTTGGAATTTGGAACCTCTAGAAATGATGGCTTGTGGTGCTGATATTATTGCTACGAATTATTCCGGCCACACAGAATACTTGAATGATACAAATTCATTCCTTCTACAGCCAGTTGGAATGGAAACAGCACAAGATGGCAAATGGTTCCATGGTAATGGTGAGTGGTGCAAGATTTCTACTGAAGGCTTAAAGCTTGCTTTGAAAATTGCTCACGGATGGAAGCAAGATAAGTCAAACAAACTTCCAGAGGTCAAGCAAACCGTTCAGAAATTCTCGTGGCAAAATAGCGCCGCAAAACTCATGGAGGCAATCAATGCTTAATTTAATAATGGCGGTATTTGCAGTAGCAGGCTGGGCGTTATTTTATTCATACTATTCAGTCGGTTCTACAGTTACAGAAGATGGGCCGTGTCTAGAAGACTCTTTTTTAGGAGATGAGCCAAGTGAAGCAGATTTCCTCGATTCTTGAAGAGGTAAACTATAACGGTCCTCGTCCTCGCCTTGTGAAGTGCATTGGCGCGCATAATGAGGAGGGGTGGATTGAGTACAACTTAAGAAATAACTATGACGAATTCGACGAGATTAGAGTTGTTGAGGGTGCCGTAGTTGGTCGCCCCTTTTCGACTCCAGAAGGACGTAGTACAGACAAGACGTTAGAACTTATTAAAAACTTTCCTGACCCTCAGGATAAAATTAGACTCTTTACTCTGGATAGGCCATTCAAATGTCTAGAGGAACAGAAGCAGATATTTCTAGACACTAGTCAACCTGGCGATTGGCTTTTTATTGTTGATTGTGATGAATTTTATCGCGATGGCGATATCACTCGTATTAGGAAGGCAATTGAGCTTCATCCAACGGCTTCTGAATTCATTCCAACCTTCCTACACTTCTATAGAGATTTTTGGCATATAAGAGATTTTGAAGGCGAATGGAATCTTTGGCATCAACGTATAATTAGATATCAGTCAGGTATGAGATATCATACACATCCAGTTGCTACAGATAGTAATGGCCTATGTACATATTTCGCGCCAGAATATCAACATAAGCGCTATACAATTCCCGGCCTGTATATTTATCATTACGGTCATGCTAAATCTTCAAGTTTTCACAAAATGAAGGCTGAATTTTATCATTTAGAATTGGCAAAATTTCCAGCCCAACCTGGAAAAACGGCCGCTGACGCATTTGACCAAAAATTATCAGAGTTTGTTAATTATAATGAAAATCTAAATTCTGTACTAGAATTTAATATAGACCATCCAATAGTAATGAAATCACATCCAACTTATGAATACAAAGAGCCATTTTATGTGAATAAAAAATTTAAAATATTTAAAACGTCTAGGGCATATTCAGAACTTCGACTACCAACAATCCCACAATGGATGATGTTTAGTAAAAAAATGTTTCCAGTATATAATATAATATGAATTGTCCAGAATGTAATAAAGAATTTCTTTCTCATAAAGAAAATGTTGTATATTGTTCTTCTGTTTGTTGTAAGAGGTTTTGCAATAGACTTTCTAGAGAAAGACAAAAATATGGTCTTTCTAAAAATAGGGCTGGATTCGAGCAAGCATTAATAACAGAATACAATGTAATTAAAAAAGATGTTGAACGACGCAAGGGAGTTAAATTAATTAAATTTCTATTGTCACTAGATGAATTCAAAGAGCTAGTAATAAAAAATTGTTGTTATTGTGGCGAGTCGCCGAAAATTAGAACTAGGGTTGGAACATATAAAAGAAGCTCAATAGATAGAATAAATTCTTTAGAAGATTATATTATAGAAAATTGCGTTTCTGCGTGCTGGACTTGTAATAAAATGAAAAATACATTAAGTCCAGAAGAATTTATTGTCCATATTGATAAAATACATAAGTGGAATTATAGCGAGTGTAATAAATGAGCAGACTAGGTAAAATCGAAGCTGAGTTTGAAAGCATTAGATGGAAGTATACGACGAGAGAGCATACGGCAAAGGACGTACTGGCTTTGCGTGGCTCTGTAGAAATTCAGCATACTTTGGCAAAAAGGGGTGCGGAAGTTCTATGGGCTGATATCGTTTATGTTGGCGAGCCAATTAGAGCACTTGGAGCACTAAGTGCCAATCAAGCCATTCAGATGGTAAAGGCGGGTTTAAAGGCCATTTACGTGAGCGGCTGGCAAGTTGCGGCAGACCGTAATGGTAGCATGTATCCAGACCAATCTCTATATCCATCTGATTGTGTGCCGAAGTTGGTTCGTGAAATAAACAATGGATTGACTAGAGCGGACCAAATTGAATCTGTAGAGGGAAAGAGAAGCGTTGAGGATTGGTTCCTACCACTAGTAGCGGACTGTGAAGCTGGTTTTGGTGGTAACTTAAATACCTATGAAATAACGCGCGCAATGATTGAAGTTGGTGCGGCTGGTGTCCATTTTGAGGACCAACTTAGTAGTGAGAAAAAATGTGGTCACCTTGGCGGCAAGGTTTTGGTGCCGGTCCAAGAAATGATTAATAAGTTGAAGGCAGCTAGACTTGCGGCAGATGTGGCCGGCGTACCGTTGGTTATTATTGCGCGCACTGATGCAGAGAGCGCCAAGTTATTAACTTCTGATATTGACGAGAAGGACCATGATTTTATAGAAAGGGCTCGTAATGAAGATTTTCTTCAGTCGTATTACGAAAGAACAGAGGATGGATTTTATCGTATTACCGGCGGCATAGACATGGCCATATCAAGAGGATTGGCCTACGCTCCATACGCTGATTTAATTTGGATGGAAACTGCTACGCCAGACATTGAAGAGGCGGCGAAATTTGCTGACGGGATTCATAAAGTATTTCCTGGAAAGAGCTTAGCTTACAATTGCAGTCCAAGTTTTAATTGGTCGGCCAAATTAAACGACCTAGAGCTACTCAACTTCCAAAATGACCTGTTTAAGCTCGGGTATAAGTTTCAGTTTGTAACTCTTGCCGGCTTCCATACTATGAACTTCTCTATGTTTAAGTTGGCCGTCGATTATAAGAGACGTGGAATGCTTGGATACGCCAGTTTGCAGGGCGACGAATTCATGGCACAGAAGCTAGATGGTTTTGATGCAATTAAACACCAGCGTTTTGTTGGCACAGGGTATTTCGACAAAATTCAGGAAGTTGTAACTAAAGGCAAAGCCGCAACAATTGCATTAAAGGAATCTACAGAAGCGAGGCAGTTTTGAAGCACATTGAACTTAAGGACGAGCAACCTCTAATCTCCATTATTGTGCCCGCATACAATATGGAGAAGTTTATTGGCGCCACGCTTAACTCTGCTACTAAACAGACTATCTTTCCACAGACAGAAGTTATTGTAGTTAATGACGGCAGCACAGACGGTACCAGGGATATTATTACTAAGTTTTTGTGCTATAGAAATTTCAGGCTCATTGATAAAAATAACGGTGGTTTTGGCGGCCCAGGTGATGCTCTAAATACAGGACATCAAGCGGCTCGCGGAAAATATATTACTTGGTGGAGCGCAGACAATATATACTTTAATAATTTCTGCGATGTGTTTGCTGGCACTATGATGCACGCAGAGCGCCAGGGTCATAATGTAGAATTAATGTATAGTGATTTCTGCTATATAAATGAAAAAGGCCAAAAGATTAATGAAGTCATTCATGAGAAACCACAGAATGGCGCCATGTTAATCGAAGGCTATGATATTGGCATGAGTTTTATGTATACAAAGGCGCTGTGGGAAAAAACCGGCGCCTTCTGGACCCGCATTTGTGAGGATTATCAATGGGCAGTAAGAGCGGCCCAACATACAAATTTTGGCCTAATAAGAGGTCAGCTTGCTGCGTTTAGAGTTCACGGCGGCCAGATTAGTGGACATAGACAGGAAGAGGAAAAGGCCGCAGCGGACGACGCCAAGAAGTTAGCCAAGGAGCTTTATGGACCCAAGGGAGTGGAGGAGGATATTAAGCCCTTTGATACGCCCCTATGCGCGGAGCTGTTAAGCCAATGATAGTATATGTATATCATGATGTCGACCACAACCAAATTGAGGTATTCACTAAGCTAATTAGTGCAAAGGATTGTGCAAAGCAAAATTGGCCAAATGAAGATGGTGATATGAAGTGGGAGAGAAGCGGTGAAGATAAATGGCTGTGGGGTGAATATGTCTCCATTTATAAGAAGGAAGTGTCTCTGTGACTAATAGAGATTTCAAATATTGGCTCCATGGCTTTATGGAGATTAGCTCTCGTCGTTTCTTTACTTCAAAGCACATAGTTGTTATCGCTGACCATCTAAAAATAATTGATGACCCTGATTCCTTTACAAGTTGGCTAGAGGGAGTTCTTGAGTCTGCAAGTGTTTGTGGTGGCCTAACTTCTCATGCTTTATATTGTTTAATAGAAGGAGAATTGGAGAATTTCTTTGATAAACGAACTCCAATTAGGAAAGATGAGATAGTAGAGGTTGTAGATTTAGTTCTTTCAGAAAAAGGAACTGGAGACATAGACCATCAAAAAATGCTAGATATGCTTAGACGTGAGAGGGAGAATATGCAACTTCACCACGGCCTAAGTCCATTTGAAATATTGCTGAAAGGTTTTAATGCACATCAACGTAATAACTGTAAATAGTGGTTGGATTCTACAAAAGATAGCAGAGAGAATTGTGTCGGCCGCACCACAAGGTGTAACTATGAAAATCGGTTACCCTCGGTGGAATGAAAGAAATTTCTATATAGATGTGCAAAATTGCTTTGGTGGCAAGCGTGGAATGGATATTGGTTTATTTACTCACGTTCACGAAAACGATATAAAGTTTTTGGCTGACCATTGGTTTGGTCTTGACCACGTAATTCATATGAGTGACAGAAACAAAGAAATGTGGTTCAGAGACAATCGACACAC
>CAYILI010000008.1:0-24320 GCA_964364105.1 uncultured Gammaproteobacteria bacterium | reverse complement strand
TCAACTTTCAATTATATATTCTGATTAAAATTTTAATTGTAAATATAGGGATAAAAACTAAAAAATAAATTGAAAAATTCCTAAACCCAAAACTATCTGACCTCGATATTAATTTGCTTGGAATAAATAAAAATGACCTCACGAAAACTTTAAAGAGAATCAAGGAAGCGATTGAAAAAAAAGAGCTAATAATTATTTTTGGGGATTATGATGCCGATGGAATAACTGGTGCCGCGATTCTTTGGGAGACATTAAATACGCTTGGAGCAAACGTAATGCCCTATATTCCAAATAGAATTACAGAGGGTTACGGTCTTTCAAAAAAAGGCGTCGTGGGAATGAGAGACAAGTATCCAGAGGTTAAGATTGTTCTAACGGTGGACAATGGAATAGTGGCATTTGATGGAACGGATTTTGCAAACAGTTTAGGATTGGACGTAATTATTACAGACCATCATGTTCTCGGAAAAAAACTACCCAATGCATATTCTGTTGTTCACTCGACTAAAGTTTGCGGCTCAGCAGTCGGGTGGTTTTTGTCGAAAGAAATATATAAAAAATGTCATCCTGAATGGAATGAAGGATCTGGAAAAGATTCTTCGCGGGCTCAGAATGACATTATGTTAAAACATTTAGATTTAGTAACGATTGCGACAATTGCTGATTTAGTTCCATTAACTGAGCAAAGTAGAATTTTAGTAAAGTTTGGTTTGAAGTATTTAAGAGAGACTAAGAGAGCTGGATTGGTTTCGCTATTTGAAGAAGCGACGCTAGATCCCAAGAAAATAGGAACATATGAAATTGGTCACATTATTGCCCCTAGACTTAATGCGATGGGGAGACTTGAAGAGGGGATGGATAGTTTGCGCTTGTTGTGTACAAAAGACGAAAAGAAAGCAAAGAATTTAGCAAGGATAATCGGAGAAACAAATAGAAATCGTCAACAAATTACCGCCGAGACCGTAGAGCATGCGAAAGATCTTTCTTCATCAAAGATTTCAAAAAAACTGTTATTTGTTTATCACGAAAGTTATCAGCCAGGCGTAATTGGTTTGGTAGCAGGGCGTCTTACAGAAGAATATTATCTTCCTTCAATTGTATTGTCCGTTGGAGAAAAGCATAGTAAGGCTTCTGCCCGCTCTGTCAGTGGCTTAAACATAATAGAATTTATAAGAGAAGCTTCGGAATTTTTAGTAGATGCAGGAGGACACCCGATGGCAGCAGGTTTTACAGTGGAAACAAAAAAACTTGAACTTCTAGAGAAAAAACTTGAAGAACTCGCAGAAAAATTAATAAATGAAGATCATTTAATAAGGAAATTAAAAATTGACTGTGAGTTGCCGATTGATCTAGTTAATTTGGATTTGTTTGAAGAATTATTAAAACTTGAGCCATTTGGAATGAAAAACCCCGCTCCTGTTTTTTTAAGTAAAGGTTTGGAAATATCAGCAATGAAGTTTGTAGGAAAAGAAAGCAAACATGTGAAATTAGAATTAAGAAGCAAGAATCATGAATCAAGAATCATGGGAATTTTATTTAACTATGATAAAAGTTTGGATTTAAAAATAGGAGATAACGTAGATGTTGTGTATTCAGTTGAGCTAAATGAATGGAATGGGAATAAAAAAATAGAGTTAAATATTAAAGATTTAGCTCGCAAATGCTGATGCTCTTCTTCTTCGTCTAAGTCTATCAATTAATGATGGGAGTTCTTCTTCTGGGTCAACGTGATAAATTTCTTTCGGAAAATTTTGTTTATATACTTCTATGTCTCTTTTTAGCTCAAATTCTTCATGCGCAACTTCATTTTCAAGCTCATTTATTTGTTGAGTTGCAAAGGTATGAATGATTACCTCTACGGAATGTCCCTCGATTGTAGCGATAAATTTTAGCTGTCTTGTTTTAGGTGAGCTTCCTTCGTTTTCCGCACTATATTCTTCTTTTCCACTGAGTGTGTCTTCTAAGTCGCCCACCTTAATTGTTAAAGCTCCATTCTCTCCTCCCTTAGTAAAGAAATCAAGGAGTTTATATGCATTAGGAATATCCTTGACAACGAACATAAGACCAGTCGTATCCTGAACAGCGATTGCAGGATCTTCCTGCTCTTTTCTAATCATTTTTGCCATTCTAGCTAAGATTCGCTTGGGTCTGCTGTCCTGATAAACCGGTATCAATTCCCCTTCGTAGTTAATAAATCTTTGTTCATAGTGCGAAACTTTAATAAAATATCCACCTGGCTCAGGAACATGAGCTCTGATTCTTTGAAGTTCTTGATGTGCTGTATTGCTTGAGATTTCAGTTGGTTCTCCAATGCACTCAAGTGTTTCATAACTATGATGACTTTCAATATCTACTGGCATTATTCTTAATCTTTTAGTTTTAATTTTTTTCTTGCCTCTGGTTGACGTAACCACATCACCAAACCAGAAATCTTCATTTAACAGCTCAGTAATACGAGATATTCCTTCTTTTTCGTTTATTTCCTTCCCCCTTGCGATTGCTGTAGCAGCTAACTGCATAAGCACTAATTTCCTTTTTGCCTCAAATCTTACACGTCCACGAGGATTATTTAGCATTATATCCATAAGCCTTGGTATTGAATTTGCACCTTCAGCTTCTTCATGAAGGTCGGTTTTGTCTGCGAGTGGCTGCCATCCTCCAGTTCTAAAATAGTCATTAATAAATGCATTTGCTATGCTAGCATATGAAGAAATTTCTTCTTCACGTTTTGCGGGATCCATTTTCTCCCATTCTGGAGAAAAAATACGCATAGCTCTTCTGTTAGTTCTTCCTCTGACATTCTCCCTTTTTGTATCTGTGTTGACGGCTTGCGCCATTTCTATTACACCATAGCTACCCACCAAATTTCCAAGCGTGTTTAAATCGCTTAAAAATTGGCTTTGTACAGTTGCATTTGATCCATAGAATCCCGGTATTGAACGCCATGGAAGTACAGAGTAAGGTCCTTTCTCTGAAAGCATCAGCTCAATATGCTTCATTTCTCTAGTTACCTCTCCAACGGGAGGTTTATAAAGTCTTTCTAAAGTTGCCATAGTGGGGTTATTCTAGCATAGCTTATAGTATTTATCAAGCTGAGGGTTGTTAACTTTAGGGCAAAATATTAAAATACACTTATGCAAAGAACGCTTATAAAAGACACAGTTAATAAGGTTGGCGAAGAGGTTTTAATACAAGGGTGGGTAGATATAAGGCGCGATCATGGGAAATTAATCTTCTTAGATCTTAGGGATAGGTCAGGAAAAATCCAGGCAGTAGTAATTCCAAGTAGTTCTCCGGAAGCGCATGCTAAAGCAGGGGAATTAAGACCGGAGTTTGTAGTAGAAATTACTGGAAAAATTAATGCTAGGCCGGAGAGAAATGTAAATAAAGAGCTTCTCACGGGAACTGTAGAGCTAGAAGTTTTGGGTGTAAAAATTCTTAATAAAGCGGAAACTCCACCTTTTGACGTAACTTCTGATGGTTTAGATATAAACGAAGAAGTGCGTTTGAAGTACAGATATCTTGATCTTAGACGCCCAAGAATGCAGGACAACATAAGACTTAGAAGTGACTATATGCAGGCACTTCGTGGGTCTCTAATTAAAAAAGATTTTGTAGAAATTGAAACCCCAATTCTCTCTAAAGCAACTATGGAAGGAGCGAGAGATTTTATTGTTCCATCCCGTTTTCAGCCAGGAAAATTTTATGCACTTCCTCAAAGTCCTCAGCAATACAAACAGCTTCTTATGGTAGCCGGATTTGAAAGATATTTCCAATTCCCAAAATGTTTTAGAGATGAGGATTTGAGAGCTGATAGAGGATTTGAATTTACACAGTTAGATCTTGAGATGAGTTTTGCGACTCGAGAAGATGTGATGGAAGTGACTGAAGATGCAGTAATTGACGCCGTAAAAGCAGTTGGAGGAAAATTAAAAGATGAAAAGTTTCCAGTGATTACTTATCAAGAAGCGATGGAAAAATACGGATCAGATAAATTTGATTTGCGAACTGAGGAAGAAAAAAAGGATGGGACTCTCGCATTTGCATGGGTTATAAATTTTCCATTCTTTAGAAAAGTAAGTAAAACTGAAGTTTCAGATAGTTTGGACAGTAAGAGCGAATGGACTTTTACTCATAACCCATTTAGCATGCCACTCCCAGAGCATTTGGATAATTTAATGAAAGGCGAAAATGTTGGAGAGATAATGACCACGCAGTATGATTTGGTTTGCAACGGATTAGAAGCTGGAGGGGGAAGTATAAGAGCCCATACCCCTGAAATTCTAAAAGCGACTTATAAAATAATGGGTTATAGCGACGAAGAAATAAGCGAAAGCATTGGGCATATGCTTGAAGCATTTTCATTTGGTGCTCCGCCCCATGGGGGAATTGCGCTTGGGCTTGATAGGCACATCGCACTTTTAGCCGGCGAAGCATCAATTAAAGAAGCTATGGCATTTCCTATGACCTCAACTGGAAGAACTTCCGTGATGGATGCGCCAGCCGGAGTATCAGAAGAGCAACTAAAAGAACTCGGAATTAAAATTGTCACAAAGTAAAATGAATGAAACATTTTCCAAAGATAAATAAAGTAAAAATTGTCTACTTCGTCACTTTAGTAATCGTTTTTGCCGCATTTAGTTTTTTAGCGCTTCTTAATATAGAGTTAAAAAAGCAGAATTCTCTAATTGGGATTTATACTAAGCCAATTGATTTTAATCCCGAAAGATATCCTCAGGTTAATTTCTCATTTACTCCAATTATTTCGGCTCAAGGTGCTGTCGTGATCGATAAAGACTCCCAGGTTGTTTTGTTTGAAAAAAATCCTAAGATAAGATTTTCGCCAGCTTCTACCACTAAAATTATGACTTCACTTGTAGCGTTAGAATATTATGAGTCTTCGGACATTTTAACTATTTATAAATCAAATGTAGAGGGGACTGCTTTAAGACTTCCTCTTAATGAACAATTTACATTTGAAGATCTTCTTTATGCAATGATGCTTCCTTCTTCAAATGACGCGACTCAGGCAATGGCCGAGAATTATCCTGGCGGAGAAAAGGCTTTTGTTGCAAGAATGAATGAGAAAGCGAAAGTTTATAATTTGCTAGACACATATTTTGAGGAACCGATTGGACTTCTTGATGAAAAAGATTATACTACTGCAATTGACTTAGCAAGACTTACTAGTATCGCATTAGAAAACGCGAAATTTTCAGAAGTAGTTGCTACTAAAAGCAGGCAGATCCGAAGCATAGATGGCACCAAATACTTAGCAAGAAACATAAATATTTTATTAGATATTCCTGGAGTTAATGGAGTAAAAACTGGTTTTACGGATGGAGCGGGACAAGTTCTCGTAACATCTAGAAATCTTCCAAGTGAAAATGCCGATCTAATATTCGTAGTTATGCAAAGTCAGGATAGATTTGGGGATACGCAAATATTATTAAATTATCTAAATGATAATATTACTTTTCTATCCATTCGTCCTTAACTGCAGAGACGTAAGCCATAAAATTATTACTTCCTTCAAAAACAATTACAGGCATTAAGTATTCTTGTTGCTTCCCTTCTGAATACAATCCTAAGTAAACATTTTTAATAACGATGTTTAGGTTTTCCCCGGTTTGGCTTACGACTCGGCCCTTTCCATTTTTTAATTCCTCAAAAGCTTCCTGCGCTGTTTTGATGGGATATGTCGCAGATTCCTCTGTAGCCTTTTGATAAAAGAATCTCACATTAACCACTTGAGGGTTTTCTTTTCCAGATCCAATCACTAAATTCATGGTCGAGTTAGTGCCTCCAGGATAAACCATTTTTATTTCATCTTTGTCTTGCTGGAAATACGAGACACTTATAAGTTTTGCTCTGGAAAGACTTTCTGCTGGACCTAAAACTTCATTATTAATTGAATATAATTCAATTTTTGTTTTCTTCTCATCTATATCTTCTGGGTAAAGTCCTAAAGCATTTAAAAACGTTTTGGCAGTCGAAAGTGCATCCTCTTGATTTCCAAGTGAAACACCCGAAAGAACCGCAGGGTCAGTTAAATACGACGAGTATAGA
This sequence comes from uncultured Gammaproteobacteria bacterium, assembly GCA_964364105.1. Taxonomy (GTDB): domain Bacteria; phylum Patescibacteriota; class Microgenomatia; order Levybacterales; family UBA12049; genus 2-01-FULL-39-10-A. The sequence continues at coordinate 18,251 of CAYILI010000008.1, read as the reverse complement.
GTGAAGGAAGCCATGTTTACATTTAATACGAGGCTTTTAGCTGGAGGTCCCGGACTTGTCCATCTGTATTGAATATCAGACAGCTGTTCTGGTTTGTTATTAAAACCAAGAGAGGAGACTTTCTCACTCGCACGTTGGACTGCGAGAAGATCAGGGCCTGGTTTTTCCATTTCATAAACTTTTGTTCTGTCGGGAAGTACTGGTAGCTCTCCGCTTAGAGTATCCACTGAATATGTGAATTTTTTATTTATACTCTCAGGAAAAAAGATTGAAGGAAGTTTGCCAAAAGAAACAGTCGGTGGAGCATCTGGAGTAGGGGAAATAATTTCCTTAATAAAGAAGAAAACTTTAATTAGGACAAATATTCCAATTATTATTCCAATTATTATTGCGGCCCATTTGGCCACAACTAAAAACTGACTCTTAAATTTGCTAAGGGTCGTGGGCATATATTGAGTATAAAGGAGATTTTAGCTACAATGCAAGAAAAGGATGAGGGTTCTGTCGCTAGAAAGCGATTGCATTTGTTCAGCACGCTCGCAAAGCTGATTTAAATAGCATTCTTTTCCCGCGGCGCTAATTGAAAATCTGCTACAGTCAAAGGTTTGCAATAATATAATAGAAAGCAGATTTTCAGTTGCTTCACAAATGAATCACTTTTCGCGCCACCCTCACTGATATAATAATATTTATGGTAAGAACTAGAATTGCACCAAGTCCAACTGGATTTCCGCATATAGGAACTATTTATCAAGCTTTGTTTGATTTTGCATTTGCTAAAAGAAATAAAGGTCAATTCGCAATTCGAATTGAAGATACAGATAGGGCAAGATTCGTAGAGGGAACAGAGGATAAAATTTTTGAGGCGATTGATTGGTTTGGACTTACAGAAGATGAGAGTGTAAGAAAGCCTGGTAATTATGGTCCGTATAGGCAGTCAGAAAGATTAGAAATTTATAAAAAATATGTTGATGAGCTAATCGATAAAGGTGGAGCATATTATTGTTTTTGTACCAAAGAAAGACTTGATGTGCTCAGGGCCACGCTAACAGCTTCAAAGCAGCCGGTTATATATGATAAGACTTGCAGAAGTCTCAATATTGAAGAGTCTAAACAAAGATTGGATGAGTCGCACGTCGTAAGACTCAAGATGCCGACTGACAAAACATTTAAAGTTTTAGACCAAATAAGAGGAGATATAGAATTTGACTTAACCCTCCTGGAAGACTCAGTGCTAATTAAATCTGACGGATTTCCCACATATCATCTTGCAGTAGTGGTGGACGATCACCTGATGGAAATAACACATGTTATTAGAGGTGAAGAATGGCTCTCTTCTCTTCCAAAGCATATAGTTTTGTATGATTATTTTGGTTTTGAAAAACCGCTTTTTTATCACACTCCAAATTTAAGAAATCCAGATAAATCCAAATTATCCAAAAGACATGGTCATGCAAGCGTTGATTGGTATAAAGAAGAAGGGTTTTTACCTGAAGCAATTCTTAATTTTCTGGCACTTATGGGGTGGAGCCATCCAAAACAAAAAGAAGTTTTTGATATTGGTGAGTTTATAAACTTATTTGATCCTAAAGACTTAAAACCGGTTGGCCCAATTTTTGATTTAACAAAATTAGAATGGATTAATGGAATGTGGATTCGGAATATGGATCCAGCGGAGCTTAAGAAGCGCCTGGAAAAATTTTATAGAAATGACAAGGAATTCAGCGTAATTTTTGATAGTAAGCACGTAGACTTATTGATCGGGCTTGCGCAAAGTAGAATGAAAAAACTTTCTGAATTTAGAAATCTAGTTAATGCTCCTCAGAAACAAAGAGAATTTACCGAAGATGAAAAGAAAACTGGTAAAAAATTATTGGGAGTTTTAGAAAAAATCAGTCATACTGATTGGAGAGAGGATATAATCTTAAATCATTTAAAGAATTTTAGAGATCAAGAGGGGGTTTCGATGAAGACTATTTATTTCTTAATTACAGGAAAAGAGCAAGGCCTGCCCCTAATTGAAACTATGGTAAAAATTGAAGGCCGCGATCAAATAATAGAAAATATCAAATCCAGAATTTAACAATGGACAATTTTAAATTATTGACCTCTCCTTTTTGGGTAAATTTTTTAATACTCGTCCCATTTGTTTTATTTTTCTATTACAGAAAGAATAGGCTCTCAATTACCCGAAAAACACTTTTATATTTACTTATTTTCGGAATTGCATTTGGTGTAATTGAAGCCACATGTGTAATTTACCTTAGAGCTGCCACGGGAATGCTTCCTGGATTTGAGGGAAACATTTTTGATGTATGGAGAATGTCCAAAGAAATTGCATACAGTCAGGAAGCGCTTCGTGAAGGACTTCCGATGAGTTTATTGTCTTTTGAGTTAATAAGAGAAGCTGGGACTATTATAATGCTTGGAATGATTGCGTTTATCGCTGCGAGTAAATGGAGAGAGCGGATTGCAATTTTTCTTTGGGCATTTGCTGTATGGGATATTGTTTATTATTTCCATCTTTGGTTAATGGTAAGATGGCCACAGAGTCTTACAACTCCTGATGTATTATTCTTAATTCCCCAGCCGTGGCTTGGTCAAATATGGTTCCCTCTGTTGATAAGTGGATTAACCATGTTGGTAGTTTTTATAAGTTTGAAAAAAGAAATTAAGAAGTAGTTCTTTCAGTTTCCGATGGTGTTTTCAAACCGTAGAGTAGATTATAAGAAGTTGCTCCGGACTTAAATAGTCCTTCTTGATATGTTCCCCAAACTTCGTTGAGAACCATTGCCCTAGAAACAAGACCAAGTGCCCCAACAACTCTTGCTGGAATTAAGCCGGCTTTACACATTATTGTCATTCTTCGCGATGACCTCATAACTTGTTTTGTGGCGTTTATGTTTCTAACCCCTGAGAAGCCTGTATTAGACATGACCTCCGCAATTTGGTCTGCTGTCCTGAAGTCATTAAAACATCCAGATACCTGTTGGCCCAATTCCATTTGCTCTCTTTCCTTTTGAGTTACTTCTCCTCTTCCTAAAAATGTTGCAGCGACTACTATTCTTCCGCCCGGTTTAAGAACCCTGTATGATTCCTCTATGAATCTTGGAGCATCAGTTGCGTGTTCTATGCTTTCTAAGGACCAAACCACGTCAACTGAATCATCAGGCAAGGGTATATCTTGATAATTTGCTAACATGAATCTTAAGTTATCAGACAATCCTCTTTTCTTAGCAATCCGCGTCGCCTCTTCTATTTGTGCGGGAACAATATTAATTCCTACTACCTCAGCTCTTCTATGTTCGGCAAGCCAAACTCCGCTTCCTCCAATTCCGCAGCCGGCGTCTAATATCACATCTCCGGGCTGTACTCTTGCTAAATCAGCAAGCACTCTGTTTTCATTAAGTATTGCTTCGTGAAGATTTCTTACCCCATCAGTCCAGATGCCATAGTGTAGTCCGTTAGTGTTTCCGTGCCATGCAAGCCTGTAGAATCTTTGGGCTTCAGTATAGTAATCTCGAACTCTCGACAGATGATCAAATTCAAGTCTTTGGGCTTCTTGTCCTCTTTCAGTGCTCATACGCGCGAATTCTAGCAAATATTAATTAATGAATCAAACCAAGGGATCGGGGAAATGTAATCTGAAGGAATTTAAATTGGATTTATAAATGGAGGTTTTATTCCCAAGGAAACTTTACTGCATCATTAATTTCTTTAAGATAATAGTCTGGTTTTATTTCTGAAATTGGCATTATATAAAGACATGCTGTTTTGACAATCGCACCCTTCGTTTCAAGATATTGTTTTGCAACTATTAAGCTCTTTCCAGTTTCAAGCATATCTTCAATAAGCAGTATTTTCTTTCCTGTTAAATCTTCAGCAATTTCGCTAGTTACCTTTCTTTCAGCTCCAAGTTTTTTAACAGTAAGAGCATGCATCGTTTTTACATTAAGCTTGCTTGAAAGTAGCCGTGCAGGAACTAGTCCTCCTCGTACAATTCCAATAATAATATCTGGTGGATTATTGATTTTTGAAGAAAGTGTTGTGATTTCTTTATCTAACTCTTCCCAATTCATATGTTGGATATGTCAATATATCTTGCTGCCGGACTTGGATTCCCATAAAAAGCTTTTCACCTTTCAGGGTAAACGACCTAAGATGAACTGATTTCCGCCAAAGGCGGACAGGCGCCGTCCGTTATCCTACTTTATTCTGAACCTTTTTTTATGCTGCGGGACTACGATTCGAACGTAGATAAACGGATTCAGAGTCCGTTGTCCTACCATTAGACGATCCCGCAATGTGCTAATTTTAACCTATTTAGCCTCCAAATGAAAGTTAGATACCCTATTTACTTTCTGGAATCCAGAAACTACGATGTGGTTAGTGGCTAAAAAGAAAATAAAAAAATCCCGCACATTTGTGTATTGGCTTCTGGGAATTTCTGCAGTTTTACTGGGTGTATTTTTTATTAAAGAAAACATTTTAACTAAGTCCTGCGCGAATTCCATTAGCTGCATTCAGGACCTAACTGGAAAGTTTGACCCTAACTCAAAAGAAGGAGAATTTATGGGTAAAAAAGTAAGTATTCCAACTCAGATTGCAATGGGCTCAGAACAATTGACGGTTTTAGGTGACAGTACGTCTGATAAGCATATCTATATTGATCTGTCTGCGCAAAGATTATATGCAAAAGAAGGAGACAAGATAATTCATGAATTTTTAATTTCTTCAGGAAAATGGGGAAGAACTCCAACGGGAGATTTTATGACATGGATTAAGCTTAGGTCTACTAGAATGAAGGGTGGAAATCAAGCATTGGGAACATATTATAATCTTCCAAATGTTCCCTATACGATGTATTTTTATAATGATGAAATTCCAAAAAGCAGGGGATATGGAATTCATGGAGCATATTGGCATAATAATTTTGGACATCCCATGAGTCATGGATGTATAAATATGAAACCGGAAGAAGCAGGAGTTCTTTATGAATGGGCAAATCCCCCATCTTCGGGCAACACAACTTATGTTGATGATGATCATCCTGGAACTCCAATAACTATTTACGGCACAGCTCCCTGGCAGTAGAAATGAAAAAGTATTTGATTGCATTTCTGGTAACAACTTCAGTTTTTATATTTCTTTTAAAATTTGACAAAGAAGTCCCTGGTATTATTGGTCCTTCATCGAAAGAAGTTTCCCAACCTCAAGAAATTAGCTTAATTACAACTGGGGATATTGGTCTTGTAAGAGATGTTAACTATAAAATAATTCTTGAGAAAGACTCAAGCTACCCATTTCTGAAAATTGCAGATTATTTAAGAGAAGCTGATCTTACGATTACAAATCTTGAAGGCCCCTTAATAAAAAATTGTCCGATAATACGGGATGGATTTACTTTTTGCGGTGAGGATTCAAATGTTTCGGGTTTGATTTATGCTGGAATTGACGGCGCAAGTCTGGCAAATAATCACACGACAAATTATGGCTTGGAAGGATTGGAAGAAACAGTTCAAATTTTGAACTCGAAAGGAGTAAAGACGTTTGGTTTGGATGAGAAAATAGAATATATTCAGGTAAAAGATAAAAAGATTGCGCTTATTGGCTTTGTAGAACTGGGGAATAATTGGGGAGGACTTTCTAATGCAATTCCGGAGAATGTTTCAACTTTAACTTCGAAAGCTAAGCTTAATGCGGATATTGTTATTGTTTCATTTCATTGGGGCACAGAATATACTTATAAACCAACAGAAAATCAAATTTCTTTAGGCCGTTTAGCAATTAATAGCGGTGCAGATATCGTTCTGGGAAATCATTCTCATTGGATTCAGCCACTAGAAGTTTATAAAGAAAAATTTATAATTTATGCACAGGGAAATACCATTTTTGATCAGGATTGGTCCCAAGAGACACGTGAAGGAGTTTTATACAAATTTATTTATAGGAACGGAAAGTTTGAAAAAATTGACGAGAAGTTTACGATTATTGATAATAATTCCCAGCCCCGCTTTGCCACCGATGAAGAAAGCAGTAAGATAAAAGCAAAAATGCCTAGCGTTTCTTGAGGTAAGCGGTGACGAAGCTTAATAAAAGATAGAGAAGGAGTAACTGCCAGAAAACAATTGAGATAAGTGTAGTGCTTAGAATAATTCCGATTAGTTCACGTTTTAGATTATAAACTACTACTAAAAGTGATGTCATTTTTCCTACGATTAAAAGAATCCCAAGGCCTATTAGGGGGCTAATTATTACAGGGAGAAGAATTGGCCTGCGTAAAGTTTCCCTAACTGAGGTATATGGATGAAGTGTGAGACCGAGTAAAGTTTTTGTCCACACATATGCAACGTATATAAAAAATGTTCTTTTCTTCATATTGTTCTAAATATATAAAGCACAAAGTCAGTGTATTTTGGTCCTAAAACTCCACGGAAAAGTAAAGTTAATATAAATGCTAGTGGCACTAAAATTCTATAAGGGTGACGCCCAAGCCAAAGACTAACAGCTGAAAAAACTTTTGAAAGGGGCATATCTTTAACTATTTTCTCTTGAGTGCGGGCTCTTTCCTGAAGTTTTAAAATAAATTCAGATTCGTCCATATGAAATTTGAAATTGTTTTCTAGCTCTAAATAGTAGGGACTCTGTCGCTTTAAATGACATATTTAGTCTACTGGCGATTTCTTTTACTGAAATTCCTTCTTCATAATGAAGCCTTAAGACCTTTTGATATTTTTCAGAAAGACTAATTAGGGTTTTTTCAATCTTATCTCTTACTCTATCTTTTTCAAACTGAAATTCCGGCTGGTGAATTTCATTAGAAATTATTTCAAGATATGGCATTTGAGAAAGAAGAAGAGATTTAATTTTTCTTTTCCTATAATAATCCACCATTTTGTTGTGAGCGATTCTATAAAGCCAAGCTTGAAGATTGTCCTCTTTGGTTAGGAGATTTAAGGAGTCTATTGCTTCAAAAAAGACATCATTTGTCAGATCCTCAGCATCTTCCTTACTCGGTAAATGTTTACTTAGGTATTTAAGGATTTTGGGAGAGTTAGTTTTATAGAAATCACTAACTGCTTCCGGATTTCCTGACAAAACCTGATCTACGATGTTTCCCACCCTCGTATTATACATACAAAAGATCCTTCGTTCCACTCAGGATGACATTTTCAGGTATTTTGATTCGCCAAGTACAATACTGCACTTGGCTTCACCAGGTATCGACTGGTGCCTGGTTCGAATGATTTAGAAAATATTTACGACTATAATATTGAGGGCATTTTGCGCCCATTTTTGTTTATGAATCCCGTTAGAAAAAGTTTTATGAATACACGATACTTAAATTTATTAAGCTTACCCAGAAAGGAGATTTTCTAACGGGATGAACCTAAGAGATTTTAGCTCAGTAAAGCTTCGGAGAGAAGCAATGGAGAAAAATTTGAACGTTGATCTCTCAAATATTGGTAAGTTTTCCCTGGATGAAGCAGTTGCAAGCACTCGTAATAATGAGAATATGATTGGCGCTGCCCAGATTCCGATTGGAATTGCAGGACCGTTAAGAATCAAGAATCATGAATCAAGAATTAAGGATTATTATATTCCGCTGGCGACAACAGAAGGAGCACTGGTCGCCTCAGTTAGTCGAGGTTGCAAGGCAATTGCAGAGAGCGGCGGAGCAAGTGTTATCTCGCATAGAGTTGGGATGACGCGTGGACCAGTTTTTTATACAGGATCCATAAAGAAAAGTAATGAGCTTTATCATTGGATTAAAGAAAATAAAGAAAAACTTGTAAAGACGGCAGAGAAAACGTCCCATCATCTAAAATTTGAGAAAGCCGATGTAAGAACACAAGGAATTTATGCATATGTCAGATTTTATTTCATGACAGGTGATGCTATGGGAATGAACATGGTAACAATCGCAACGCAGGCTCTTGGAGAGTTTATCGAGAAAGAAACAAATGTCAAGATGTTAGCGGTTGCAGGAAATTATGATATTGATAAAAAACCTTCATGGCTTAACTTTATAAATAATAGAGGATTTAAAGTTTGGGCAGAGGTAATTCTAAAAAAAGAAGTATTAAAAGAAGTTTTAAAAACAACAGCAGAAAAATTCTTTGATGTCTGGCTTGCGAAATGTATGATCGGGAGTGCAATGAGTGGGTCTTTAGGATTTAATGCACAATACGCTAATATAATTGCCGGCATGTTTATTGCAACTGGTCAAGATCCGGCGCATGTGGTAGAAGGAAGTATGGGAATTACGACTGCGAAAGTTTTGAAAAATGGAGATTTATTAGTATCTGTTTACTTGCCTTCTCTTCAGGTGGGGACAGTTGGTGGAGGAACTGGACTTGCTACGCAAAATGAAGCATTGAATATTTTAGGAGTAAAAGGCGCAGGAAATGTTGAAAAATTTGCAGAAATAATTGGAGCTGCAGTATTAGCTGGAGAGATTTCATTATTATCAAGTCTGTCTGAGGGCACACTTGCAAAAGCACATCAAAAACTTGGCAGAGGTAAGGGGTAGCATTGTCATACCGAACTGGATTCGGTATCTAGATCCTGAAATGAATTCAGGATGACAGATTGAGGATAAACTATGAGTGGAATTGTTGGATATGGAGTTTATATTCCAAGATACAGAATAAAATTATCTGATATTGCCGAGGTTTGGAAAAAAGACGAAGAAGAAATAAAAAATGGTTTGAGAGTTTTTGAAAAATCAGTTCCTGCAATTGATGAAGATGCAATTACGATTGGAATTGAAGCAGGAAAACGCGCTTTTAAAATGGCAGGAACAAATCCAAGTAAAATAGGATGCGTTTACTTTGGATCCGAAAGCCATCCGTATGCTGTAAATCCTTCTTCGTCAATTGCTGCAGAATATTTACAAATTGGCCCTGATTATATGGCAGCGGATCTTGAATTCGCGTGTAAAGCGGCAACTGCTGGAATGCAAATTGCGAATTCTTTAATTGAAAGCGGACAGGCGGAATACGGACTAGCGATCGGTTCTGATACGGCTCAGGGAAAACCACACGATGCATTGGAGTACACTGCAGCATCTGCGGGAGCCGCTTTTATTTTAGGATCTAAAAAAGATGAAATAATTGCAGATATTTTAGATACCTCATCCTTCACATCAGACACCCCAGATTTCTGGAGAAGGGATGGGATGCGTTATCCTTCTCATTTTGGGAGATTTACCGGAGAGCCAGCATATTTCATGCATGTAATTAATGAAGCGAAAAAATTACTCACAAAAAGTAAATTAAAAGTAGAAGATTTTGATTACTGCGTTTTTCATATGCCAAATGGAAAATTTCCAAGAGTTGCAGCAAAAAAACTCGGATTTACAAAAGAGCAACTCGAACCATCATTAATAGTTGACCGGATTGGAAATCCATATTCTGCATCCTCTTTGACGGGGCTCGCAGCTGTTCTGGATATAGCAAAACCCGGTCAGAAAATATTTTTTGTGAGTTATGGTTCAGGTGCTGGATCAGATGGATTTATTTTTAAAGCTACAAAAAATATCTCAGCAAAGCAGAGTAAGGTTTTGAAGGTTGAAGAGCAGATTGCAGATAAAAAATATGTGAGTTATGCACAATATTTAAAACAAATGCATACGTTATGAAAGTAAATATTTTAGGAGTTGCAACAACTGAATTTGGAGAACTTTGGAATAAATCACCACGTGCTTTAGCAAGGCAAGCTATTCAGGGTGCGCTTAAAGATGCAAAGTTAAAAGCTAAAGATATAGACGCATTATATGTCGGAAATATGCTTGCTGGAATTTTAGGAAACCAGGCAAATCTTGGAGCATTTTTTGCAGAAGAGTTGGGACTATTAGTTCCAGCTATTAGAGTAGAAGGAGCGTGTGCTTCAGGAGGACTAGCATTAAACACTGGAGTAAATAGTATTTTAAGTGGTCAGTATGAAACAGTTTTAGTTTTAGGAATTGAAAAAATGACTGATTCTTCTCAAGACGATGTAACGACAGGGCTTATGGCCGCCGGTTCTGATAATGAGAGAATGGCCGGAGCAACATTTCCTGGAATTTATGCATTAATGGCGCAAGCCTATATGGATAAATACAAAGTAACAGAAGAAACATTGGCTTCTATTTCTGTAAAAAATCACTTTCATGGATTTTTAAATGATAAGGCTCAATTTAGAAGACAAATTACAGTAGCGGACGTTATGAAAAGCGGGCGAATTGCAGACCCGTTAAAACTTCTTGACTGTTCACCAATTTCAGATGGAGCATCAGCAGTTGTAATAAGTAGTAAACCGCGAAAAAATAAAAATGTTTTTATATCTGCAAGTGAAGTAGGAACAGATACCTTAGCTCTTCATTCAAGAAAATCTTTTGTGAGTTTGAATTCTGTAGTGAGCGCTTCTGAAAGAGCGTATAAAAAAGCTGGTCTAAAACCCACAGATATAGATATTGCGGAAATTCACGACTGCTTTTCTATAGCTGAAGCTATAGCCGTAGAAGATTTAGGTTTTTCTAAAAGAGGAGAAGGAGCAAAGGATATTGAGAGCGGAAAGATGACTATAGGAAAAGGCCTGCCTGCCGGCAGGCAGGGAAAAATTATTACTAATCCTTCTGGAGGACTTAAGGCTTGTGGGCATCCAGTTGGGGCAACTGGAATAAAACAGATTGTAGAAATCACGACTCAACTTAGGGGAGAAGCAGGCGAAAGGCAAGTTAAAGGAGCAAAAATTGGACTAACACATAATGTTGGCGGATCGGGTGCAGTTGCGGCTATACATCTCTTATGCAAAACGTAAATTTAAAATTGAAAATTAAATTATGATTACTACACCAGTAAAACTTTGGAGAAGACAAAAAAATGTTGCAAGCCATATCGGAAGAACTGGCGTTGTTCTAAACTGGACAATTGTTAGAGTTCCGCCGCGCGCTTTTCATCATGAAGCGCCATACCCCGTCGTAATAATTGAATACGAAAATAAAGAAAGAATGATCGGTCAGCTTGTAGATTGGGAAGAAGAAAATTTAAAAAAAGGACAAAAAGTCACAGCAGTTATAAGAAGATCTTTTAATGGCGACACAGAAGGAGTAATCGCATATCACATAAAATTTAAACCAGTATGAAAAATATAAAAGTTTCCGCTCCGGGAAAATTACATTTGCTTGGAGAACATGCAATTGTTTATAACAAGCCTGCTATCTTAACAGCAGTCAGTAAAAGATGTTATGTTTCTGTTTTTCCGCGTAAAGATAAAAACATTAATGTTTCGTCGAAAAATTTTAATAAAGATCTAACTCTTTCGTTTGATAAGGTAGTTAAAAAGTTTGAAAAAGCCCAAAACGATTGGGATAAATACGACAAAGAAAATGATATTCCGCTTTTAAAATCTATTACTAAGGACCCTCTGGATTATCCGTTTATAATTATCGGTCAATTTATAAAACATTATGGTTTGAAATCACTTCCTGGCTTTGATCTTTTGATAGATTCTGAAGTTCCAGTAGGAGCGGGAATGGGCTCTTCTGGTGCTCTATCTGTTTCAGTTATTGGCGCTTTAAGTCTATTCACAGGTAAAAATCTAGATAAAAAAACTATTAATGAAATAGCATTTTTGTGCGAGAAGAAGAAGCACGGTAAGCCATCAGGAGGAGATAATTCTACAAGTTGTTATGGTGGACTTGTTTGGTTTAAAAAAGATGATGGGATAAAACCAATGGAAATGAAAATGTCAGAAGATATTACAAAAAATTTTTACATAATTAACACTGGGACTCCGACAGAGTCGACGGGGGAAATGGTAAGTAATGTGCGAAAGTTAGTAGAGGAAAACGAACTTCTAACCAAAGAAATATTTGATAGGCAGGAGGAGCTAGTAAAAGATCTACGCTTGGCTATTGAAAAAAATATTCCGCGACAAATTCCAGGAATTATTAAAAGAGGAGAAAAAAATCTGGAAAAAATTGGTGTAGTTTCAGACTATGTTAAAAAAATAATTCGAGATATTGAGAAATCAGGCGGAGCTGCCAAGATTTGTGGAGCTGGAGGAACGATGAAAGCTACGGGAATAATTCTTATTTATCACACAGATTTGCAAAAATTAAAAGAAGTGCTAAAATCACACCAATTAGATCCCTCCCAAGTTACGCTTGGGGTTGAGGGATTAAGGGAGGAAAAATAAATTTATGGTAATGCCAGAAGTTCATGGAAGAAGAGATGATCGAGAAGGACCACCAACCTATAGAGATCCTTCGTTTTCTGAGTTAATTGCAAATGCTGGTGGACTAACTCCGGTTGGACCGTCTCTTAGAGTCGGAGATTTTATGTCTCGACACGGAAAGATGGCTGAAGAATTAAGAGCTATCGCTCCTCAACATGAATACACCGCAATAGCATTAACAGAGTGACAGCTGTCAAGAACTCCCGAAGGTATATTTACAGTCAATGCAGATGCCCGAGATTTAGCTGCAGTAAGTTTAAGCCCTTTCGATAAGGGATTTATTAGATATGGGATTAAGGAGTTTAGAGCAGAGGAACAGCCAACGGTATTATCGCAAATAAACGGAGTTTTAAAAGATAGCGGTGTTTTAGTAGTTGCTGACATGGTTGCACCTGAAGGAACAAAAGATTGGTTAAATGAGCATCATAGGCAAAAGCAGCGATTTGAACACAGAAATATAGAAAGGGATGGAGAATGCCACATTCCAACACAGGAAGAGTGGATGACTCTTCTTGAAAATGCTGGCTTTGAAGCTTCGGTTGATGCGATGTATACAAGCCGAGTTACAACAACACAGTGGGCAGGTAAAGCTGGACAAATAAGCGACGCCCAGAGAATGGAAATGGATAGATTACTTCTTCAAGCTCCTGATCTTGCTAAATCAACTTTCAATATTAGAGAAGAAGACGGATTAGTAAAGGTCGATTATCCTGTTATAATTATTAGAGCAGTTAAATCAACTGTATTATTAAATAATGAATAAGGTAACCGTATCAGCGCCGGGGAAATTAATGCTTTTTGGTGAGCATGCTGTTGTGTATGATCATCCATGTCTCGTAACTGCAGTTGACCAAAGAATTAAATTAACTGCTGAGTTAATTGACGAACCAAATTTTGAATTAGAAGCGACTGACGTAGATGTTACTGGTTATAAAAAACCTATTTCAGAACTTGGTCAGGGAGATATTCCAAAAGGCGCAAAGTTTGTAGAAATTGCAGTAAAAAATTTGATGGAAGGATCCCGAAACAAGTTCGGGATGACAGGGAAAAAAGGGATTAGGATAACAACTTCTTCAGAATTTTCTTCTAAATTTGGATTTGGATCTTCATCAGCATCCACTGTTTGTGCAGTCAAGGCACTTTCAGAGTTATTCGATTTAAAACTAGACAGCAAAGGGATTTTTGATTTGGCATATAAAGCAGTTTTAGATATTCAAGGAAAAGGTTCAGGATTTGATGTAGCTGCTGCAGTTTATGGCGGAACTCTTTACTTCTTAACAGGCGGAAAAACTATTGAGCCATTAGCGATTGAGCATTTGCCATTGATCGTTGGATATTCTGGAATAAAAGCTGACACTGTAACTTTAATTAATGCAGTTAAAGAAAAGTTTGCAGATAATAAAACTAGACTTGATGAAATTTACAATGAAATTGATGGAATTGTAGAAAAAGCAAAACCAGAAATTGTTAACGAGAATTGGGAAGAGGTAGGAAAATTAATGAATGAGAACCAAGCATTATTAAAAGAGCTTGGGGTAAGTATTGAAAAGCTTGATCAGATGATTGAAGGCGCTGTAAGCGGAGGAGCGTATGGTGGAAAATTATCTGGAGCTGGAGGGGGAGATTGTATGATTGCTTTTGGTCCAAGTGAAAGTTTGACCAGTATAAAAAAAGGAATTACAGACGCTGGTGGAGAAATTATGGATATTAAAACAAATGCAGAAGGAGTCAGAGTAGAAGATGATAAAAGCAATAGTTCTTGATATAGACGGAGTCATCATAGGAAATCTTCCCGGAATTAATTTTCCATACCCCAGTAAAAAAGTCACCGAAGTTCTTAAGAAAATTCACGATAGTGGGATTCCTGTAAGTTTTTTAACTGGTAAAACTACTTTTGCTGCATGGGAAAATATTAAATCGATTGGTATTGATAATCCTCATATTGCGGACGGAGGAGCAGTGATATTTAATCCAATTCAAAATAAAATAATTAAAAAAGATTTAATTAATTCCAAAGATCTTTTGGAATTTATGTATGCGCTAGGAAAAGAAACATATGTTAATTTTTTTACGATAGACAATTATTTTTTGTTAAAAAAATTAGAGAATGAATATACCAAGACTTATGGAAAATTCATAGGCAAACCCCCAGCTTTAGTTGATGATGTTGAGAATGTAATTAGAAATCAAGAAATCTCAAAATTTAATATATCTGCTTTCACTGAAAAAGATAAGGAAAAAGCAACTGAAGTGCTTAATAATTTTTCAGATAAATTTAATTTTTCCTGGTCTAGTGGACCGAATACGGGTGAAGTAAAAACAGCAGTCGTAACTTCTAAAAAATCATCCAAAAAATCTGGTGTAAAATATTTGTCAGAGTATTTAGGCGTATCATTAGATGAAGTTTTGGGAGTTGGAGATACTATTCATGATTGGGATTTTATAGAAATTTGCGGATATAAAGGTGTAATGGGGAATGGAACTGAAGAGTTGAAGAATAAATTAAATAAAAAGGATAAAAAACATTTTATTGGAGGACACATAAATGAAGATGGTATAATTGATATATTCAAAAAGTTTAATTTAATATGAAAATAAAAGCGCAAGCACCTTCGAACATAGCATTTGTAAAATATTGGGGAAGAAAAGATGAAGTTTTAAGGCTTCCTGAGAATGGAAGTATTTCCATGAATCTTTCAAATCTTATAACAACAACTGAGGTAGAGTTTGGAGATTTTGAAAAAGATTCAATAGAGATAAATGGCATAGAAGAAAGTCTTGAGAATAATCGCGGAGTAAAACATTTGGATAGAATTCGCGCCTTGGCAAAAATTGATCAAAAGGCGAGGGTAGTTACTTCCAACAATTTTCCTACAGGTACTGGTCTTTCTTCATCAGCATCAGGTTTTGCAGCGCTAACTATAGCCGGAGTTTCGGCAGCAGGTCTTAAGCTCTCAAAAAAAGATTTATCAATTCTAGCCCGTCAAGGTTCTGGATCGGCATGTCGCTCAATTCCTGATGGATTCGTAGAGTGGAAGGATGGAGACACAAGTGAAGAATCTTATGCTGAATCTATATTTCCGCCTGACTATTTTCAGATTGCTGATGTAATTGCAGTGGTCAGCACTGAGAAAAAATTCCTTGCAACGAGTGAAGGACAAAAGTCTGCTAGGTCTGGAATATTTTTTGAAAAAAGATTAGAGGGAATTCCAGAAAAAATAAATAACGTCAAACGTTTGATTGAAGAAAAAAACTTTTCAGATTTTGGAGATGTTGTTGAGAGGGAGGCGCTAGAATTTCATTCTATTTTATTTACTTCTAACCCACCTTTATTCTACTGGACACCAGGAACTGTGGCAGTTATGAAATATGTACAAAGTCTAAGGCGTGAAGGATTGGAGTGTTATTTTACGATTAACACAGGCCAGGATGTTCATGTAATTTGCAGAAGTGAGGACGCTGAAAAAGTAGCTGAGAAATTAAAAGAATTACCAGAGGTTATAAAAACAATTACTAATTTTCCTGCTCCTGGCGCCCATTTAGTTTGAGGAGTAAGTTAAGAGTGCCATGGTTTTATTTTCGTGAACTCCGAGTCCATCGATTGAGAAATATCTTTTTTTCTTAGGCATTTCTTCCATGTTGGAAATTACATATCCTTTTTCATAAGTTTGGATTACCGCAGGATGAATATAATATTTTTTGCATGTAGCGGGACGGTTTCTTAGAAAACTTGAAACTTCCTTAACTGTATCTACTATGTTTTGTTTGACACTATCTTCTTCTTCAGCTAGACCTAATTTATTAAAATGCATCGCTGCCATAACTGTCCCGCCCCAAGTTCTAAAATCCTTAGCAGTTATTTCTTGACCAGTTATTTGTTTTAGATATTCATTAACATCATAAGAATCAATTGTTTGGATTTCCCCATTTTCATCAAAGTATTGAAAAAGATCTTGTCCTGGAATATCTTTACATCGTCTAAGAATTTTCGCTACCTTTTTATTTCTAATGCTCACCTTGTGATATACTCCGCTCTTTCCCTTGAATTGAAAAACTACAGTATCTGTGGAATTTACCTTGGCATGTCTGTTCTTTAAGGTAGTAAGGCCGTATGAATTATTTTCTTCTTCGTATTCCTCATTTCCAACTCTAATTAACGTATTTTCCAAAAGCCAGACGATAGTAGCAAGTATTTTTTCTCTGGTAATTTTTGTTTTTTCCATGTCCCTTCTAACCTTATTTCTAATGATGGGAAGGTGTTTGGCAAATTCCATAATATGTGTAAATTTCTCTCCTTGGCTCATTTTTATCCAGAGTGGATGATATCGATATTGTTTTCTTCCTCTCGCATCAATTCCCGTAGCTTGAATGTGGCCGTTTGCGTATGGGGCAATCCAGACATTTTTGTAAGCTGGAGGAATAACTAATTTATTAATGCGGTCAATTGTAGCTTGGTCTGTGATTTTATTTTCTTGTGTATCGAAGTAAACAAATTTATCTCCAATTATTTTTCTAGTGTAGCCTGGTTTTTTGTCATTACTATAGCGAAGATTAACTTGGTCTAAAATATCTTCTGTCGCCATATAAAACGATTATACACAATTTCCTAGATAGTCAATGTTTTTGCTATAATCTCATTGATGCCAACAGATGATCATGAGCTTAAATTTGTAATCGCAGTTTCTACGCTTTTAATAAAAGATAATAAGGCTTTTCTTTTAAGAAGATTTAATACCGGGTGGGAAGATGGAAAATATAATCTGCCGGGCGGCCACATTAATAAAGGAGAAACTGCCAAGCAAGCATCTGTTAGGGAAATATATGAAGAAACAGGTGTAAAAGTAAAATTAGAAGATTTACATTTTTATAATGTTTCACATTTAGTCACAAATTCAGAAAGAGTCCATTTTTATTTTTATACAAAAAATTGGGAGGGTGAGCCAACTAATTTTGAGAAAAGTAAATCAAATCATGCAGATTGGTTTGATCTGGGTGAATTACCTGAAAATATATCAGAAGTTTTTAAAGATGCAATATCTTGTTATTTAAATAAAATTCCATATAGAGAATTTGGTTGGAATAAGTAGTGACTTTTGTAATTGTTTATTGTTGACAATGTACGTTTGTAGCGTATAATTAAAAATAACATGAATATTGTAAGTTCTACAGTTTTACGAAATAATTTATCTGACACTCTCTCAGAAGTAAATGATAAGAAAGATTTTCTTTTGGTGGCAAGAAAAGGAAAAATTACCTCAGCGATTGTGAATATTGATCTTTTTGAAGACCTTCTTGCTTTTGCAAACAAAAAATATCTTGCCAGCATAAAAAAAGCAAGAAAAGAATATAATGACCATGATTTTCTAACCCACGAAGAAGTTTTTGGAAAAATTTAATGAGCTACAAGCTTGTTTATACAAAAACTGCTTTTAATGATATCGAGAAGCTAGATAATGTAGCGAAGAAAAGAATCAAGAAAAAACTTGAAGAACTTTCAAAAAATCCGACAGTTGTATCTAAGAGACTCATTAATTCATCTATTGGTACATATCGATATCGAGTTGGAAATTACAGAATAGTTTTTGATATAGACAAACAAAATATTGTTATTCTCCGCGTTGGCCACAGGCGTGAAATTTACAAAAAGTAAATCTAGTTCCATCAATTAATTCAGGATAAAATGCTATAATAACCTCATGTATGAATTGGTTCGCGCAGAAACAGAAGATGGATTATTGCTCCGAGGCTTGTTTGTCCCAGGAGATAAAACCAAGCCTGCCGTAATTCACATTCATGGATTTCAGGGAGATTTTTATACCGGAGAATTTGTTAAAAGAATTGCAGAAAAACTTCATGAAAAAAATATTGCCTCTATTTCTGTTCAAACAAGAGGGACTGGAGTCGAAACCGAATTATATTTAAATACCCCGGGATATGGTCGAACAGGAGGATCAAGTTTCGAGCTCTTAGAAGAAGCATACATAGATATTGACGCGTGGATAAAATTTCTTTTGGATCAGGGATATAAA